>JAKBLT010000045.1:0-7835 GCA_021831925.1 Thermoplasmata archaeon
AGCCTCCTGAAGTAATACCTAGAAAGAACTATGTTGAAAAATTTTATCGATTGAACGAGGAAATGTTCAAGGCTGAAGAGATTAAGGAGTGGGAAAAACCTATTCTTAGTGCAACCACTGAAGAAATAAAGGAAACAGTGAGTTCAATATTAATGGGATATTCAATGATCCTTAGCCTTATCGCAGACCGGATTGCTGCTTCTGGAGATGACGATACAGAAAGTCTGAGAAAGTGGCTGATAGAGCAGACTCCAAATACTATATCTTATGCATTAATGACAAAGAGGACTTCAAATAAAATTGATCCCATCTTAAAAGAACTTTGGAGTGCATTTTCCGAAGAAACTAAAGAGAATGATAGCAAGGATTCTACTGCTTGGAGCAGGCTTATGCTGGTTTATTTGCCAATGCTGGGTAAAAAAATCTGAGTGCAGCTACAACATTAAAATTGACTAATGTCTATGGAGATTCTTGTTGATGCGCAGGTCAAAGAGCAATCCAGTGTGTTACAACCAATTGAATGTAAATTATTGCAGGTCATTGGTTAGCTATAACATATCCTGCAAGCCACTGGGTATGTCTTCTATATGCCCCGATAGAAGTCCATTTGCAGACGTCTTCTTAATAATTGGCTTTAAAGCGGCGGAGAAGGTGAGTTTGCCATTTAATCCATACGCGGAATCTCCTACTATAAGGAAATCATCGAACTTCAGCGCCATTTCGTGTCTCCCGGGAATAATATGGGCTTTAATATCAAGAGGCAGACTGGTTGATTCATCATATTGCCGAGCTTCTTTCATACTATAGAGATCAATAAACATTTTTGTAATCGCTTCGTCCTCATCAATTGCTTTAATGTCCGGTATAAATAACGGAATGCCCATTTGCCTGGAAAGGAGAGAGCATCCTCTGAGGTGTGGGTATGTTGTCATGATCACAGCGACCGGATCTCCCAGAATCCGGATCATCTTGATGATTTCAGGCATGGCAAGCGGATCAATCAGGACGGCCTTGTTTTCTCTCAGTAGCAAATGGGAATACATCATTATCCCTGTCTCGCCATCGATAGTCCCCCAACGGAATATGTTTCTTGTAATAGGCTCAAACATCCTGCTAAGATGGTTTTGTAAGTTATAAGGATTCTTTATTCAAACGCTGAAAGTGAACTAAAAATTTAGTTTTAGATGTTTCATGTAACTCAGCATAATCCTATAAATTAAATCATGACAGGATTGTCGCATCATAACTGTTGAGGCCTTAATTTAGGCCTCGATGCAGGTCCTCTCATTTTTTTCTGTGGTTCCGATAGCAGATAACTCTTGCCCATAACACAAATGTAAAAATCACGAAACTCTGTTATTAAGTTGAGGATATGAAAAGTTGCAACATCCCATTCCAGCCATCAAACATTCTAAAGACTTTGACCCTCTGGATCATTCACGCTAAGGAGGCGGGGTACTAAATCTGCCTGTCACTTGATTTGTGGAAAAGCTATTACGTGGGTGAACCATTTGCTGCAGAGGGTTTATGCGACTTGAAGTTTCCGGCATCTTCAAAACGTACGACGGAAAAGTGCCGGCGTTGATAGACGTATCCTTCTCCCTCGAGGAAAACGGTATTTTTTCGCTTATTGGCGAGAATGGCGCCGGAAAGACGACTCTGGTTCGAATTCTTTCCACACAATTGCTTCCAACCTCCGGAACCGCTACTATCGATGGCGTTGATGTCGTTTCCCTGCCTAAAAAAATACGCGAAAGGATTGCGGCTGTTCCACAGGAGGCGAGAGCTGTTCCGTGGATGACTCCCATCCAGACAATCACATCCTATCTGATGTATCGCGGATACAATCATGCAGAAGCAATGGAAATGGCCTCTGATACGATACGAAAACTTGGCATGGAAGCGTTTGAACACCAGAAGAATCGAAAACTTTCCGGCGGCCAAAAGCGTAAGGTTCTGGTGGCCACGGTTCTCGCGTCGGAAGCCGATATAATCTTCCTAGACGAACCATCCACAGGTCTTGATTATATTTCCAGGAAAGATCTATGGAACCTCTTCTCCTCTATCAAGGACAGAAAATCCATCATTCTTACCACGCATTACCTAGAGGAAGCGGAGGCACTTGCATCAAGGATAGGAATCTTGAATAAGGGATACCTCGTTGGATTTGGAACAATGGAAGATCTCAGGAACTTATCCAAATATCCATACAGCATCAGGGTATCTTCACCGGACTTCGAATTAGAAGGTGATTCCTGGAAAGTAGTGCATCTGGCAGAAGGAGGTACACAAATATTCACTTACGAGGATCAGGTATACAATCTTGTAAGCATCCTCATATCGAGAGGGCTCAGGTTCACTGTCCAGGAAATATCGTTAAACACAATTTTTGAGAATATCATTTATGGAGGTACACGGGATGATAAGACATCGCAGTAGCCAGCTTTACGCATCGGTCCTTGTTAATTCCCTATATGCAATGGTCAATTATCCTGTAACGCTCGTAAACACGCTTCTAGCCCCTCTTTCAATTCTTGCTGTGGTGACATTTGCAAGCCATGGAACACTTCTGCCTGTTGCTGCAGAAGGTGCATTGATTATGAACATGGTTGGAAGCGGGACCGCGATGCAGGGCGATCTATCTCACCTGAAAAATGACATGAGGCTCCAGGACATGGTGGTGAGTTCACCAACGGGGGCGGGAATTTATGTAGCCGGAATGGCTATTTCCCAGATAGTCTATAGTCTGCCAACTCTGGTTCTTCTGGCGATATTCAACATATTATTCGTTCATCTAACTGCAATTGGGGCACTAATTCTTGCTGCTGACATGGCTACCATATTCACCTTTGCAGTTTCACTTGGATTCTTCCTGTCCACACTTTCAACGGATATAGTGCAGAGCTGGGCATTTGCAGGAATATTATCTCCATTACTTACCACTATACCGCCGATATATTATCCAATCAGCTATATTCCTTTCCCCTACAGGTATCTTGCTTATATTTCACCCACAACGTATGCCGCACAGATTGCGCAGAGCCAGGCTGGTTTTGCAGCACTTTCGGTATTGCAGACTGCTGTTTACTGGCTCATACTTATCATAATAACGCTGATATTCACCTTCATTGCCGTAAAGAGATCCCGTTGGCGCGATGTCTAGCTGATATGAAAAACTTATCCGATAAACTCTTACGAATAAAATGTGGCTGGGATCATTGTATAAACCATGCTGTATTAAGAGATTTCTATGCCCCTTTTTGCCATTGCAAAAAGAATCTTCATGGAAACGCTACAAATCAAATTAATCTTGATCCTCCACTTCAAAACCAAATTACCTCGTCCAAGAACGACCAGTTACGCAAAAACTTGTGACCCGGTTAAAATGTGATTTAAATGAATTTTATCAACTTCAGATCTGGCTCTATCTCTCTCTTTATGATAGCATCTATACCGACGCCTTCTTCCTGCGCCTTTTTGCATAAAGCGACGGTAGTTTCATGGTCCAGCGTTCTCTGCTTTCCCTTTCTATCATAAACCAGTATTTCGCCAAAGTCTTCGCAGTCTATCAACTATTCCCGCTAACCTGATCAGATATTTAACCTTCTTATATCATTCTGCTGAAACAATATCGAAATCCGATATCTATTAATATCGGAAAGCGATATAGTGTTGATAGATATGTACGGATACAATGAACATAGAGAAGGAATGCATGGTGGGCATGGAAGACGCGGGTTCATGGGAGGAGTTGGTTTCAGGGGTCTAAGGCATTATGTCCTTGAACTTCTCAACGAAAAGCCAATGAAGGGTTCCGAAATAATGTCAGCAATAGCGGAGAAGACAATGGACAGGTGGAAACCAAGCCCAGGTTCAATATATCCGCTGCTCAGAAACCTTGAATCGCTGGATCTCGTTGTTCGGAATGAGAATGGGTCTTATTCCATAACCGAAGCTGGAAAGCAGGAAATCTCTTACAGGAGAGAGGTTATGAGGGGCTTCGGAGGAAGATTTGGGCCTAATACCATCGAGGATATGATCAATGAGATGGAGAACTACGTGAATTACTTCAGTGACGTCCCTGAAGAGGCAAAATCCAATATCGAAGCGCTAGGCAAGCTGACTGCTTCCCTAAACCGTCTTCTGGAGAAGCTGAAATCTAAGGACCAGTAGGTTCTCAACCTATCATGATTTCTAATTTTTATAAAATTTTCATTTTTTTTAATTCTGCAAACAAAAGTTAGATTAGCATTTTTATAATAAAAAGTCCTGCAATATTTCAAGAGACTCAGAGACTCATTTTTTTTAGCTTATAAAAAATTTGAGATCAGGGAGATTTACCTCCCTTTTTCATGCTGCGGAATATTCCAGTACCAGTTGCAAACATTACCCCAAGACCAGCAACAACTCCTCCAACCACTACTCCGATTCCAACGCCCTCATAAATGGAACCAGATGATGAAGTGTGTTGTGAACTGAAGCTCACGGTCAGTGTAGTATTTCCAGTTACCGTCACAGAGGTTGCTTTCAACGTAACAATATATCCTGAAGGACCTGAAGCGTTTATCGTATACGTCCCTGCGGTTACCTGGACATAGAGTGCAGAAAGGTTAGTTGTATATGTGTGCCCATTCAATATGAAGGTCCAGGAAGATCCTGATGAAAGACCAGTTTCTGTTACAAGTAGGGTGTATTCCGGGATGGCGGAGAACGTAAGACTGAATGTTGTGTTTGCATTGCTCACAGTCACGCTTGGTGACACTGAAACGGAATAACCAGATGGTCCCGTCGCGCTTACGGCGTAGGTACCTGACACAGTCTGTATAGAAATTGTGTCAGAAACGGAGGCATGCTGTGTGCCATTGAACGTAAACATCCATGAATCACCAGCAGGCAGGCCCGTTTCCTTGACTGTCAGTGTGTATTCATTCTGTAGGAATGTAACGGGGATGAGTAAAGAAGCACCATCCACTGTCAAGTTTCCTGTAGATGCAGTATGATAGCCCAGAACTGAGCCGATAGAGTAGTTATAAGTCCCGTTTGGAACGCTGAACGATATAGCGGAAGTGCTGGATGTTTCTGTATTACCGTTAAGAGTCACTGACCATGTGGTTCCGGCAGGAAGGTTTGATTCCTTGAACGTCACATTGTAATTGTAAGGCGTGAATGCAACGGTGATAACTGCATTCTTACCATCTAGTGCAACACTTCCAGAATACTTGGAAGCAACATATCCCGGAACATTTGATACAGAGTAGCTGACATTCATGTAAAGGCCATTTGTCGGTGAGTAAACTATTGTTCCAGTGGAAGATGTCTTCATCGCTGAGTTCATCGATACAGACCAGGAAGTACCATATGGGAGTCCGGTTTCAACAAATGTCACTGTAGGAGAAGTCCACATAGATGTCAGCGGATAATAGTCAACAAGAGTTCCATTGACGGGCATTGGAGTAGTTCCTATGCCGTTGGAGCCTGATCCGGTATAATTGGACCAGTAGTTTCCGCCAACTGGAAGAGGTGCGTTCATGTATATTGGCTCATAAGGTTTGTAGTAATTGATTATAGTTGAATGAACGGTTTCATTCAGGAAGTTGTTGTGGTAAAAAGTCAAGTTTCCATAGGATTCATACAGATAGAGGAAGTAGAGCGAGTGACTGTTGGATTGACTGTCCACAAAGTTATTTGCAAAGATAGATCCGATAAAATCATAATAAGAGATAAAGGAGTAGTTATCGTTACCAAATGTGTTGCTATAATAATAGAAGTTGTGGTTGTAATACGAGTATAGTCCACAGCTTGAATTATATGCTCCATTATCGAAGAATGAAATCAAATTGTTTTCATAGAGATAAAAAGCAATTTCTGTATGATTGACATAATTGTCATAGACCGATGTGCCAATATTTTCATAAACATATATTCCATCAGAACTAGAACCTCCGTTCAAAACAGTATTGTGCGTTATTACATCAGTTCCATAGTACACGGTTATTCCATAGCTGAAATCACTGGGTCCAGGTGCATCCCGAATCTTATTGTAAGAAACGTTTACCTGACCACCGCTTTCTGTTTCAACGCATATTCCTATACCTGTGACGTTCTGTATATTGTTGCCGGTTACCTGGATACTGGAGTAGTAATATAATTCGATAGCATCTGTGACATTTAAAAATGTATTGTTCTGAACTGAAACACTACCTCCGCCATACGATTTAAAATCCACATATACAGAATAATCGCTGTAGCTGAAAGTATTGTTCTTTATGAACACATTACTAGAAGCATAATTTGAATATGCGTAGATACCATAATAAGCATATTTTGAGCTAGGCGATTTTACGGTGTTGTTTGTGAAAGCAAAATTATAGAAGTAGCTGTAACCATCCATGTAGAATGTATAGCCGCCATTCATAGTTTCCATAATGTTGTTGGAGATTGTTGCTCCTAGCACTGATGTGTCAGCATAGATATTGTATTCTGCATTAATGTATGAATTATAAACATTGAAATGTGGAGAATAATACAGGTATAAGCCTGTTCCTGACGGCATATATACCGTATCGTTTGAGAGATTAACCCAACCTGACATATATTCTGTATAGATTGACTCATAAGTGCTGGTAGGTGACATTTTTAACATGTCATTGTAGAGGTTCAAGCTAAAACCATAATAAGTATAAACTGCATATTCGGAGGCAGCAGAAAGATTTGAGTTTGCTATGGTGACATTGGCATCGTAGCACAACTCAGCGCCATAATATGAATTACTGAAGTTGCCGTACTGAATAAGCGCATTTTCTGAATCTTCTATATGAATGGCTGCAGAAGAGCTATGAAGCGCGCTGTCATGGTATGAACTCACATTTGCTACGTATTCGAAATACAGTCCGTATGTAGTATTGTAAAACTGGTTGTGGGTGGTTGTTGCAGATTCCTGCCAATAAACGTAAATACCATAATAAGTATAATTTGCATAATTATAACCCAGGACGGCTGTTCCTCCACATTCGACATAAAATGCGTAACTAGAGGAGTCTTTTGACATTATTGTGTTATTCCAGGCTGAAAAAAAACCAACCGCGTATGCATAAACGAAATCATGATAAGTTGCCCCTGAAAACATATTGTTGGAAACATTCACAGACGCATCATATTCAGCATAAATTGGATACGAATAAGTTGCAGTTGAATTTAACAGGAAATCGCTGTATTTTACCGTGATGTTCGAAGAATAGTAGATTTCAACAAAATATTCGTCTAATGTGGAAGTACCTATCAGGGTATCGTTCATAACTGCCGTGTTTGTGACTACATCCAGATATATGCCAGCAGTCGAATTCTTTACTATCAAGTTCTCAACTGTCAGGCCATTAACGTAATAAGATTCCAAGGCAGTTGATCCCCTGCCGTTAACCGTATGGCCGTTTCCGTTGAATACAGTATTGTTGCTCAGAATAGTAACAGTACCATTTATGTTTGTGAGAAGCGTATATATGTGCCCGCTTATTGATACCAGGCTCGGATTACTTGCCGTTCCGTTAGCATATATTGTCAGATCCCCAATATATGCTCCACCGGTATTCCCCTGGGGCAAATATCTTTCACTCGTGTTCAAAGTAGCTACGTTGCTGCTGAAAGCAACTGCAAAAGATGACAGGATCATTATCGATGCCGTCAAAATAATCAAAATTTGTTTATTCATTACTGGGTGATAGCAAGGATGTATTAATAAGCACCACGTATGTAATACACAACATCAATACACATCAACAACCTAAAATGCAAACAATGAGGATTCAGGTATGAAACTCTAAAACTAAACTAATTCAATT
>JAKBLT010000046.1:0-3387 GCA_021831925.1 Thermoplasmata archaeon
TTTAAGTATTAAGGACTCGTGGCTATTGAAAAGGTCAGGGGTTTTCGCGATATATATCCGGACGAAGCTGAACCAAGGAAGAAGATATTCACCGTATCTGAAAATCTTGCGGAGCTTTTTGGTTTCAGTAAAATTGAGATGCCCAGTGTCGAATCGCTGGATCTGTACAGGACAAAATCCGGCGATGAGCTCGTATCTCAATGTTTCTCTTTCAGGGATCGTTCTGGCCGTGAAATTTCACTGACTCCGGAAGCAACACCAACTGTGGTAAGAATGCTTACTTCCAGGAAAGATATATCAAGACCGGTTAAATGGTACAGTTTCCAGAAGTTCTGGAGATATGAGGAACCTCAGTCAGGAAGACAGAGGGAATTCTATCAGCTCAACGCGGATATATTCGGTCCAAATACTCCTCTGGCCGATGCTGAGGTCATCGGACTTGCTGCATCTATACTCGATAAATTAGGCCTTAACGGTAAGTACCGGATCTTGCTGAACGACAGGTTAATTATGGACAGCCTTCTTAGAAGTTATAACATAACTGATACCTCCAGGGCATTTGCGGTTATTGATAAATACAGGAAAATTAACGCTGATGAATTTATTGCCAAAATGAAAGAGATAGGCCTTTCACGAGATGATGTCAAGTCACTGGTAGAATATCTTGACCGGCAAATTCCCATTGATCAGGCTCACGATTTTTTCACTGATTCTATAACTGAAAGGACTGATAGGGAAGCAGTTAACAGGTTTCTTGATCTTTTAAGGATTCTGAAAAAATATTCGAATGGTACATTTTACGTTGATCTTTCTGTTGTGCGCGGGCTTGCCTATTACACCGGGGTGGTGTTTGAAGCTTTTGACAACAAAAGAAAATACAGATCAATTCTTGGCGGTGGCCGCTACGATGATCTCGCTAATCTCTATTCTGGACAAAATATTCCTGCAGTGGGATTCGGCATGGGGGACCTGATTCTTGAAATGCTGATGAAGGAAACTGATACATTAACGCAAAAAAAGCCGAGGACGTTTTTTGTTGCTGTTACATCAGGTGAATACATTGAAAAGGCTGTAGAGATCACAAATCAAATAAGATCTCTAGGCATAATATGTTCCTTCGACACTTCGGAAAAACAGTTCAGCGCTCAGATGAAGGAAGCTAACAGGCTGGGATGTTCGGATGCAATAATAATTGGTCAGAAAGAGATCGAGGAAAATTCTTACACCTGGAAGCACATGGATTCAGGGAAGCAAGAGTATGTATTGCATCGGGATCTCTTGAGCAAGATTATGCTTGATTTAAAGAAAGAATGAGGGAAAAGATTTATTAATTTACTAAGTATCTGAAATTGAAGTAATGTGTCAGTCGCATTTGTTCTTGTAAGCACTGTTCCTGGAAAGGAGATGGAGGTCTACAACAAGATTTCATCAATAAAATATGTTGTGGAGGCTCATCCGCTTTTTGGCGAATACGATTTAATCGTCAAAATTGATGCCAGTGACTTCAGTGAACTTGGCAAGATAGTTATTGAAAAGATTAGGACAATAGAAGGTGTTATAGACACTAAGACACTTACGGGAATCAAGATATAGGGGATGAAAAATGGTTACTGACTTTTCTTGGCAGTGGAATGTATTCTTTGCGATCTTGCTTGCTCTTTTGGCAATATCCCTTGTGATACTCGGGATACTTACTGCTTATTTTGGAAGCGGTAAAAGCAGAGCCGTGGGTTCGATTTTGCTGGTAGTCGGGTTAATTGTGGGTCTTGTCACTATATTCACTGCTCATGATGTCTTTAAACTGACAAATGGCATTCTTCAGGAAGTCGTTATTCCAACGTTCTTCTACGTTATCGCTGCTGTCATTGGAGTGGTTATAGGCCTGCTGATATTCCTCGGCGCGATTATGAAAACCTGATTACAGGTTGCAGCCAAAAAAATATTGTTAACAGTTACACTTTTTTAATCATTTTCACTTCTGTTTTCGGTTAAAATAAATACTGCCTTTTAAGAATTTAGATTGGTACAATACATTGTTTTAGGTCAAAAAGATTTGTTAAGGGGTCGATTATTTTTTGCTTCAAATGTTATTTACATGTAATACGCTGGGAGGGAGATTCGAACTCCCGAGCTACGAGAGCACAGGCTTTCCAGACCTGCGCCTTACCAGGCTAGGCTATCCCAGCTAACTTCCGGCTTATGTTTCATTAATATTTATTCTTTGAGCAATTAACAGGTTCATGGCACAAAATACACAATATGAGCAAGTCTTATCCTATTGACCCGGTATTTTTTGGATTATCGCATTTAATGCTGAATGGTTGATTTTCATGAATCTTTTTTCAAGATGGTATTACCTGGTATTCCACTTGTTTAATCCTTCCTTGCTAGAGATTCAGAACCTTCGAGATAGGTTTTGATGGTGCTAAGAAGCGACATAAACATGCCTTCTGAAAGATTTCCTGTATTCGTATTTCTTGGACTTGGATGATAAGATGCATATATCATGATGTTACCAATTAAGTAACTCTTTCCGTGTCCAAAGGTCGGTTTCTCTGGGAACTCTGTTCCTGTATATCTAAGATAAGAAATGTAAGAATCGAAAGCTATTTTCCCGAGCAGGAGGACTGCCTTTGTATTTTTTAATAATTTTAGTTCACGGGTAAGGAATGGAAAACAGTTATTCATCTCCTCCTTCGTAGGAATGTTGTCCGGAGGTACGCATCTGACAGCTGCAAGTATATAGCAATCGTTTAATTCAAGACCGTCGTCAGTTGAGACTGAATATTCGTGATTTGCAAATCCCGCCTCATAAAGACATTTCACCAGGAATTTTGCCGATAGATCACCAGTAAATACTCTCCCCGTTCTGTTCCCACCATGAGCTGCTGGAGCAAGCCCGATTATTACCAGTCGGGAATCAGCAGGACCGAATCCTGGAACCGGTTTGCCCCAGTATTCCTGATCCCGGTATCTTTTGGTCTTTTCTTTTGCAACTTTTTCACGGAATGACACTAATCGGGGGCATTTTCTGCATGATATTATCTCATCGGCGAGTTCCCTCAATCCGACTGAAGTAAGATTCTGTCCATTTTTCTTCATATCTATCATTCTTTGCAATACCAGTAGTACCATGAATGAACAGGCTTAATTCCATATAGTACAGCCTGCTCAGATTCACACCCGAGTTTTAGTTACGTCGGGGGGGAGATTTGAACTCCCGAGCTGAGACAGCAATAGATCTCGAATCTATCGCCTTACCGGGCTAGGCTACCCCGACTTTAATGCGACAAAATTACCTATTATTTATTGGTTTGCTAATTTCAGGCATCAGTGCTTGTGCCTGTAATGTTCCTTCATCATGCATCTGTCCATGACAACATTCAT
>JAKBLT010000046.1:3487-7575 GCA_021831925.1 Thermoplasmata archaeon
CATTTATACCAAATGGGAGATCCATCAATTCGTTATATCGTGTGGCATCTTTTATTTCATTCAATTAAAGAAATATATTTACTAATTTTTCATCCTCATCAATCGTTGCTATATCAGGGATAAATAGTGGAACGTTAAGTTGTTTTGATAGTATTGGACTGCCTCTCAAATGAGGATAGTTTGTCATTATCACAGCAACAGGATCTGCGAGGACCCTGATCATCTGTGTGAGCCCAGGCATTGCCACTGGATCGATAAGAACCGCTTTATCCTCATTAATGAGCAAATGAGAATACATCATTATGCAGGTTTTAGCGTCTATGGTTCACCATCGAAATATATGTTTAGTTATGGGCTCGAACATCTATAGTATTAGGGTCCTGAATTACATATATGTTCCGGGTTTATTGTATAGTTAATTTGATTGATGCTCTTTGGTGCTTAGAAGTATCATAATTTTAAATGACAGTAAACATTGTTCCAATTTGTCAGGGAAATCTGCACTGGATCCCGCACAATTAATTTTAGAAACAAATGCAATCATTAAAGGAAGTTTATATATTTTTTTGTAATATCTAAGTTCTATGTTCTGTGAAAAATGTGGTTCGCTTATGTCACCAATAGGTGGAAAATACATATGTTCAAGCTGCGGCCATGAAGTGAACAAGAAATCCGTGGCAAAGGCTGACAGAATTGTCTCAAAGTCAGCCGGTAAAGAGGTAATCCTGGTTAAGGAAGAAAAGTCTGCAGAACCTCTTGATTCTGATGCAGTCTGCCCGAAATGCCATCATTCAGGTGCTTACTATTTGCTCAAGCAGACCAGATCCGCTGATGAGCCCGAGACGAAATTTTACACGTGCGAGAGCTGCGGATACAGATGGAGAGAATACTGAGATTCACGAAACAGGTTCTGCATAAATAAATAATAGCAGCATTTAGATCAGGAGATGATATAAAATGGTGCTCGAAGGTTTTGCATCTTCCCTCAGGGAGACAATCAGGAAAATATCAAGATCTTCCTATATTGACAGGGAAACGATTAAGGAAGTTGTAAAGGATCTTCAGAGAATCCTTCTTAAGAGCGACGTGAACGTAAAACTTGCACTTAATCTTTCAAAGGTCGTGGAATCCAGGGCAAATGATGAGAAACCTCCATCAGGTATGGCCCCACAGGATTTCATCGTCAGGATCATTTACGAGGAACTTCTTAAGATAATGGGGGTTGAATCGAACATTGAACTCAAGCCACAGACAATAATGCTTGTCGGGCTTTATGGTCAGGGAAAGACAACATCTGCAGGAAAACTTGCCAGGTTTTTTGAAAAGAAGGGGCTGTCTGTCGGGTTGGTAGCTGCCGATGTCCACAGACCAGCCGCATACGAGCAGCTGGAACAGATTTCCAGACAGGTTAAGTGCAGCTTTTATGGTGACAGGACTGAAAAAAACCCCGTCAGGATAACGGAGCATGGTCTGAAGGCACTGGAATCCAGCCAGGTTAAAATAATTGACACGAGCGGAAGGGA
Source organism: Thermoplasmata archaeon (assembly GCA_021831925.1). GTDB lineage: Archaea > Thermoplasmatota > Thermoplasmata > Thermoplasmatales > Thermoplasmataceae > UBA582. Next base: position 5,011 of record JAKBLT010000046.1, read on the forward strand.
TTCTCTTGACAGGGAGCTTCTGGACGAGATAATAAAACTCAAGAATGCTGTCAAGCCAGATGTTGTTCTTTATGTTATAGATGCAGCTGTTGGACAGCAGGCCGGTCCACAGGCAACAGCAATTAACAGTGCTGTGGGCATAAACGGTGTCATAATAACAAAGATGGATGGGACAGGGAAAGGTGGAGGCGCTCTCAGCGCAGTATCAGAGATAAAAGCACCTGTATACTTCATCGGAACAGGAGAGCACCTTGATGATTTTGAGATATTTGATCCGAAGAAGTTTCTTTCGCGCCTTCTTGGCTTGGGCGATCTGAGCAGCCTGCTTGAAATTGCGGAAACTGCTGAGATCACTGAGGAGCAGGCTGAAGAGTCCATGAGCAAGCTAATGTCAGGAAAATTCGATCTCATGGACATGTATGACGTCTGGGAAAAATTTGCAAAACCTGGCCTCATGAGAAAATTTGTTGATGCTCTGCCACTTGCCAAGTTACCCGGTTCAGATAAGTTAAATGAGAATACCCTTCAGATGGCGGAAGGAAAACTCTCTGTTTATCGCACAATACTCGACAGCATGACATACAAAGAATTGAAGGAGCCGGATATTATCAATGCGAAAAGAATAGCAAGGATATGCAGGGGCTCAGGCAGGAAGGAGGAGGAGGTAAGATCACTCCTGAAAGAATTCAAATCAATGAAAAAGAATCTGAAGCAGCTTCAGGGAAACAGGAATTTCAAGAAGATGCTCAGGACGCAGATGAAATCTGGTAACTTCGGCCTGGAAAACCTCGGTGCCGATACCAGTGCATAAATCTGTAAATAATTTTGTGAAAATATTAAATTAATTCTTCAAGTTCCGCAACCATTTCAGGGTATTTTTCCTGTATTGCTCTCAGGATTTCCTCGACTGATATTTCAGTCATCTTCACGTCAGAGATTATGTCCACAAGCTTGTCCAGGCTTTCGTCAGATAATTTGCCAAGCTTTTCTTTTGCTATCCAGTTCCTGAGGTGCTTTCTCTGGAACTTGTCCTTGACGAGTTTTTCGTACCTGTTCATCATCTCCTGTGAAAAATCATTTTCCTCGATTGCCTTCTTTGAGATTTCAGCTGCGTACTTTCCCGAAACATAACCGTTGGCTATTCCACCCCCGGTTATTGGATCAATAAGTCTTGCAGCGTCACCAACGAGCAGTAATCCAGGCAGTGTGAACTTATCCCTCACCTTTGAAACAGAGACACCGCCTGTAATCTGCTGAATTGTTCTGCCCTTGGCATATCCCGGGTGCTTCTTGATCCAGTTATCAAGGTAGTTTCTCACGTCCCATCGATCCTTCATCGCTGATATCGTGACGCCTATTCCAACATTGGCCTCTTTCTCACCCTTTGGAAAGACCCAAATGTATCCTGCAGGAGCGCAGTTTCCAAGATAGAAATCTGTGAAATCCGCATCGGAATCAACCCCTATCATCCTGTATTCTATGCATGAGATTATGTCGTTTTTAGCAAGTATGACTGACTTGAGTCCAGCCCATCTGCCGAATTCGCTTTCAAACCCATCAGCGGCTATGACCATCTTTGCCTTAACATCAACGAGGTCGCCTGTGTGCCTGACCTTGGCGCCGACAACTCTGTTTCCTTCCTTTATTACAGAAAGCGCAGGCGATTTAACCCAGATATCTGCTCCTTCCTCGGCAGCAAGTGCAGCCATCTCCTTGTCAAACTTGTCCCTCTCGATGACAAAACCTACCTCGTTACCTGCGTTCTCAGCTGTTAGCGTAATTGGCTTCCTTTCAGACGGCCCGTATATCCTGGCCCCCTTTACCTCATCGGAGATCCAGTGAGGATTTGGTTTGACCTCATATTCCTTCATCCAGCCCTTTGAAACACCCTCGCCGCACCTGACCGGCGATCCGATGTCAGGCCTCTTTTCTATCATTAGTGTTTTGAGGCCGGCCCTCGCAGCAAACCTGGCAGCAGAGCTCCCTGATGGTCCAGCCCCCACCACCAGAACATCATAGTTTAGCATGGAACCACTCTGCCGTAATTGCCGCAGTGGGACAGCCGATAACGCAAAAACCACATTTTATGCACTTATCCTCATGTATATCGATAACGGTATCGTCCATGAAGATTGCGTCTGTAGGACACATTCCAACACATGCGCCGCAGTAGTTACAAAGACCACGATCCACGTCCATTTCTGTTTTAACCTTGAGTTCCACCATCTTATCACTCATTTCATCCGATCATATAGAAATGATCGTCCTTGGGTCGCAATCATAATAAGTATATGTTCTTTTTGTCTCGATTGGTTTCGTTAAGCGTCAGGTCAAACTAAAGATAAGAATCATGGTTCACCGTTGAAATGTTAGTCAATGTTCATTACGCCGTGGATAACGCTTAAAAGAGGCTTCTACATACTGAAGGATAATGAGTTCAGGCGAACATTATGATGCTGTTATATTAGGAGCGGGCACAAGTGGTCTTGCTGCTGGATCGGCACTTGAAAAAGCGGGTAAAAATTACATCATAATAGATGCAAAGGAGGAGATTGGAAAACCTGT
>JAKBLT010000047.1:0-7369 GCA_021831925.1 Thermoplasmata archaeon
GGCCGCCACATGCAGCATGTTTCTGAAGGAGTCTGGTTTTCGATCGACTTACATTTCATCTGATGAATTAGGCCTTATCGCAACATATTCCGGAAACGAAGTTATAGCTGACGTTCCCGCCTCCATTACTGCAATTAGATCAAAGATGAATGATCTTTTCCGCGCCAATGACCTGATCCTGACAACAGGTTTCTTTGCAAGGGACAGGTTCGGCAATATACGCACATTTGGACGGAACAGCTCTGATTATAGCGCTGTTGCGATAGCTGCAGCCTCAGGTTCTTCGAAGGTGATTCTTTACAAGGACGTTGATGGAATCTATCAGCATGATCCAAAAACTTTCAAGGATGGTAATGTCCTGCATAAAATAATATCACATGAAAAAGTTTTGAATGAGGTGCCCACCAGCTACAAGATAGTACATCCCAGGGCGGTGAGTTTTGCCCTGGAATGCAGTATAGATTTACAGGTAAAGAATTATTTTAACCCGCTTTCAGAGGGCACCCTTATCACCACACATAGCTAAGATAAATCACAGGACTTCATCATCTATTCTCTGATATCTGTAAAGATTTGCGAATTTTCCGTCCTTATGCAGCAGGGAATCAACGGTGCCCTCTTCTATCAGGTGACCGTGATCAAGAACTATTACATCATCAACAAGTCTTATGAGCGAAAAACGGTGTGTTATGAGGATAAGGGTTCGTCCTTCAAGGAATTTCTGCAATGCGCATATGATGATCTTTTCGGATTCTGGGTCTATCTGGGAGGTTGGTTCATCCAGTAAGAGTACCTGGGGCCTGAGAATGAATGCTCTCAGAATTGAAATTGCCTGTCTCTGTCCCTCAGACAGATTTCGACCCATCTCCCCAATCTCTGTCTTTATACCATTTGGCATACGCGAGAAAATTGAATCAAGACCAAATTCCAGGATGTCTTTCTGGACCTCTTCTTCGCTGATACCGGGATTTGCAAATAGTATGTTTTCCATCACAGTACCGCGGAACATGAACGGATCCTGCAATACAGGTGCAATGAGTTTCCTGTATGATTTTGTATTGATATCTTCTAGATCCGTACCGTCGATGATTATGTTTCCCTTTGTTGGATGATAGAATTTAAGCAGCAAATTTGAGATTGTTGTTTTTCCGGCGCCAGTGTGACCGACGATTGCAACCTTCTGCCCCTTTCTTATCGTGAATGAGACAGATTCAAGCGCATTTCCAGAGCCATAAGAAAATGTGATATCTCTGAACTGTAACTCGTCCCTGAACGTTTCAATTTCCTTTGCGTCAGGATCCTCTTTTTCCTTTGCACTGTCTATGATTCCATATATTCTCGTCAGGCCCACCATTGCAGACTGATAGGAGTTGTAAGTCTGTGAAAGCTGAACTACAGGATCAAAAAACCCCTGAACATAAACAACGAATGCGACCATTATTCCAACGGGTATAATTCCGGCTAGTGTCTGAATCCCGCCCTCTATAAGAACGATAGCAATACCTGCAGCCTCGATTACTCTTACTATTGCGCCATATGTTGATGCTAGAAGGTTGGCCTTCATGTTTGCCCTGTAATTATCGGTGTTCAGTGCGTCAAAATTATTTTCAACCCTGTTTCCAACGTTAAAGCTCTTAATCGCCCTTATTGCATTTATGTTTTCAGCAAGATTTCCAGTTATTGCGGCAATTGTTCTCCTTGTTCTGAGATAATTTCTCTTTACACGCGGCTGAATTGAAAATGTGAATCCAATTAAAACAGGAATTACGATAAATGAATACAATGCCAGTGTAGGGGCAAGGTAGAGCATTATTGAGGCAGAAACTATAACTGTGGTAATACCCGAAATCAATGATGGTACCTGGAAGGTCAGGAATTCACTCAGGGATTCACCATCGTTGCTGATCCTGCTGATAAGATAACCCGTCTTGACTTTGCTGTAGAAAGATACAGGTACTTTCTGAAGGGATTGGAAGGCCTTGTCCCTCAAATTCTTGATAGTATGCTGGGAAAGATATGTGGATGTTATCGTCCTGACCCTGTTTGAAAAAAACTGTATTATGTATACAGTAAAGAATAGCAGGGCGTATGCTACTAGAAGTAACGTATTTTTGTCTATAATGGCATCTACCGCCAATCCCAGGGTCAATGGATAAATAGTACCGGTAACGGCAGTTATTATAATTGATGCAGCGAGGCTCCTGGATTGCTTGCGCTGGCGGATCATCTCGCCTATCATCCTCTTGAATGAGGAGAATCCCTTTCCTCTTTTTATGATCTCATCCTCGACATCCTCATAGGTCTTTGGCAGCGCTACCACCTCCAACCGGGCTGTCCTGGAAGAACCCGTTATCAAACTGCTGTTTTACGTCCTTGCTCTCCGTGATTTTACCATTTTCTACCACGAATACGCGGTCTGCAAACATCAATCCTGTGTCCCGCAATGAAATAATAATCACAGATGTGTTTCTTAGTTTATCCCTTATACTCTTAAATATGGCCAGTTCTGTCTCCGCGTCAACACTTGATGTTGCGTCATCAAAGATAAGTAGATCTGGCTTGGTGATTACTGCGCGGGCTATCGCAATCCGTTGCTTTTGGCCTCCTGATAGTGTGATTCCTCTCTCACCCACAACTGTGTCATACTTATCGGGCAGGCTTTCAATGAAGTCGTCGATGTGCGCTATCCTTGCAGCCTCAATCATTTCTTCCTCAGAGAATTTTCCATTTGCAAAACATATATTTTCCCTGATAGATCCAGAGAGAAGGTTGATTTCCTGAGGAACAATGCCAATTCTTTCCCTTATTTCCGGGAGTGTGAATTCATCTATCTTTACGCCATCATATGTAATGTTCCCGGATTCTGGAGTATAGAATCTTGGCAGCATATTGATCAGTGTACTTTTTCCAGCACCAGTTCCACCCGTGATAGCAACAAACTCTCCTTTGACAATGGTCAGGCTTATATCATTGAGAATGACGTTTGTGCCCCTCGAAAATTTTAGTCCCTGAATTACGGCGGGAGGATTGACCGGATTGTCCAGATTCTCATCAAGCTTTTCCTCATTTTGGTTATCTATAACTGTATTTATCCTCTCCACGCCAGCTCTTGCGTTTTCGGAGAATACAATTAATCTTCCCAGGTTACTTACAGGAAAAGTCATTGTATTGAAAATATTTACAGCTGCAACCAGTGGACCCACTGACGCTGCAGTTATTAGCGAAGTGTAGCCTCCATATAGGATAACGCCAGTGGCAGCTGCACTGATCAAAAGCGGCATTAAATTATTATATTTTCCCCTTAATCTGGCCACGATGTTGTATTCTGAAAAATATGCATCGGTTGTAGAGGTGAATTTTTTAATCTCCCTATCCTCCCCAAGAAATCCCCTGACAACTCGTTGACCTGTTATGTTTTCCTGAAGTCTTTCATTCATTATGCCGTAATGATCCCTGATGCTTCTCCAGTGTCCTCTCTGTTTTCTTTGAAATGTTATACCCAGGTATATCAGGGCAGGAACAACTGCGAGAAAGATAAGAGAATAGATGATATCTAAAGTGACAAGAAAGTAAAAAGCTATACCTATCAGGAATATTGTAGGTATCAGCTGAGACAGAAGGGCCATCACAAAGTTTCTGGTAGCCTCGATATCCATAGTGGATCTTGAAAGCAAATTACCTGACGTTTCGTTTTCAAAGAATGGAAATTTCTTACTTAGAAGATGATGGAACATCTCCTTTCTTAAAGAATATGCATATCGCTGAGATAGATACATTGAACCATAGTTGATGACGAACTGTGCAACCGCGCTTATTGCTGAAACACCAATTATCAGAAGGGAAAAATATTCAACTTTTGCCAGTGATAAGTCTTGGACAGCTGTTACCGCGTCTCCAAAAAATATTGGAACAAGTAACCTGAATATAGCAGAAACTGCTCCGATCGCGGATACTATAACAATGTATTTTCTTTCCTTCTTCAAATACTTTGCTGCAAAGGTGAGAGGCAGGAAGACTGAAAGAAATTTGTTCGCCTTAATCTTACGTTCCCCCTAAAAAAAGCGGGACGCAATTTCCATCGTGTACAGGCTGATCGAATTTTGTTCATACATTTTTAGGATAAATACCATAATTTCCTGAATCTCCCCCAATCACAATAATCTTTTGTTATAATAAAAGTCAAAAAATTTACTCATTGTATATCGGAAGCAAACGAATAAACTCGAAAACAACCGCGTTTTAAGACAACGATTTCCCCGAAGGAGGCAATTTCTCCCGTTGCTCATTTATTAACGGTTCCTTTTTTGTATAGGGGATCACGATCAATTAAAATCATTAAATACGATCTCTTTGGTAAGTTCTGATTTGATGGATAATATGGAAAAGATCCAAAAATACAGTGTATTCGCAATACTCGGTCTTTCATTTTTAGGTCTTGCTGTCATATTTTACTTTGAATTCAGATTCTACCTTTCCATTCCAGTAATACATCCAGCTGATTTTTATCCTTTTTATGCGGAAACTGTTATTGCCTCGCTTCCGGTTATTACTGCTTCTTTGTTTCTATTCAGGAAATATAAGAATGTTATAGAGAGGAGGCCACAGAAATTTATCCGTCTTTCCTTCGGCGTTCTCTGGATAGTTGACGCCATTCTTCAGGTACAGCCTGAAATGAATAATCTCTTTGCTCAATATACTCTTTACCCGATTTTACAAATGGGCACAGTACCCGCTTTTTTTGCAAAATTCGCAATAAAATTCTGGGATACAAACCCGCCGATGATTGATCTGGCAGCAGCGATGGTCCAGTTATACGTCGGTGCTTTGACACTCGCAGTCAAGAATGGGAGGTTGTTTGTTGCGGTACAGGCAATCGCTATTATCTGGTCCATTGGAATTTGGTTCTTTGGCGAGGGTTTAGGGGGCGTTCTCTCAGTTGGATCAACATTTCTCACAGGACTTCCGGGTTCAGTTCTTTTCTATGCAATCGCTTCCATATTGCTGATAATTCTTCTCTACAGGTCTGAAAATAGCGCACATAAAATTATCAAATTTTCTATGATTATAGTCTTTATAATATCTTTTATAGAGCAGATATTGCCATTGAACAATTTCTGGCATAATATTCCTCTTCAGATATATCCGTCCCCGGATAACTTTTTAAATTTCACAGTTGTTGTACAGACTTTCATTTATAATAGATCGTTTTTATTCAACCTAATTTTTTCAGTGATCTTGATTCTTATCACTTTAACCTGGGTGTTCTCAGACAGGATTGGGCCAATTTTCACCTTTTTCTTTGCCATGTTCAGCTGGGTCGTATACCAAGGTCTAGGTATCTTTGGCCCTTTCAGCACCGACTCTAACTCTGGTTTAATTATAGCAATCCTTTGTGTTTCTGATATCCTCATGCTGAAGAATGGGTTCGGTGACCACAAATCTTCAATAAAAGTAATGGATAGGCAGACTAACCCGGGAAGTTGATAGAAAATACATTTACATTTAGATTCTATTTTATGTCAAAGCGTATCTCATTTGTTTGATTGACATATTCAATAAGAGTACAGGAGCACTTAAATCAAAGTTATTTCTTCGATCTCATGCTCTTCAACGCCTCCCAGAACTCATCAGGCATAGCGGATAGTGCATTAAACTCCCCTGCACCCTCAAGCCATTCCCCACCATCTATAGTAACAACTTCTCCGTTTATGTATGATGAATTATCTGAGATTAGAAACGCAGACAGTTCTGAGATTTCTTCTGTGGTTCCAAGACGGCGCATCGGATTCCTTGATACCATTCTTTCCTCGATTTCGCCCGTTGGCACCAGGTTGTTCCAGGCACCTTTTGTTTTAAATGGGCCGGGTGCTATAGCAACGCTTCTTATGCCTCTTGGTCCCCATTCTACTGCCAGTGATCTTGTAAGTGCAAGAACGCCTGCTTTTGAAACGGCTGATGGTACAACGTATGCTGAGCCAGTCCAGGAGTAGGTTGTTACTATGTTTAATATCACACCTCCGCTGTTGCTTTTAATCCACTTTTTACCCATTTCCATTGAGAAATAGACCGTTCCCTGCAATACTATTGCAATAACTGTATCAAATGCCTTGTTGGATAAATCTTCCGTTCTGCTTATGAAATTTCCTGCTGCGTTGTTAACAAGCGCGTTAATAGAGCCTGTTCTTGCCTCGATGTTCTCAACAGCCCTCGCAATCTGATCTGGATAACGCACGTCACACTGCTCATATTCCACTCCATAACCCATCTTCCTGATGTCCCTGCTTGTTTGCTCCAGAACCTCTCTCTTTCGACTTATAATAGACACCTTTGCACCGAGCTTTGAAAAAGTAATTGCCATCTCCCTACCAAGGCCGGTGCCCCCGCCCGTTATTAAAATATTTTTTCCAGACAGAAAATTTGACTTAAATCCAGACATGAATCCACAATATGCAAGCGTTATGGAATATTTATTTTCTGGCTATTTTGAAGATCACAACCTCTTGTGATTCAATGTTTTATAGGAAACAGAAATAAAACACTTATTAATTTGGATTGGTGCTAACTATTATAATTGCTGATGCTGAGATTGAGTTTGTACCGGAAGACCTCTTTAACGAGCCCGACAGTATAAGTTATGCCCGACGGCGGTCAAAGGATATCTCAAGGGTCTTATTGGACTCGAACTACATGCACACTGCTATAGACAAGCACTATCCGGGAGAATCAAAAAGGCGTGGGCGGCCTGAGATAATACATATGGCACTTCTAGTTGCATTGGAGAGTATCCTTAATAGGTCAAACAGGATGAGACTTTATATTCATACCCGGGGGGATTTCGTTATAGAGATAAATTGGGAGACCAGAATTCCAAGATCTTACAATCGTTTTATCGGTTTAATTGAGAATCTGTTTGAAAATGCAGACAAAAAGATAAATGACGATCCATTGTTAAAAATTTGGAAATTAGATCTAAATCAATGCATCGCCAAGTATTCCTCAGGAAAGATTATCCTATTATCGCCAAGAGGCAGGTATTCAGGCGTAAGGAACCTCTTTGAAAACGACGAGGATTTTACGATTATCATAGGTGGCTTTGCAGAAGGGGACTACAGATCAGACATTCCGCCTGATATCGAAAGAATCTCAATATTTAATGAAGAACTAGCCGTCTGGACTGTAATCTCGGAAATTGTATGTTCTTATGAAAGCAGGATCGGTCTGGTATAATTATTCGAATATTCAGGTGATTTGCCAATTTTTCTATCATATGGTTATCTTATAACATAAATTACATTAATATGTTTCACATTCGTGGATTTGATTAAGGTTATTTAAAATGGCGCGAATGCATACTAGAAAGAAAGGAAAA
>JAKBLT010000048.1:0-7367 GCA_021831925.1 Thermoplasmata archaeon
CTTTTTCAATCCCGCTTTACGAATGAAACGCACCCATTCCGTTATTCCAAGAAAATCAGTTTTTTAGAAACAGTTTTATAAATATCGCAGATCCTGTCAGTACACAGCATCTTCGTATTCCTGCTGGATCGAACTGTTGAAAATGAGAAGGGTATAACTGGAGTAAAATGATATGAAAAGGTACCTTCAAACATTAAGGGATCTGTTTTCAGGTCATATCCGTACTTTTCCTTTCGTATCCTTTCTTTTTATTGTTTCCTCAACACTGTTTGACGTGATTTTCTGGGGTATATTTGACTATCGTTATCGATTCCTCAATCCTGTATATTATGAACTATTTTTTACAATGGGGTGGACCTTTATACCCATGATTCTTTCTCAGAAGTTATCTGATTACAGGATTGCATATATCTGCACCGGATACTATCTTTTCAATATCGAGGATTTATTTTTTTATCTCATACTTTCTGGCAGGGTACCTGCAGTTTTTAACGGGATATACGCTCTGGGTGTTCCAAATCCTCCAGTTGATTTAGTTTACATATGGGAAGCTATCGGTGTTGCTTTTATTGTATTTCTGTGTTTAACATTCGGAAAGGAACCGCAATTAATAACGAGATACAAAAGCTTCCTTATACCTGCTTTCATATGCGCATTATCAATCTACATAATTGACCAAGTCTTTCTCTATTTTATCCCTTCAAGCATGCACGCGATTTATTTCGAACTTTTCTTCGTATCATGGACCGTGGCACCAAAATTGGTCTCATGGAAAGTGCTGGACGCAAGGGTGGCAATTTCATCCAGTTCATATTTTATTTTCACCCATTTCACCGTACCCTGGTATCTTTCTGTTATTTTTGCAATCATCATCACTGGATTATTGATACTTGCAGGCAAAGATCTTAACTTTAGAGTGGATCTACCAAATAATGCAGATAAAAGTGCAAATTAAAAAAAACTTCGGATTATATAAAAAGTATAAAGGTTATTGAAGGACTTTGTCTCTGAACGTTTGCTCAACATTCATCTTCGGAACACCAGAGCCGCTGACGACCTGTAGTGCTGGCGGGTTCTCCAGATAGCCCTTCACCTGTTCATTTATCCTTTTTGTGAAGCTTGGTATAGTGTTGTTCTCATAAAATATGCCCGTCGGAATCCTCTTTTCCATTTCAAGAGATTTCATGAACGCTTTCTGGTATATCTCTTCAAACTGGTCTGCGTTGCTCTCGTTAATTGTTGGATTCCAGGACTTGTCATCCTCAAGCTTATACACCTTCTGCCTGTAGACTTCCATCGTGTTTATGTTGTTGTATGTAGGGCATGGCTGAAGCACGTCGATAAGCGATGATCCATCATGCATTATAGATTTCTTTATTATCTCCTTAAGCTGTTTTGTGTCGAAGGAGAATCCTCTTGCAACGAATGTGTAACCTGAGGCAAGAGCGAGTGCTACAGGATTAACCTGTCCAAAGACGTTTGGCCTTGTAAGCGATTTTGTCTGCATTCCAAGAGCCATTGTGGGTGCAGCCTGTCCCTTGGTGAGTCCATAAACCTGGTTATCGAACAGCACAACTGTGATGCCAGTATTACGTCTTCCCTCAGCTACAAAATGACCTGCTCCGATGGATAAAAGGTCACCGTCACCTCCTGTCAGTACAACTTTCAGGTTCGGGTTCGCAAGCTTTACGCCAGTTGCAAAGGGAATACCCCTTCCATGAAGGGTATGCATTCCAGCTGCATTCACGTAATGAGGAGTTTTGCCTGAACAACCAATTCCTGATATCATTGCCAGGTTCTTTGGATCAAGATTCAGTTCAGTAAATGCCTGTGTTAGTGCAGTTAAAATACCAAAATCCCCGCAACCCGGGCACCAGTCAATCGCAACGTCGGTTCTAAAATTATGCGCCATTTTTCAACACCACCATCTTTTCATTATTGTTTATTATCTTCAGGGCCGCTTCCAGCACCTCATCCATTGTAACATGCCTGCCGTTGTATTTGAGAATTCTTCTTTCGACAGAAAGGCCAGTATTCATCTTTATGACCTTGCAGGCCTGAGCTGTCATGTTGCTCTCAACAGCTATTACCATTTTTGCTTTCTTTATTTTATCCGCTACAAATTCAGAAGGAAAAGGTTCAAACATCTTGAGATACAGTAAATTTGCTTTTACGTTTTTCGATGCAAGTTCGTCAATGACATCCAGTATGACTCCCTTCTGGCTTCCCCATGTAATGAATGTGATATCTGCATTCTCCGGACCGAGCAGAACTGCGCGGTCCTTCATTGGTATCTCCTTTACTGCAGTTTCAAGTTTCCTGAACCTTTTTTCCATTTGCATATCCCTTACCACAGGATCCTCTGTTACATGACCAAGCTCGTCATGCTCGTCCCCCGTCATCCAGAATATGTCCTTTCCAAAGTATCCTATTGGTGAAATGCCGTTCTTGGTATCCAGTGTGTATCGCCTGAATTCCTGCGAACCATCGGACTTTAGAGGTTCAACCGGTGCTATAGCAGATCCGTCAACCATATCTACCAGTTCAGTCGTGTTTGCGAGGTTCTTGTCGATCAGATGTATGACTGGCAACTGGTATCTCTGTGCATAATTGAGTGCCTTTGCAGCATCCTCAATGCATTCGAGCACTTCCCCGGAAGATATTACCATCCTTGGAAATTCCCCGTGACCGGTATTCAGGGCAAACATAAGATCTGACTGCCCATTCCTGGTTGGAAGACCCGTGCTTGGGCCACCTCGCTGATATAATGTTATAACAAGCGGTATTTCATCAATACCGGCAAAAGAAATAGCCTCTGCCATCAGGGAAAAACCAGGGCCAGATGTAGCAGTTGCACTTCTCGTCCCTGTCATTGCAGCGCCCGATGCCATAGTGACTGCTGAAATTTCATCCTCAGCCTGTATCACAGCAATTCCGCCAGTTGAGAGATGATTATTCTCAGATTCAATCCATTTAATATCCTCATGCTCTTCGAGGATTGTGCTTTCGTCGCTGGCAGGTGTTATCGGGTAGTAAGTCTGGAATCTTAGTCCGCCCAGAACTTTACCAATCGCTGAACCATCGTTACCTGTTAAGAGCATCCTGTTCTTCATCTCGAGATCCGGAAGGCTCTTCAGCCTGATCTTGTTCTTCTCGCAGTAATCAAATGCAGCATCAACCACCTTGATGTTTGGCGCAATCACTTTCTCTTTGTTTCCAAAAACAGATTTTATGACCCTTTCGACATATTTCTTTTCTATGCCAAGCAGTGCAAGTGTCGCAGCTGCTCCGAAGGTATTGAAATACCTGGTTGGGGTGCCGTCTGAGACTGCATCGCTGACGACCCTGCCAAACGATATCGGAACGGGAATTGCACCCTTGCTCTTCATGTATTCAAGGAGACCTTTGACGCTTGTTGGTTTTCCAGACTTTTCAAGAAGATCCTTGATTCTCCTCGAAGTATCCCTCATTATCATCCTTGCCTGGGAAAGCTCCGAATTCTCAAAGTCAGAATCGTAAAGTACCCTGGTACCTTTTGAAACATCCTCGTGATGCTCAAATATCGTGTCCGGATCAAGGGCAACAAGTAAATCCACTGGGTATTTAAGAGACCTTACAGGTTCGTTCTTCACCCTGAGATGGACATAACTGTGTCTCCCCTTTATGTTGGAATGAAATTCCCTGACTGATATAACTTCGTAACCAGAATATGCAAATGCTTTGCTGATCATCGTCGATGCGGTATCAATACCTCCTCCCTGAGGGCCACCGATGACAATACTGAAGTCTATTTTTTCCATAGCCAGTTGATTGCAATTTTGTTAAAATACTTTTTATAGCAAAATAGGCAAAAATAAATAGAATCTGGCAAGACAAAACAGAAGACTGCAAATGGATTATTAAAAGTATTTATTACTTTAAGAAACATCCGGGTAGAATGTATCTATGCTACTTTGTTCCATCAGAAAGCAGATCTCTTGTGGAGATTATAAAGGAGGATGACGTCATAGGTCGTCAAACAATCATAGTAAAGGATGCACAGAATTTCGGTTTCAAGGAAGCAGGTGTTATCCTCATATTAGAGGGGACAAAAGAACCTCTGGAAAAAGCAGAAAAAATCCTTGGTTCGAAGGCCTTAAAGATAGATACCAAAAAATCGGACGAGATTTATAGAAAGATTAAGGAAGAAGAGGAGCAGGCAGATAAGGGAATGGGATTTCTGTTTGGATAAGATGTTTTTAATCGTGACTGGTATGCCGGGTGCAGGCAAAGATGAGTTTATCGCTGTTGCAAAACAATCCGGCTACTCAGATTTCCACATGGGAAACGCAGTGAGGCATTTCGCTGAGACCTACAACATCACGGTTTCAGATCAGGACATAGGGAAATTTGCGACCAGCGAAAGAAACAGGCATGGAATGGATATCTGGGCTAGAAGGACATACGAATCAATAGAGAAGACAGACCGAATTATCATAGATGGAATGAGAAATCCTGAGGAGCTCGAATATTTCAGGTCTGTTGAAAAAATTGTCTATGTAGTTGCAGTATTTGCAAACAGAAGGACCAGGCTTGAAAGAATACTGAGGAGGCACAGGCAGGACGATGTCTCCAGTATGCAGGAGCTGATCATGAGGGACGAGCGTGAACTCGCCTGGGGCATCGCAAAAACAATCGTCCTCTCAGATTATCTAATCGTCAACGATTCATCGCTTGCAGACTTCAGGCACAGATCCGCGGAACTGATAGGCAGAATAGAGAATGAATCAGGCAGAAAGTGAATATTTTTTAATCGATTCAAAGAAAGCCCTGCCTGCGGTCAGATCGTTGCCGGAATTCGTGGTATTATAATTTTCATAGATTCTTTCCGGGTGTGGCATGAGACCTATTACGTTACCTGCATGATTTGATATTGCTGCTGTGTTTCGATAGGAGCCATTTGGATTCCACGGATACGGAGATACATTACCTTCTGGATCCGTGTATTTGAAAGTTATCTGTCCATTTGTTTCCAGTTCATCGTAAACTGAAGGATCGCTGAAGACCAACCTGCCCTCAGAGTGCGCAACAGGAATCTCCCAGCTTTTCTTCGAGGAAAAAGCATCCTTAAGCATTCTGTTGCCAGAAAACAGTTTCACGAATGCACGCCTGCATTCAAATCTGTTTGATGAATTAAACGTTAAAGCGACCGCTTTCTCTGACCGGTCCAATTTACCCGGAAGCAATCCCATTTCCACGAGAACCTGAAAACCGTTGCAGACCCCTATAACAGGTTTTCCGGCATCATCCATCATATTCATGTCTTTCCCTGCTGAAGCTTTCAGCCGGGCAGCGAAAATTGCCCCAGCCCTGACATAATCACCTGCAGAAAATCCGCCTGGAATAAAAATTAAATCAAATTCTGATAATCTGGTTTTCCCGCGCTCGAGTTCAAGTATGTGCACATACTTAGGATCAAACCCGGTTCTGACGAATCCCTGGAAAGCCTCGGTCTCACAGTTAGTTCCCTCCATTCTTAAAACGGCTGCTCTGGGAGAATAACCTGTGTCCGTTTACTGCCCGCCTCTCCTTTCTTTGGCTTTCATTCTGAGATCTGTGGAGCCGCACTTTCTGCATTTGACTGCAGTTGGGGCGTTTCTCGCATTGCATTTCATGCATATCTTTTTGTTAAGTCTTCTTTCAACAGCTTCGGGGAACGGCATATTATTAAGTCACTACCTTTGCGGTGGGTAATGTATTATACATTTATAACTGTTTAATGTGTTTTAGATTCCTGACTACTGATGACATAATATATCAAATTATTCTGGGTATAAGAAGTTCCCAGAAAATCAGGAATACAATGAACAATCCTAGATAGTTTGCAATATTTCCAGCTACCCTCTCATCAGATAGTGACTTTATTTTCCTTTTCTTTCCTGCGATAAAGATCGTATCCTTGAGGAACTGTCCGCCATCTGTTATAAAAAGAGGAAGTGCATTCGTCAGACCCAGCAGGAAGCTCAGATAAAATATCCAGAAAGTCATGTTCACAATGAACCAGAATAAAGGAGCATAAAACGGTGTTGAAAACAGAGCAGCCATAGGCGCCGGAACTGGGGACAGCCCCTCAAAAGGCAGGGCCAGAGTTGTCAGGATACCAGAGGTTCCGCCATATACTGCATCCGCACCGAAAACGGTCGACCTTGCATAGTCTATTGAATAGCCGCTTATTCCGGCATAATCGACGGAAACACCCAGGAAACTTTCATTCCTGTATGACGGCGAATTATAGCCCGGGGCATACTGAGAATAGTAGGTATACTTTGAGGCAGTTACTAATGAATAATTATTGCTTATTTCCGAGAAGTGCCCATTTGAGTATGAAAAATATAACATTTCAATCGTGATATTTGAACCAGGCTTTATGCCATTTAGAACACTTGTTAAAACATTCTCATTATAGATTATGCTCCCGTTGATGCTCTCGATTATCCCACCATCCTTCATTCCGACCCCACTGGCGGGATAACCCTTTACTGTTGAACATAATACAACACCTGCGGGTAAAGAATATGATGCTATGTTGCTGCCCGCTGCCACTTTGGATGATACAAAAGAGCCCGGTAAGATACTCGAGTTTAGCAGTTCATTCGTGAGATTACGTCCGGAATACTGGCCAAATGCAATCAATTCATCCCCCGGTGCAATAAAATGCGAATATACTGAATTGGATTCAACAGATTGCACGTATACGCCCTGATCAATTGCATGAACCGAAGGCATTAATACAAGAATTAGCAAAAGGAATGTTATTGCCGCTATTACAATATTGATCGACGGTCCGGCTGCAAAGACCCGTCTTCTTACAACTGGATCTGCTGCCATTAATGATTCCATTTCAGGTTCGACGAAAGCACCTATTGGAATAATAAAGAAAAGAGCACCAACAGATTTAACAGGAAGCCCATGTTTTCTTGCTGTAATTCCATGCATAGTCTCATGTATCAGCACTGCAAAGACCAGAGCAACTGTTCCATATACAATTGGTATTGCAGGATTTATTCCTGGCAGAACAAGATATTCCTGAAGCGGGGGTGAAACAACCTCCTTTATCTGGGTAGCAAGGTAACTCTCATAAAGCAAAAGTGCAATACCGAGGAACAGAAAAATAAGGACAAGGCCGACTGACATCCTTGAAAACCATTTGCTACTGTCTTTGTTGGTGAGTTTATCAAGCACACCCCTGTTCTTGATAGATTTGAACATTAAAAACGGACCGTAAACCTGAAAGTGTTTTGTTTGTGCTATTTTCTTTGAAAACACCATTAATAGTAGAATCCAGATTACTATGATCAAAATAACAACCAATAACCAGTCTACCATCA
>JAKBLT010000049.1:0-7336 GCA_021831925.1 Thermoplasmata archaeon
CGGCGGATCAGGAAGATCATGTAAGCATGGGAATGAATGGATCGCTCAAGCTCCGGGAAGTTATAAAGAATGTTCGCTATATTGCGGCAATAGAGATGCTGACTGCATGTCAGGCAGTTGATTTTTCTGACGCAAAGATATCGGAACCTGGAAAGACAATGATTTCAATGATCAGGAAGCATGTATCGCATGCCGAAGTCGACAGGGCACATAGCCCGGACATCGAAAGGATCAATGCGCTCATCCAGACAGAAGATTTCTTGTCGATGCTTACGGAAATAATGTTTTAAACTGAGCGCTCTCGAGAGCTGAAACATGCAATCAGCAGAAAAGAAAGGATAGTTCCTCTGCGGTGAAGACAAGTTTTAAGACTCGTTATTGCTTGTCATCATGGTGAGAAGGCTTTATCATTTCCTCGTCTTCTTTCTGCTCATAAGCGTGTCATTACTCCATATTCCGATTAGCTCATATGGTTCCACATTTAACAATGGTGCTGCAAGTTATTCTCCGGGTTCAAACATAACGCAGGAAGGATATGTTCATCTGAGTGGTTCACCGTTTGGTCTTGCTTACGATCAGGATAACGGAAATATCTACGCAGCGGTAGAGAGCGCAAACCAGGTCTCTGTGATTACGAATAAGGCCGTCTCTGTAACGGTTAAATCAATAAGCTGCCCCAGAAACGTGTTCTTTGATCCTACGAATGGATATATCTACGCATCAATGTTCTTTTCAGACAAGGTTTCTGTTATATCTCGAACTAACACAATAGAAGAAAACTTATCTGTCGGGAATGGACCTATGTGTATGGGTCTTGATAATGCCACGGGAAACCTTTATGTCGCAAACAGTGGATCCGGAAATGTATCTGTCATATCCGAAACAAATCAGGTGATTGCAACAGTCAAAGTAGGAAATTACCCGAACGGGGTTGCATATGATTCGAATAACGGGGAACTGTATGTTGCAGACCATTTTTCAAGCAACTATACAGTAATAGAAGGCTCGAACAATTCGGTGCTGACAACAGTGAGCGTAAGCGGTATTTCCAACGAGACGTCATTTCCTCAGAGAATATTGTATGATCCTCAGAACCAGATGTTCTATTTCGCAAACAATGGATCCCGATACGTTTTAGAATATTCTCCCCAAAATGAGTCTGTGGTCAAGACAATATATATAGGAAATTTTGACGCTCCTTGCGCATTTCTATATATTCCAGGCTTGAAGGAAATATTTCTGGCTAATGCTGCGAATGATAATATCATCATAATCTCAACGCAGAGCAATTCCATGATAGGTTCCATATCAGTTGGACGCGAACCTTCTGGATTGGCTTATGATCCCGGCAATAGAAACCTGTATGTTTCGATTTCGTGCGCTGACGAAATTGAGATATTCTCTATTGCCAATGATTCTCAGAGAATTGGGATAAGCACGTCAAGTCTTTCAGTCTACTATGAACTTGGCGGGGTTGCAGTTGTCGTACTGCTGGGATACATTGTAATATCCTTGAGAAGGAAAAAGCTATAGGATTATCTTAGAAGGTTCTAGATCAACATTTTCTTACTTAGGCATGATAGAGTACAGAGTCTTGTCTGTATATAGACATTGATGGAAAATTCATTAAATGAAGAAATATGGCTACTATAAGACAGGGGTAAAATCGTATCGGAAGTAGCAAGAAGAACCTTCACGGTGTCCAGATCACTGATTGTGCCGATACAATTGCATCTGACTTTGCAAAATACATGAAACCTTTCATACGAAATGGAAGGGCAGTAAAAGAAAACATAAGGCTTGAGGAGGAGGGCAGGCTGACAATCATGGATAAATCATCTTCTTGGACTCCTTACACAGATGAACTCTTTGAAAAGGAAATATGAAGTACAGTCCTGAATGACATGAAATATCATAGCATATAATGAATAGGCTATCTGACGGGCAATTTCCTCCAAGCATGAAAAGGGAATTTTATATAGGTCCTGTTTTATTCCCTTTATGGATTCGGCTGGTACAAATAAAGAACTCAATAAGTACGTAGCAGTGATATTTTTGGTAATTGTTGCTGCAGCATATATTGTCAACGCAATGGATAGACAAGTTTTCCCAGTACTTCTGAAGTCTATAGACAGCTATTACGGAATAAGCCTAACAGACGGAGGGTTGCTCGCAACGATTTTTACGATTGGCTTAGGCATATCTGGCTATTTTGCAGGAGCCCTTTCCGACAAAACTTCTAGGAAAACAGTGATGCTTATTGGAATTGCAATATATTCCCTTTTCACGCTGGCCACTGCCTTAGCGGTAGGTTTTTACGATCTTCTTGCCTATAGAATACTTGGTGGATTTGGAGAAGGTTTCCAGAATGCTGCTCTCTTTGCGGCAGTGGGAACTTATTTTGCTAGAAGAAGGGCCCTTGCGATAGGCTTTGTAAACATTGCGTATGGGGTGGGCTTAATTCTTGGTCCATTGTATGGGGGCAAGCTCGCGGTAGCGACTGGCCACTGGCAGACACCTTTCTATTATTACGCGTTGATCGGAGCTATCTTCTTTGTGATTGTGCTACTCGTAATTCCAAAAAAGTTCACTGAAAAACATCCAGAATACGAGCCGATTCCTAAAATATCATTTGAACACGTACCTGAAACATTATTTAATAGAAACCTAATTTTGATTTTCCTTACAATTGCGATGTCAGGATTCACGTTGTATGCTTTTATCGGTCTTTATCCAACTTTTCTTATAAATCATTTGCATTTCAACACACTCACAGAAAGTTATGTTGCCAGTTTTTACGGATATGGTGTTTTCTTTTCGCCAATTGCAGGTTATATAGCAACGAAAATAAACAGCAGGGCATTTCTTATAGTTGCATTAATTGGTTTTGCAGTTAATAGCTATCTTGGATTTAACGTACTTACTACTGAAACGGATCAAATCGCCTTTGCGTTTTTTGAAGGGATGTTTGCAAGCGGAGTGGCTTTTGTCCTTATGTATGCGCTTATTCAAAGAACTGTCAGACCTAATTATGTAGGAAGAGCATCTGGACTCTTTGTAATAGGGTTTTATCTCCCATCAGCCTTTTCAGGATACATTTTTGCTGATCTTGCAATAAAGTATTCCTTCGGATTTGCTGCAATAGTCCAACTAGTGTTAGTTGCATTGATTGCTATAATACCAGTAATATTCATTCAAAACAGCAAACTAATTCACTTGGAACAAACAAAGGAAAGTGGAACATAAAATAATTTTTATTTTACCAAAATAACTATTTTTAATAGAGGGAAAGAAGTTGACCAACACAATTTACACTCCTAGGACAAAGAGATACAGGGAACAGAGATGGTTGACAGATTTGGCAATACTGACCGCTGGGCCCGAGTGGGATCAACCAAGGATTGATTATGTCACCGGCCCGATGGGGTCTGCATTGAGTTTCGAACGCAATTACATAATGAAAAATCTAATTTCAATCGATAGTTTCGTTCCTGTTTTCACAAGGCTTGCAGAGCGAAGAGAACGAAAAGCTGAAGAAGAAGCAAAAAACCATAAAATAACTGCCCGAGATAACTATCTAGCTGCATCTTTGCTGTATGGAGCCGCAGTATGGCCGATATGGGTTGACAATGATCCAACTCTCTTGGAACTTGAAGAAAAAAAGAACTTTTGCTACGACAGGTATATTGAATTTGCGCATCATAAAATAGAAAGAATAAAAATTAATCATAAAGGCAAGCAACTTGATGGCCTGTTACATTATCCTTCAAACGCAATTGATGAAGATAAAGTACAGTGCCTTGTCGCGATTCCAGGCATGGATAGTTTCAAGGAAACCCTGGTCTCGGAATATGGAGATAAAATGCTATCAAGAGGAGTTGCCGTTCTTGCAATTGACGGGCCCGGTCAAGGAAGCGCGATCGCAAGAAACATAAAAGTTAGAAATGATAGCTTCGATAATATTGGCAAAGATATTTTCACTTTCATAACCAGGCAGAGAGAAATAAATTCTAAATCGGTGGCATTTCAAGGAATAAGCATGGGATCTTATTGGGCTCTTAGGGCGGTTTCTAAGTGCTCCGACTATGTTGCCGTGTCTTCTTACGCTTCTTGCTTCGAACCAGGAATGGAAACTATATTTAACTATGCATCACCAACCTTCAAAGAGAGGTTTATGTGGATGGCTGGATATGAGGATGAGGAAAAATTCAATACATTTATGTCAAAAATGACGCTTGAGGGCGTAGTTGACAATATCAAATGTCCAACGCTTCTGACTGTTGGGAGCAATGATCATTTATCACCTTTAAATTGGGCCTACTGGATTTATGATAAACTTAAAGTCAGAAAGACTTTAGACATCTACCTCGGTGAAAAACACAGAGTCAACCATCCTGATGCCGATAATCGAAGAGCAGATTGGATTTATGACAGATTGTGCGGGAAAGATTTCAATTCATCGATCTCAGAAATTAGTCCCGCATAAGTTTTCTAAATGTCTAATTTATATTACAAATATGACTTGTTAATTTTTGGAGACGACTTGATTGACGTGAGATTCTGCCTCTTGCCTGTGGATCAGTTGGATAAGCTCAATTGAAGTTATTAAATATCATATTAAAGGAAGAAACAGGATTCGGTCAATTTCAATACGCATTTATGCCCAAAGAACATTACAAAGAAGTTGTTATGAGTTTATTCCCAAAATTTTCAAATAAAGAAATCGAACGAAGGCAAAAATTAGTCAAAAAAATGATGGAAAAATTAGACCTGGGCGTCATGTTAGTATATGGTGATAATACCTCAATCGGAACTGTAACCTACTTGTCTGGGTATATAACCATAAATCCAACTTATTTGGTATTTCCGTACGAGGGTACCCCATCACTTATTCTGAACTTCTTCAACCACATTCCTGTTGCGAAGGAAATGAGTCATGTTGAGGATATTTGGTGGAATGAGAATAACACGCCCAAGGTTCTTTCAAGGGAAATTGAAAAAAAATGCAGAAGAGGTGCAAGAGTTGGTGTCGTATCCTTCGCTTCCATTCCATACTCAGTCTTGATTGAACTTCAAAAACGCTTTACAGACAGTGAATTTATAGATATTTCCGATGAATATAACTGGATCCGCTGGATAAGAAGCGAAGAAGAGATAGAATGGTTCAGGAAAAGTGCTTTTCTCACTGACCTTACAATTGAAGCCCTTGAAACTAAGACTAAACCTGGGATGAGCGAACACGACTTAAATGCTATTGTACATAACTCATTTCTAGGTCAAGATGGGCAAATTGGTATACATATGATTAGCACAACTAGCATGCATAAACCAGAGGTGTTCTGTCCATGGGTGTTCCCGACAAACAGAAAAGTATCAAAGGGTAGCGTAGTCATAACAGAAATAACGGTAGGATATTACAGTTACAATGCGCAAATACACAGACCGTTTGCGATTGGAGAAAAACCCAGTGAGGTTTATTCAAAACTCTATGACGCAGCGTATGAGTGCTTTTATGAAATTTCTTCAACACTTAAGCCTGGCAGCACAACTAAAGACGTACTTGAAGCTTCGAGTGTAATACACGATAATGGCTTTGAAGTTTATGATAGTTTAGTGCATGGAGAGGGAGCTAAGTCACCAGAGCTTTGGAGTAAATATTCCGAGCACAAAAATGAGGAGTTCACTTTTAAAGAGAACATGGTGGTTGTCATACAACCACAACCTGTCACCAGGGATCACACCGCAGGTTTGCAATTAGGTGCGGCAGTCATAATCAAACCTGGTGGGGCTTTGAGTTTGCATAGATATCCATTGAAGTTTGTTCAAGCTGGATTTTAATTTAGACTTGTCAGTCTTACAAGCTGATCATCCAATAAAAGTTTGATTCGATATGCCAATAAGATATGACATCAATATAAATTTCTTTTAATGATCTACTTGAATGGCTCCTGAATTATACGATAGAAGGCATTATCTCTAGACATATACGTGAACGCTTAAGATTAGAGAAAGATCAGAAAATAGCAAATTATCCAATGTTCAGACTAATTAGTTCGTTCTTGAGCGTATTATTTTAAAAAGAAAGTCCTTTGGGGGTTTATAGAAGTAATTTTAACTGCATCTTTTCCGAATAAATTAGAAAGTGTTTCGACCTGGTTCAAAAATTCCATGTCAAATGGATAGTCTGTCCCAAGCATCATTAAGTCATTACCTACTTTTGATTCCATGAATCTTAGTACTTCAGGGTCGTATACAACTGTATCATACATAAATCTCTGAAGATAACTGGATGGTAGATTACTGATGTGTTTCCGTGTTTCTGGCCTAACATCATATCCTTTATCGATTCTGCCTATCCCGTATAAAAGGTGCCCCCCACCGTGAAGAAGAACTAACTTTAACTTCTTATGTCTTTCAAGGACTCCTCCAAGGATCAGCCTTGATGCAGCAATAGTAGTGCTCATTGGATTCCCTAGGAGATTTTTTAAATAGTAATCTGAAAGGGCATGCCCAAATTCCGGCATTGATGGATGAAGAATGATAGGTACATTCAGTGCTTCTGCCCTTTTCCAAAGCGGATCTAAAATAGGATCGTCAAGATTCTTGTCTAGAATGCTAGTTCCAATCATTGCTCCTAATAAACCAAGATCCTTTACTGACCTCTCGAGTTCCTCAACTGCCAGGTCCACAAATGGCAATGGAAGTGTCGCGACAGCACAGAATCTATCTCTGTTAGTGTCCACAGCAAGTTTGAGTCCATCGTTCACCAGCTTTGAGAATTTCTCCAGGTAGTTTGATTTCAATGAATAACCAAATATATCTACCCATGTAGATAGTATTTGAACATCGATCCCACTAGCGTCCATGTGTTTAATTCTATCATCTAGATCAACCATTTTATGAAAAAATGGTCTGCTTAAAGATCCACCGAAGTCAAATGAGATTTCTTCTCCTTTGCGAATCAATTTAATCCCAAAACTAGAGGGATCTTCTTTTACTGTTGAGACTACAGATGGGTGGACGTAATGAGAGTGGATATCTATGACTTTGTTGGTTTGAGGAGTGGTGATAATTAATCACCTGGTGACTTAATTGGGTTGATCAACTCACCTATTTCCTTACACGTTATAGATACAATATCTCCGGGCTTAAGCCAAATTGGAGGCTCCATACCGAAGGCACATCCAGAACCTGTGCCAGTTGAAATAATATCGCCAGCTTCAAGCGAAAAGCCTTTAGAAAGACTGGATACTATTTCGGATATGTTAAATATCATATCAGCCGTATCCAAAGATTGTCTTTTCTCATTGTTTACAAAGAGATCTAAATGTAGTTT
>JAKBLT010000050.1:0-7287 GCA_021831925.1 Thermoplasmata archaeon
AGGATAATTTTCCCCAGGACGGTTGACATGAACGATCGATCGCTCAGGCAGATTATAGTGGGCGCAGGTGGAAGGGATACAGGTGCTATGACCGGCGACAATTTTGTTATAGTGCCGGCATCGGAAATAATGGCTATCCTCGGCCTTTCAAGGTCATATAAGGATCTAAAAGACAGGCTGGGAAAAATCATAGTCGCATTCACTTATGAAGGGAAGCCCGTTTTCGCATCAGACCTGAAGGCAAATGGCGCAATGGCCGCAATTCTCGTTGAAGCACTCAAGCCCAACCTTGTGATGACAACCGAAGGTGTGCCTGCATTCATTCACACTGGTCCTTTTGGTAACATTGCACATGGGACCTCCAGCATTATTGCGGATAAGATTGCTCTATCCCACCTTGATTATGTGGTAACTGAGGCGGGTTTTGGATCTGATCTGGGCGCTCAGAAATTTTTTGACATAGTTACCAGGGAGGCTGAAATCGAGGTATCAGCAGTTGTTATCGTATCCACGCTGAAGGCAATTAAATACAATGGAAAAGCAGATGTTGACAAAAACGTGTCTGAGGTTATAGAGAACGGTTTCCAGAATCTCAGAAGACATGTCGATATCATCAGGAGTTATGGCTTTGATCCTATCGTTTCCATCAACATGTTCGACAATGATGACCCCTCTGAAATTGACATTCTCAGAAATCTGCTAAAATCAAATTCCATAAAGCATTCCATGACCAGGTTCTATCAGGAAGGTGGCAAAGGCGGAATTGATCTTGCAAATGCCGTTCTCCAGAATATTAAGCCTGAATCTACCAAGCCAAACTACACATATTCCACCGAGGAATCCCCGGAAGAAAAGATAAACAAGATCGCAAAGAGGATTTACGGAGCAAAGGGCGTCATATATTCAGAACAGGCGAAAAAGGATCTGAGGCAGATCAAGAAGATCGGTCTGAACAACCTTCACGTGTGTATCGCTAAAACACAGTATTCGCTCAGTGATGATCCTGCACTGCTTGGTGCACCATCAGATTTTGTCTGCAAGGTTTCAAGGATCAATATATCCAGCGGGGCGGGTTTTATCGTTCCAGTTATGGGCGACGTTATGCTGATGCCTGGGCTTCCGAAACACCCAGCCTCTGAGGAAATAGACATATCCGAGGATGGTATCATATCTGGTTTAAAGTGATCTACCTGACAAAAAAAATCGAAAAATCATTTCAGAAAACGAATCGACCCGGCCTCTTCACTGATTGGCACTGACATGCTGTCATCCGCTAGCGGGCTCTTTAATTTGTTGGGACATATGTAAATATTACATTTCTGGCAGAGAATCGCCTCCGAATCTTTCTCAGACTCGACGACCCTTATCTTCTGCACCCCTCGCGTCTCTGAAAAATCTTCTATATATTTTCTTGGAATGGCGTTCTGTACAATCAAACGTATATAGGATTCTGATCTTGAAAGATTTCTGGATACGAATTCAACTGCATGACACATGTAATTGCTGAACTGCTTGAAGAATTCTGAAAGCACCCTTTGAAAATACCCGGTGGAAACGTAAACTGTTATAACCTGAGATCCAAGAAGAGGAGATACGCGACTGAGATCAAGTTCAGGTTCAAGGTTTTCCATCATTTCAGATACCGCCTCGTTGTCCTCAATCTGTTTCAGCGTTTCGTAAACAGTTCGCCTGTTGACACCCAGAGCAACGGCGACCTGGGATGGTGAAATCTCAATGCCACCGCAAAAAAACTTTCCGCTCTTGACCGATATTCCCCTGCTGAAAAGACCCTCAACTATCTTCTTCCTTGTGGGACTATCTTTAAAGTATTGCTCAAGGAGAAACAGCATCTTCAATGATTATTTGTAATTAATATTTAACCTGCTTGGGTTTTTCAATATACAGGTATAAAACGTTTTACAACCATGAAAGTGATTGGCTTGCATTACACCAAGACCAATCACAGTTGTAGGGAACAGGAGCACAAGAAAGTATTGAATCGGTTCAAACAGAAGGTACGACAGGTAGGACAGATCCCTTGTGAGTAGGATTGAGGATCTCATGGATTGATCACTTCCCATAAACTGTAATAATCTGCCTGAAGAGAATAATGGGAAAAGTGATGAAAGCAACCAAGCCCTATTACGTTGCACAGTAGATTGCCTTAAAGGTACAATGCTACAACATCCTCATTGAGATGACATAGGTCTATTGAATTGTGCAACACATTTCTCTGGTGCTTATAATTACTGAACGCAATTAACAGCGAAGAGTATTAAATATTAAGACTTTAAGACAATCGGATTCACAACCTTCATACCAGGGATTTTAATGAAATCTTTTTCGTTCTCTGTGATGATCGTGTTTAGAGCATGCTCTTTCATGGTTTCAGCGATTAGTGTGTCTAGAAAAGGGGACTTGAAGGCAAGTGAACTTCTGATAGCTGCTCTTATGGTGTTCTCATTATAATTAATTTTTAGCCAGTTATTAGACAAAATGAAAGATTCCACGATTTTACTAGCAGAACCTGCAGGGACAGCTAGTTTCAGTGTTAGTGAGTTATATAATTCCACCAAAATTTGGCCCGATACTGCTCCCACCTCCTTGCCCGAGAAAACATCTTTTACGATTTGTTTGCACAACTTCCTTTTTCGAGGTTCGTTAAGGTCGTACGCATAGATCAGAATGTTTGTGTCGTAAAAAGACTCATCTTTCATAAAGTTCTTCCCGTTTGAAGTTCCATTTTTTCATCTTTATTCCTTTGTCAAGGAGATTAAGATTTTCACTGAGGGAATCCACACCCTCATCCTTTATCCAGTTTTCAAGGGCCTCATTCAATGCCATTGCTAACGATCCTTTTCTATGACCGTACTTTAATATGGCTTTCTCCCTAAACCTTTTTTCTATTGACTCATCAAGGTTCACAGTTACCGATTTTGTCATAAAATCTCAATATATTTACATATTATAAACATTTACATTAAACGTAGATACACATATTCAATAGATAAGTTCTGTCGAATGACGCAGTTAATAAAATGTAAAGAAACGAAGAAACATAAAGACGATGCCCACAGCATACAGCGGGCTTAACCTTAAATTAAAAGTTAAGTTTGGTTCAGGAAGTTTTCCTAATCTTTCAATAATCGGTTCACTTCAGACAGATTAAATCCTATTATCCCCCTATATTCCATTGCATTGGTAAGCATAAACGCCACAATTACAAATTAATACTTCAAAAAATTATATTTCAGAATTACTCATCACATTCCAATCCTGATTTCATGCATTTTCACTTTAATCGATGTTTAACAGCATTTTGGAAAGATATAATTAGATATGAAAAATAGACCGTCGTTGGATACTGAACAGGATTTCAAGCTGAGAGAATACCAGAATGATATCATATCATTCATCATCGCTTCATTAACAGCCGATATTGGTGCTGCAATAGAGTCGCCGACTGGTTCTGGTAAGACTGTTATGGGACTCAGCGCCGCGGTCAGATATGCTGCGGAAAATAACAAGAGAATTCTTTATCTTACGAGAACAAATTCACAGCAGGAGCAGGTTATAAGGGAGCTTAGAAGACTCAAGGCAAATTTGAAGATAAACGCAATGCCTCTCCAGGGCAGATCCAATCTATGCCTTCTTTACAGGGAGATAGAGGGTCATCAGGAGTTCAGCTCCGAATCACTTTCACGATTCTGCAGGCTACGCAAAAAAAAGGTTATCGATGGAGATCCTGATGCCTGCAGGTTCTATAACTATGATGTCTGGTCCGACTCAACCAAAGCATATCTTTTCAATGAACTCCCATTTGCTGAGGAATTCCTTGAATATGGCAGGGACAACGTAATCTGCCCGTATGAGTCGCTGAAGAAGGCACTACCGGAGGCAGATGTCGTGATCGCACCTTATGCAAGTTTCCTGAACCCTGTAATCGGTGAAAGATTTCTCCAGCACTGGGGCCTGACCCGGGAAGATCTAGTAATAATACTGGACGAGGCGCACAATCTTCCGGATCTTGCGAGGGACATGGCGTCCTTCGAGATATCGGTAAAGCAGATCAATTTCGCCGAAAACGAGGCTAAGGATCAGGGTGATTTCCTGCTTTTCCAGAAATACAAATCGTCTGATGTTCTTGAAATGATAAGATCGGCCATAATATCAATGATTGACGAAAAAATTGGGGAAAGCGAAGAGGTCAGGATAAATTTTCACGACATAATCGAGACAATAATGATCCAGAACCGGATCTCGTCGGAAACATTCTCAAACCTCGTTGGATACATGGAGCTTTTCGGAGAGTCCATTGCAGAAAAGAGGGAAAAGGAAGGCAAGGTTCCGAGGTCCAGTGTGATGAATATAGCACTTGCGATGATGAAGCTTGAGAACATTACAGAAGAAAGTTATGTTGCAATACTTTCAAAGTCAAACGAAGGGTCAATATCGGCCTTCTGCCTGGATCCATCTGTTCTATTATCAGTGCTGAAAAGGTCAAAGACACTTCACATGTCGGGTACTCTCTCACCCATGGAGGCTTACCTGAACATAACGGGATTCAGTGGGATGCCCTCAAAGAGGATAAGGGAGGTCTTTCCATCAAACAGGAAAAAGACACTCTATTATACCGGGGTCACTACAAAATATGATTCTTTCAACGATGAAGAGGTTATTAAAATGCATGACATCATTGAAAATATCATCTCATCCACAAACAGGGGCACAATTATATTTTTCCCATCATATTCTGCAATGAAAAGAGTCTCGGATATTCCATTCTCGTTTGCGACCCTTCAGGAGGAGAGATCCATGCCGCAGGGCGATCTCTTTGCATTATTGAAGAAATTCAGGAAAGGATCGAATGTTCTGATGGCCGTATCCGGTGGCAGGATATCAGAGGGCCTGAATTTTCCAGGCAACCAGCTTGAAATGGTCATAATCGCTGGAATACCTTATCCTAGGCCAGATGCAAAAAACAAGGCACTCTATGATTATTACGAAAAACTGAATGGAAAGGGATGGGACTATTCCGTTAAGTACCCGACATCTATGAAGATAAGGCAGGAAATCGGAAGGTTGATCAGGAGCGAGTCTGACATAGGCGTTGCAATCATACTGGACAAGAGATCGGCTTATTTCAGGCACGAGATTCCGGACATGCTGCTTTCCGAAGATCCCGCTGCAGATGCGAGGAGGTTCTTCGAATCTTTTCAGGAAAGCATTCGCAATAATAAAGAATGAAAGTGGTATTCCATAAACGATATTGCTGATGTCAAACCTCTATCAGGCATTCTCTTCCCTGAAGAAGAAGATCAATGCGGCCTATGTTGGAAAGTGGGTATTCATTGGCAGCCTGATAGGCGTAATAGCCGGACTCGGAGCAATTGTTCTCTATACACTGATCAATGTTTTCAATTACCTCATACTTTTCAACATAACAGGTTTCAACGTTCCCAGATCTGCCGGCCCAATAGATTATGTTATCTCATTTTCAACCTATGGCCGGTTGTTGATTCCTGTGGCTACGGTTTTAGGCGGACTTTTTGCGGGGTTCATAGTTTACAGGTTTGCACCGGAAGCAGAAGGTCATGGGACTGACGCAGCAATTGAAGCATTTCACAATAATAATGGAAAAATAAGGCGTCGCGTCCCAATTGTTAAAACAGTCGCATCGGCAATAACAATTGGTTCCGGGGGCAGTGCAGGGAGAGAGGGCCCAACGGCGCAGATTGCAGCAGGGTTTGGATCATTCATAGCCGACGTATTCGGAATGGACGATCATGACAGAAGAATAGCAATGGCTGCAGGAATCGGTGCAGGAATAGGGAGTATATTTCTGGCACCCCTTGGTGGGGCGATACTTTCAACAGAGATTCTGTACAGAAAGGACTTCGAGGTCGAAGCATTGATCCCGGCAATAATTGCGTCATTTGTCGGGTATCTCATCTTTGGTTTCACATTTGCATATCGTGGTCTTTTTATTATACCCGCATCAACAGTCACTGGCTTTCATGATCCGGAATCTCTTTTGCTTTACCTTATACTTGGTGTGGTAGCAGGCCTGGTTGGAAGATTTTACGTTGTATTCTTTTATGGAATGCAGAAACTTTTCACTAAAATGAAAAAAGTGTCCAGATATCTGAAACCTGCGATAGGAGGGGCAGTTGTTGGCGTAATTGCGATTTTCCTTCCAGAAGTTCTGGGATTGGGTTATGGATGGCTGCAGTTAATATTCTACCAGAGGATGGCACTTTTTCCTGTCTGGATCCTGATCGTTCTTGTTATAGCAAAGATAGTCGCCACATCATTTACCATCGGATCGGGCGGATCGGGTGGCGTATTTGCTCCTGGCATGGTAATAGGAGGTTTTCTGGGAGCTGCAATATTCGGTATATTCTTCCAGTTTTTTCCATCAGTTGATGTGGTTGACCTTACAATTGTAGGGATGATATCATTTTTCGGCAGCGTTTCAAAGGCACCGATTTCAGTTATTATAATGGGAACAGAGATGACCGGTGGATACAGTCTTTTCTTCCCACTCATGCTAACAACACTTGTCGCTTATTTTGTTTGCGGTGAAAAATATTCCATTTACAGCAAACAGGTGGCAAACCGTGAGATGTCGCCCGCACATGCAGCAGAATACGAGAAGCCGGTTCTGGATGAGGTAAACATATTATCTGCTGTCAACCGCGACTATCCGCGCGTTTCGCCTGAGACAAACTTACAGGAAGCAGTTTCAAAGATAAGGGAGACAAAGACAAAGAGCGTGGTTGTGGAAAAGGACAGGAAACTCATAGGCCTGCTTTCCATTGATGACATAGATCTAAACAGCGATCTTACAGCTACGAAAGCATGGCAGGCAGTCAATCCAAATCCGCCCAAGGTCGATACAACAGCAAACGCGCACCAGGTTTTCGATATTTTGAGCAGGAGCACAGTGGGTAAGGTCATCGTTGTTGATAACCAGAACATGGTGGTCGGAACGGTCGGTCTTGTGGAAATTGCGGACGCATATAACAGAGAGATCCGAAAGATAAAAATGTATAAGGGAGGGCAGAACTAATGCCAGCAAAAGATATATATCGGAAACCGATATCTAAAACCGAGTGATATTATGATGAGAAGAGGCTTTGGTGGCCATATGAGAGGTTTCGGCGGTCTCAGGACATTTGTTTTGTACCTACTGAATGAAAAGCCAATGAAGGGATCTGATGTGATAAAAGAACTTGAAACGAGGACGATGTCATGGTGGAAACCAAGTCCTGGAACGATTTATCC
>JAKBLT010000051.1:0-7255 GCA_021831925.1 Thermoplasmata archaeon
AGATCATAATTATATAGATGCCATAATAAACTCGGCCAAGCATTGTTGAGCATCCATTGTATTACGCCTGATGAACTATACCTGTTTCTCGTATAAGCTTCAAACATTGCTCGTTGACTTTCATAGGATTCAGCCTGGGACTTCCAAACAAAGTCTCCAAGATCACTTATTTTACCATATCTTTCTTCGATTCCAGTTATTAATCTATCCATGAACCTGAATGGTCCTCCCCCTGAATGAAGCATCCAAACTTCATTTATAGGCCATAATTTCTCCTCTGGAATAAATGACTTCAACGTCTCTTCAGATGGTATTGCAAATCCTGGGCTAGTTTCTGTGTTGAATCCCTTTGCACCGCCCAAATCAGTTGCAGCATACCAGTAGTTAGGCGGCACATAATCATAAGGACCTGTCATCTTTACGCCTGTATCCTGTGTGACTTGGCTAATCTTTGATGTTGCAGAGGACAAAATTGGCCTCGGCCAAACCACCTCTTTTTCTATATCTAAGTAACTTCTTTCTATTTCAGGAGGCGGGAAATTATCGCTACCATTAAGCCACATTGACACAGATGGATGATTACGCAAGCGATAAAGCTGATCTCTGAGGCTATTAAAAGCAACATCTTTACTTTCTTCAGTCCACTTTTCCCATTTCTCCCAGGCATCGCAGCAACAAAATCCAGCCATGATCATAATTCCATTATTATCTGCAAGATCAAAGAAAGCATCGTCCAATAGCTTGCCTTCCAACCTTATTGTATTTAGCCCCAAGTTTTTAACGTGCTTAAATTCAAGTTTAAGCCTATTTATGTCCTGCCTTAGAAACATGTCTGGCGCCCAGCCTGCTCCTCTTACAAGTACATTCACTCCATTTACTTTGAGAATAAAATTCCCTTCTTTTGCCTTAATATATTCGTAACTAACAATTCCAAAATTCAGCACACATCTGTCTGAGATTCTAAAATTATCCTCTAAGAATGACAGTTCCAGTCCATATAAAAAGGGTTCTCCTAGCTGGTATGGCCACCAGAGTCTTGGGTTTGCTACACGTAACTCTTTTTTCTTTGTAGCGCTAATATCAACTTTGACCAAAGAATTCGCTGCGAGTGTTATTTCTTCCGAGAACTCTATATTTTCACCATTTCCGGTTATGAGACCCCTTAGTCTACCGCTAACCTTGGTTTCAGATGTGTTTCTCAAAGTTGCTTGCACCGATAAAGAAGCTGCTTTTGAAGGGTACTTTTCAAGAGTAGTCTGCACATAGGGATTCAAAATATTTATCGACCCTTTAGCTGAGATTGTAACCCGTTTCCAAATCCCCATATTCTTGTC
Source organism: Thermoplasmata archaeon (assembly GCA_021831925.1). Classification (GTDB taxonomy): domain Archaea; phylum Thermoplasmatota; class Thermoplasmata; order Thermoplasmatales; family Thermoplasmataceae; genus UBA582. Next base: position 1,335 of record JAKBLT010000051.1, read on the forward strand.
AGGAGGAGAAGGATTCCAGTCAACCCAAGAGATAGCTAAATCGTTAGCTTTAGGCGGGAACACCTCTATTGCAATGACATTGACAGCGTCAACTTTCATTAAACCTGTTATATCAAACTCAAACGTTCTAAAAGTACCAACGATATTTTCCGATTTACCAATTAATTTTGAATTGAACCATACATTCGCTCTATAATTCAAACCAAACAGATTTAGGAAAACATGTTTACCGGCAAAAGGCTGCGGAAGAAACACCTCACAACGGTACCACCAAGAACACGCAAATGGACTGTTTGGTGGCATTTCCTGATTTGAATATATAGTACCAATTTTATATTCCATGCCAGGGAGATCACGAAGATTCATGCCACAATAAGGATCTTCAAAGATGTTGTTAGAAAGGAGTCCTGCCATAACTGTTTGGGGGACTTCTACTGGATACCAGCCTTCAGCGGAAAATGACAAGGAAGAAATCTCTTCTCCAGAAAATTTTACCTTTTCTGATGTTTGCATCTTCCAGTTCTTGTTGATATCTGTTGGACCAAAGTTAGAATCTAGTATATATACCTCGTTCTGCTTGATTTCGGGTTGCATAATGATCACCAATTTCTCTTTTCTATCTGCTTAGAAAATATGGATAATCCATCCCACTTATAAAAATTCGCATTTTAGACCACTAGGTTGAATTCTTCCAAATGATATTTTCCCTACCTTATTTATACATATTTCTGAAGTTCTATTATTCAAGGCATCGCCATATTCTGGCCTTATTCAGTGTTTGGATAGTGTAGTCTTAACTACATTGTGTGCAGCAGATTCAACTCTAAATGCCACTCTTTTAGATATATTGTCGTGATTCTGCTTCTTCTTAAGCATGTAGTATGTTGCTCCTGGCATGTTCCTTGAAGCGGCAAGATAGAAGAAGGGACGATTTGACCAGACAACTTATTCATGAATCAAATCAGCGGTTTCGATACTTACGAAATTTTGGTTGGGTAGCATATAACCATAAACCAATTAAAAAAGCATTTTCGCCTAGAGCGCTCATTTCAACCCTTACATTCTCGGACGCTATAGGATTGCAGTTAGATTTGACAAAAAGTTGAATGCGGTTCGCAAATCTTTTACTCACTCCGAGTCCAACTTTTCCATTTAAAATTACGTAATCTGGCATGAGAGTATTTACAAGATTCACGATCTCAATAGACACCCTGTTTACTATTTTATTTAGGAATCCAGAAGGCAGTTCAGTCCCAGAATCAAATTGTTTAAAGACTGTTCCCAGATCTGCCTTAGCATTTTTTTCGATGATTGCCATTTTTGTTTTAGCTCCTATTTTCTGGGCTCCATTAAATCTTCTCTCAATACTTTTCCCAGAAATCTCATCTTCCAATTTTATTGTCTTCGATGTTTTGCAAGAAAAATCTCCATATAAATTCCATCCGACAGATCCAGCTACTGGTCTAACCAAATTTAGTACGGTATCTTCAAGCACTATGCCGGCGCCTACTCCCGTTCCTATAATTAGAGATATTAAGTTCCTTGACTTTAGAAATTCAGCTTCAGCAATAACAGCTGATGCTCGATCATCAATAATAAACGGTCTAAAACCTGTTTTTTTTTCAACTTCCCTGACCAAATCGAAGTTTTTGGAACCACTAATATTTGGCGCAGAAGTTACAATATCGTTTTTTCCTACACTTCCTGGTATATCTATCGCAACAAAATCTAATTTTTGTATACCTATAACTTTCAATATTTCGTCACAAACTCCGGTAACGAGCTCTTGCATATTATTTGATGAATTCATTACGACCCACTTTTTCTTTATAGAATTACTATTACAGACGATCCCATATGCTGTCTTTGTACCTCCAATATCTATAGATAATCCATTAATCGCTGGAATCACGACCCTTCATGATCATAATTTAAAGTGGCTTAATTGTTTCCTATGGGACCTCAATACGAGAGAAAAAAGACGTATTTTGGCGCACACATGATTACAGTATTCAAAACAAATTCTAATTATACATCAGGTCTAGTTTGTGATGGTACACTATTTTCAAATGAAGATGCAATTATTGTCATGGCATGAACAGCTATGTGCTTACTATGTACATAAGTTGAATACTATTCTAGAATAGGTGTTGAAGTACAACACAAGAGGGTTTTACAACCATAATGTTGGAAACAAGTACTATGCTTACCGAATCATACCAAAGTGGTTAAAGGTAACGAAAACTAAAAAGACACTCCCGCCTGATGTAGATGGGCGCTGTGATCATGAGCGGCCTTGTTAAGGATTAGGTCATGGGAATACTGTCCGATCCTTAAGACGGCATCAACGCACTTCTATATGGTAAAGCTGAAAGGACATTAATGTTAGTCCTGAAAGAGATATATCCATACTTTTACGAGAGAATAATATACTATGTCATTCTGAGGAATATAAAGCAACTGTCAGTAAAATCTCTAAAAAAATTAAGGGAGTTTGTAGAAAAACTTGAGACAGATCTGAGCATGTTGTGTAAAAAATGATGAGTTATGGGCTAATGAAAGAAATAATTACAAGCATATGGGGGACAAATCAACGCAAACGGTCGCTTACAGTCCTATATGCCTTGAATACAATTTTCTGTATTTAGCCAATATTTCGTCCATTTTTTTCTCACTATCTGGATCAAAGGCACGTACAGGGTTAACTGAAATATTTTTTTTCTCGTGTATTAACTGTTCAGCGCTCTTTATAGATAATAAATTTGCGACAGCTATCGCACCTATGCTTGACAACGGTCCTAATTGTAACTTGTCAATTTCTATTGACACATCGGAGTCTGGCACACCAGTATCAATCAAAACGTCGGCAACATCAATAATGGATTTACCCGTTGGGTGTTTAGAAAGAGAATTTGCAGATCTGTGCTTGGAAGTAACACCAATTACTTTGCCACCCATCTCCTTAAATCTTATTGCTACTTCCAGTGTCACCGGCGTAGAACCACTATGAGTAAAGACTACAAGAGAATCCTGTGGATGAATAATATAACTCTTTAAAATTGCTGCTCCGTAACTTGCATCGTTTTCAAGATGGTCAAACTGAGCAAAGCCCATGTTCCCTACTATAGAGGTAAAAAACGAGAGCGGAAGTTCAATCATAGGTATAAAACCTACAATGCCACCGTACCTGGGGTATATTTCTTGAACTGGCAAAGCCGAGTGCCCCGATCCAAATAGAAAAGTGGCGTGTTCTTTTGTTATACTATCTTTTATTATTTTGGCGGCTTTAGCAATATTTCTAGCTTGATTTCGTTCAATATCCGTAATTATTGTCTTTGCGTTTTTAGTCCACTGATTACAATAATCAACCATGGGAAGCCCCAACTATACTATCGATATTAACTTTAGGCACAAAATAAGTGTGTCAGGAAATAAAAGGTTGGATCAAGCTGCATGCTTCCGTTGCAACAGATCATGTGAATGCACAGGGGATTGCGATCTCTTCTGTACACAGCCGTGATGCTCAGATGCCTCCTTTACTTGTCACCGGAGAGCAAGATCAAGTATTCGCAGACAGGGCATATGATTCCCGAAGGATATTCGATCTTCTGAATTAAAAAGTCACGGATGCAATCATACCTCTCAGAAAGAACTTCAGGACAATTGCAAGGAGATCTCCTCATAGAAATGTAACTGCAAGACAGATCCGTAAACTGGGAGAAGAAGAGTGGAGGGGAACCACAATTATGGCAGAAGATGGATCATCGAGATATATTTCTATGGCGCGAAAAAAGTCATGGGTGAAATTATCATGCAGCGAGGCTTGAATGTGTAATAGAGGAAATAGGACTGAAGGTGCTGTATTACAATTATCTGAGAAGTGATACAATGGCTTATGAATAATCCTTCACTCTTGTTCTCCAAAATAACAATTAATAATAGGCGCTTTAATAATTCTCTTGTATGGAACGAATAGGATCGGCAATTCTTCCGCTTCATTACGGTCACCCCCCGGAAAAGCTCTTCAGGAGAATGATCCGGCTTTCGGGTATACTTTCTTCACTGATTGTAGAAAAATTCGGAACGGATCAATTGCTTGCAAAGCTTTCAGATCCATTCTGGTTCCATTCTTTCTCGCTTGCTATCGGCTTTGACTGGAATTCGAGCGGGACAACGACAGCTACCATGGCAGCGCTGAAGGAGTACAGCAACCGAAATGACTCTTCTTTTAAGATACTAGGCGGAAAGGGTGAAAAGATGTCATCCATTCGCCCTGAGGCAATAGAATTCATTGCTTCAGGATTTATAAATGAGTCCAAAATATATAACGTACTGGATAGGGCAAAAATCATTGCAAGGGTTGACCAGAACCTTCTTCAGGACAGCTATGATCTGTACATGCATTTTATCGTATTGGATGAAAAGTCAGGTTGGTCAATAATCCAACAGGGCATGAATAAGGTGACTGGGCTGGCAAGAAGATACCACTGGCTCTACAAAACAGCCGTCAACATGATTGATGACGGGCGGGCAGGCATTTCGGCGGTAAAGCGGGAAGAAAGTGTTCTTGATTTATCCACCCGCATAAGCAATGAGAACAGGAGAGATATGCTAGATGTAGTCAGGGATGATCCAATTAGATACAGGCATCTCTTTGGGAACATGAAACAAATGACCCTTTATCCGGAGAACGAGAAGGTGCTGGATCTTAATCAGCGCGTTGACTGGAACAAGTTGCGCGAAATTTATGAATACTCACCTTCCGACTTTGGTGAATTGTTCATGATGCATGGGGTAGGCAATTCAACAATCAGGGCAATCTCATATCTTGCTGAGATAGTATTCGGTTCGGAACCATCCTTCAAAGATCCCCTAAAGTTTTCATTTGCCCTTGGTGGAAAAGATGGCATACCCAAGCCTGTTAACTATGATGATTATGATAGGTGCATTGCTTTCTATTCAGATGTCCTTTCCGACTTGAGGTTGGGCAGGGAGGAAAGCTTGATCATGGCAAAGAATCTTGCAAGGGCGGGATTTCGCCTTTCTTCCAGATAGTGTGAGGAAACCTGATTCTTCGATATTTTATAGCGGCAGGTTTTGGCTCAATAATTTTCATTCCATATAACGAAAAAGGTAATATCAAGAAATAGCTACGTGTAATTATGCCGTTCTTAAGTTATTTTATCACACCAAAAGGTCTCAAGGAATACAATCCAGAAGAGTTCGCAAAGAAGATCGGCGAGCCAGGCTCAAAAGTCATAGATGTTCGGACTGCGATGGAGTATAATCATGGTCACATCAAATCCGCCACACACGTTCCGCTGGGCACGATAAAACATGAATTATCATCAATGAATAAGACTGATAGGCTCTTTCTGGTATGCGCAACTGGCCATAGAAGCAGGGCTGCTGCCACGATCCTCATTAAGAATGGCTTCAATGACGTCGCACATTTGAGTGGCGGAATGACGGCCTGGAAAAAATTTTCAGGGCCGAAGGAATGATTCTGCTGCAAAGCCCTGATTAAGCATAAGAGAATTCTGCTCTTATAAATCCTGCATATTCCACAATCGTGACTGGAATACCAATTTTATTTGACATTTTTTCAAAATCCTCTTTATTGAGAAGGTGAGACCTGACAAATTTTCTGTTAATGCTTCCATTATCGGTGATCTCATATATCAGAAGGGACCCACCAGGATTGAGCCGCTTCATTAAAAAAGCTATGGCCTCATCTTTGTTCTTCCAGTGATGGAAAGAAAGCGTTGATATTATGACGTCAAATGTTTGATATCCGGGAATATCCCTGCTACTGCCTAACTCGAACTTAAGGCTTTTCGAAAGCCCAAGCTTTCTGGCATGCTTATCTGCAAGCTTGACCATAAATGGAGATGGATCGATCCCCAACGCATTAACTTCAG
>JAKBLT010000052.1:0-7143 GCA_021831925.1 Thermoplasmata archaeon
TACTGCCTTTAAGCTCAGACTTGAGATTGCACTGCGCTATCAGGCCATTAAAATCATGCAGGTTTCGAAAGACAAGGAAAAATTCAAAACATACATTAAGGAAAGAGAGAACATTATACACAACCTGGTTGGAGAAGATAGCGAAGTCAGGGAAAAAGGCAGGGTAATATACCCTTAATTGTCCTGTTGCAATTTTATAATTTAGATTGCAATATCATATCATGAGCAAGCGTTTTGTATCAATTGTAAATGAGATAGTTGAAGACGCCTCAAGACTTGAAAGGCATTTTGCGATAATTGAAGCCTTGTCTAGAGAGGGGACAGCCGGGATCATACGTCTTTCAAATATCACAAATTTACCTGTTCACAAGGTAAGATATTCATTGAGAGTCCTGGAAAACAGCGGCATTATTGAACCATCTCCATATGGCGCAATGCTGACAGAATCCTTCAAGCGGAGAAAGAAATCATTATTGGAGGATATAGAAAGGGCATCAGTTCAAGTCTCAACAGAGTTTATGAAGCTGAAAGCATTTTTGAAAGGATAGCCAGTTGCAACTTAGAAGAAAACAGCAGGAAAATCAGGGGAACGGAAAACAGATCAGACCTGCAGAACCAAGAGACGCAAAGAAAATAATAGAATGCATGCAGAGCGTAATGGACGAAAAAATTTACTTCGTCAGTGAATATTACCTTTACACAGAAAGGGGCGAGCAGGAGAGATTAAGGAACCCTGACGATCTGACCCTTGTCGCTGAAATAGATGGAACTGTTGTTGGCGTGCTTACTCTTCAGCGGGGAATATACAGGAAAAACAGGCACACGGCAAACCTTGGAATTGCGATAAAGAATGGATACCGGCATCAGGGCCTGGGCACAGACCTCATAACAGAGGCGATCAACTGGTCGAGGGAAAATGGCATCAAGAAAGTAAACTTAGAAGTTTTCTCCTCGAATACAAATGCAATAATGGCCTATGAAAAGATTGGCTTTGAGCATGAGGGTGTCAGGAGATCGCAGTTCATTGTCGATGGAAAATATGTTGACGATGTTTTTATGACATACTGGGTAGACCAGAGCATCAGAAAATAAATTTGCCCATTCCCACATTAAATTGATTTAAGTATCTTTACTTCAGCCATATCTTTTCCCTTTCTGCTTATAAGGTCCAGGATATCACCTTTCATGCCTGCAGGTATCTCAAGAAGACCAATCCAGGCACCTGACCTGTCCCATTCCTCCTTTTTTATATAGCCACCGCGGGCAAGATCTCCATAGAGCCTTCCATAGGAATCGCCAACGAGCTTTACCGCGAGCTTGAGTCTCTCCATCCTGATGGGTATAAGCGGCTTGATTGCCTTAAGAACTGCTGGAAGTTGCTCGTTTGCTGATTTGAAAGGATCGATGTGAACCTTCGCCTCCTCAATTGCCTGTTGTATCCTGAGAGGAGGATGAGGAGCATTCATCTGCGGGTTTATCGATTCCCTTGAAATCATCTCAATTATCTGCTTCTTTCGCTTTTCCAGCATTTCCCTTCTCTGATCTGTTGTTAGATGGATTTCTCCTCTCTTTACGATCTCGACAGCAACTGTTGAAATGTCTGTCGTCCCAAAAACTTCCTTTAATGTTTCTTCCCCAGCCTTCTCTCCCTTTCTAGAATCCTTGAAGACCTGCTCTATGGCGAGATCGGAATCTATATCTATTTTCCCCTCTTTGATCCTGTCGGTTGCCTCGGGATCAACGAGTATCTCAAACCTGTGCCCATGGGATTCCAGCTTAGCGACAATTGCGTCCTCTACTTTTACCATCTTCGGCTCTTCGGCGAAGAATTAACCTTTTAGATTTAATGTTTGTCATTGAAAGCGAAAAGAGAATTTTCTAGCCTCTCAGATTTTCGCACATTATCTGTTGTATTTCTGCCTCAATTTTTCAAATATTTCCAACTTTTCAAGGCCTTTGCTGATGCCAAGCTTGTTTTTGTCATTGCGAACTTTATCCATAAGATTCCGGATGTCTCCAATCCTGCCTTCTCCAACATAAGGCAGTATGTTTGCAAGCAAATTGGAGGCACTTCTTCCACCTGGAGATATTTCGTTTAGTCTGGCCACTATCCTCTCGATAACATCAAATGCGATGCCCCTGTTTTCCTCTGATGTTTCAAGTGATGTATAGTAACTTACCTCGTCCTGCTTCTTGATCTTTCCCTCTTTTATGAGTGAAAATACTCTTTCCATAGCCTCCTTTCCTCTAAGATATCCAAGTGAACTTATTATGGCAACACGATCGTTGTCGCTACTCAACGATTCATATTTTTTAATTATGCCATCAATATTTCCGTTATTTTTTATGAAAGCAAATGCAATTGCATTCCTAAGATCTGGGTCCTCATTCTCAATAGACTGAAACCTGCCAGCAAGTTTCCTGCAGGTTTCTTCATCTGCCTCAGCCAGGCGCCTGATAACAAGCCCATGGAAAATAGACCTGTTTATGTAATCACTCTGGTCGTTTTCAAGATTTTTCAATTTGTGTTTGTGGAAATTTATGAATTCTTTAATGATATAATCATTCCTGTTCAAGATATGATAGAGTTCTGTTAATTGGTTTGATATAAGAATTGAAAGATTGTAATCTTTTGATAAGGTAAATTTTTTGACCATTGAAAGATAGGATTCCAGGTCCTTTCTGCCGGATATGAATAATGCATAAAGATCGCTCATTATTCCTATTTTATCAGGTTCTGTCAAATCTTCATTGAATGGATCCAGATCAGCATAGAACCTGTCTGTGTAAATTACGCGATAAAAACCCGATTCGTCATTATTAAGCTTTATGAAACCTCTCCCATCAATCATACTTTCTTTCTTATCGAAAAGAATGCTTTCAATTCCATTTTTCCTCTTAACCGTCAATGGAATTGGCCACAGTCTGTCGTCCGTTTTCCCGCTGAGAAGGAATCTTTCCTGAACTATGGAAATATTCCCTTTCTCCAGTGCAGTTATGAGAGGGTAGCCATCTCTTGTTATCCAGGCGTCCATTATTCCTGAGACATCCTTGTAGGAGCTTTCAGATATACTGTGCCAGAGATCTGTTGCCTCAGCATTTGAATATGAGAATTTTACAAGATAGTTGCGAAGACTTTCCCTGAATCTTTCACTGCCAACATATCCTTCCACCATTCTCAGAATCATTGCCCCTTTCCCATAGGTGATCTCATTTGATCTTTCTCCCATTTTGTCCATATCTCTCTCAGCAGGGGAAACCGGATTGCTGCTCTCAAGAGAATCTACTAAGAAAGCACCCCTCCCATCAGATATGAGTGAATCAGCAGTTATGTCCCACTCAGGATATATTGATTCAATTGCCTTGTTTCCCATGTGTGTCGCAAAACTTTCGTTAAGCCATAGATCGTTCCAGTATTTCATAGTAACGAGATCCCCAAACCACTGATGCGCAATTTCGTGTGCAATGACAGAGGCAATTCTCTTCTTTGAGGCATTACCAGAACTTTCGTTGTACAGAAGGGCGGTTTCTCTGAAAGTAATTGCACCCCAATTTTCCATGGCGCCAGCAGCAAATTCTGGAACCGAGATCATATGCAACTTTGGAAGCATATAGGGGATTCCAGAATATTCGTTGAAAAAGTCAATACATCTCTCAGCGACATCAAGGGGGAATTCTGTTGTGTCAGTGTGCTGAGCTAAACCTGTGAGATAAATATCTATGTTTCCATGTTTCCTGTGAATTGTCTTAAAAACTCCTATGCCAATGTAAAGAAGATAAGTCGACATCCTTGGTGTTGTTTCGAATTCGATTGTCTTTCTCTCCTTCTTCTGAGAAATACGTTTCACAGGCATATTGCTTATTGCCTCAAGATTAGAAGCAATTGTAACCTTTAATGAAAAAGTGGCCTTTAGCAGAGGTTCATCGAAGCATGGGAATGCCCTTCTTGCGCCGATTGATTCAAACTGGGTGGATATCATCTCTGAACCGTCTGACGTTTTGGCGAGATATAATCCTGTGAGAGCTTCTGGAATGTGGGCACTGAATTCAATCATAATCTCACTTTTATCGGTTAACTTCCCTTTGATTATCTTCTCCTCATCTTTTCTGCCATTTTCAAGTTCTACCTTTTTTCCATTAAGCCTGAAGTCAATAATCTTATGATTTAATGTGTTTATAACAAAATTCTCTTCGTCTCCCCCAAGTAGGATCCTTTCAGTTCCAATATATTCTTTAGTCTTTTCGTCGATGTCCAGGTCTATGTCATAATGTTCAATTCTCATAATCCATTGGAATTGCGATTATGTATCTTAATCTTCATGTAGATAGGATATCACCAGAAAATTGTAATTCTTCGGGAACAGAGGACAATATTGCTTGATCTTTTTTAGGTTTCTAAACAATTTTGCTTTCTGATTCGAAATAACTAAGAAGAGTTTAATTAAAAATGGAATAAAATTATGCTGATACGTTTACTTTATGCTGTGAACTTTGCAGCTTCTTCCTTTGTATAAAAGTAGAACTTGTTTCCCTGTGTTATTGTGGCAATTTCAGGTGACTTGACCCCGCCCTCTTCTTCCAGTGCCACCTTTAGCGCTGCAATACCGAGAGTAACAGCATCCTTCTCTTTTAAGTCTTCCTTGTATTCTTTCTCAATGTATGATGTTACCTGGTCCTTGCCTGAACCCACAGCTACGGCCTTGTATTCGTTTATTGTCCCGGCTGGGTCACAATCAAACAGTCTCGGACCAATTTTATCTATACCAGCAAAGATTAGAGAGACTCCATAGGGCCTGACACCGCCGTACTGGGTGTACTGCTGCATCTGATCGGCCACCTTTTTTACCAGATTCTCCATATTAATCAAACTGCCGTATGTTACCTTTTCCTGTTGAGCTGCCACTCTTGAAAAGTCAATCAGTACCCTTGCATCTGCAACGAGTCCTGACGTGACAGCGGCAACATAATCGTCAATGAGCTGAATCTTCTCGACGGAATTCTGTTCCACAAGCCTGCTTCTTACCTTTCTATCTGAAATCAAAACGACACCGTTGGAAAACTTCAATCCCAGCGCGGTCGAACCTTTCTTAACTGCCTCTCTCGCATATTCTACCTGAAATAATCGACCATCCGGGGAAAATACCGTTATAGCCCTGTCATAGGCCATTTGACCCTGCTGCAATTTTACTCACCTTCCAAGCGAATTGATACTTAAATAATAAATCTTTGTTGTTTTTGTCTGAACTATAATTTACTGATTCCACAGCAATTGACTAATAATGCTTTTGGCATAACCGGATTGAGATGGATAAAAGTTTGGATGTTGGAGCGTTTGACGCGCATTTCCATCTAAGACCCGAAGGTAATGTGATGGATGTCCTGAAAAGATTTTCACATGCGGGAGGAACCGGAATCAATCTGATATGCCTTCCTGACTATTCATTAGGTCATCAGTCATATTATGAGCACTTATACGAAAGGACAATTAAGTTAGGAGAAATTGCCAGAAATTCAGGGCTCCTGACATATATAACACTCGGACCGTATCCACTTGACTATTTCTTTTGGGCCGAAGCTGGGAAAGACCCTCTTTTTGAAATGATCCGTGGAGTCGAAATAGCCGCAGAGCTATGCAGCCGGGATAGATGCAATGGAATTGGAGAGGTTGGGAGACCGCACTTTCCTGTTGAGCAGAAAGTGAACGACATATGCAACCTTGTGCTGATCAGGGCATTTGAAGCCTCTGCAGATCTCAATGTCCCAGTTATTCTGCACACCGAGGATCTTGATCGTTCCTCCATATGCGATATGGCATCGATGGCGGCCAAGAGCGGTGCCAATTTAAGTAAGATTGTAAAACACCACGCAGATCCTGCAATGAACAGTGAGTGCCCTGAAATGCAGAGATCTATACTGGCTACAAGACCGAATACTAGATTCTCAATCTCCAAAGGTGTCTGGAATTTTATGCTTGAAAGCGATTTTGTGGATGATCCTGGTAAACCTGGAAAGGTTATACCTGAAGATTCTGTTCCAAAAAGGGCCATAATGATAAGGGAGCAGTACGAAAACGCGGATCTTATAATGGAAAAAATTTTTAAGGAAATCCCTGAAAAGATCTTCCTGAAATAACTTTGATTGGAAGGTACGTTAACTGATTTTACAATGAATCCGTAAAGAAAGTCTCTTAGCCTGCGATTTAGATGGGGTGTAATCAGTTTATTACAGTAAAAAGACTTGCGTAGGGGATGTTCTAAACCTTCAGAGTGAGTTTACTCAAAAATGATACACAGGTGGTTTTCCTTTAGAAGATATTTTCCTTTCAAGTTTGCGTTGAATCACTTTTTTGGCACTGTAATAAGCAATATTCCATAAACAGGAATGACAAAAAAGGAGTTAACTGGACTCGATGGCATGAAGATGCTCAAATTCTGAAGAAAGAGGTCATATGGTTTAATTAAATCAATTCGCAGATGTTTCAGTTTTCCAGTAATAATGCCTTTGAAATTGCCATGGGAGTGGAACTCGCTTAAAAGGGTCTGCGTGTTGTTATTCTATAATCCTAAAACATCAAACCATCTGGGTGGATAAGATGTCAGAAAAGATTGATAACTTTACAAACATCACTCATATGATGACCCTGACTCCAGTTCAAGTTGACAAAGTATGCACTGACCTTCAAACTGCTGTACGCGTTGAGAAGAGTTCAAAAAAAATAAGAAAAATTGAGTCAGATTTTTACAGAAGTGTACTCGAGGTTTTAAGGACACTGAGAATTGAAACTGATAATGTTGTGGCGACGGACATCGAGAAGTACATGAGCCTGAAATCTAGAATTAAACAGGTTGAGAGTGACTTTACTGTCTTCTTTCAGCTCCGATTCAGCAAGTTGATGAAACTTGCCCTTCACGAAGTTGATCCGGAGGAATGGAGCCAGTTAACTTCAGAGGAAAAAGACTTTCTTAAGGCACAGCAGAGATCATTGAACGAATATCTCACCCGTTTCATGGATACGGGTCAGGAAACTCCTCCTTTGAGTGAGGAAAAGATTCAGGTTCCGGTTATTGACATAAACCAGCCGCCTGCAGAAAACCGGGAAGACGATTATGTTCTGGTTAGAATTGTATCTGATCTGCCAACAAT
>JAKBLT010000053.1:0-6830 GCA_021831925.1 Thermoplasmata archaeon
ACGGTATGGCATAAGAGGTGGAACTGAACTCCGAAGAATTGATCAAAACGAAGCTATTAACTCCAGATTCTGCAGGCTGGTCCATTAATATGGATCTGTATATTGAAAACCACACATCTGTAGCATTTAGTGGCTGATTATTGCTGAAGTGAAGGTTATCTCTTAAGTTGAACGTGAAGTTTTGATAGTTGCGTTCAGAATAGTTGTTTGCAAGAACGAGTTCAACCTGACTCGAATTAGAGGCACTGGGCTCGACGAGACCCTGGTAGACTGAATTAAGGAATGTCGAGTCTTCAAGAAGACCGGCACTTGCAGGATCGAGTGAATCGGGGGCATTGATTTGTATTGCATCTGTTAGGGTAGAGTTGGATGGTGGCTTCACGGCGGTGTAAGAAGAATTGTAAGACATCACGTTGTAGTAATAAACATTCGCTGGGTTATAAGAGAAGTTATTGACATAAGGCTGAACAAAAAAGGTATTGTCTGGGATAGGAAGCCATATGTATGGTGCGTTGTTGTATACTATCTGGTAAATCTCCTTCACCTCGTTGATTTGGTTTGTTGTGTTGTTATCGAACATAATGTTAGGGTAAAAACTCTGCATTGTACTGTTGTTAAGCCATGAATCATCTACATATGTAAATCCATAGGCAACATCGGTTGCCCCTATGATCTGTGTAAACACAGGATCTGGCCAAGGAGGAGTTGGACCCGGGTTGACCACCATATTAGGAGTCGTGTTCGCAGTGAGCCAACCGAGAACAACTGGAATACCGACTGCATTATAGCTAGCTGGGATACCTATTTTATTAAAGTCACTTGTTATTAAACTTAATTGCTCGCTCTCGATTGTTGGTACTGGGCTTACAGTCGTAATATATAGAGTCGAAAGATTCGTTTTGGGGTGTGAGTTACTCGATACTACGAACGCTGTAACACCAGCTGCAACTACAATTATGGCTATTATGATAGCAATCACAATATTCCTACTTTTCATCATCGGGGGATAGAAAAACCTATATATTATATTTTTGCGATCTTTTGGAGAAAGCCCCCTTTCGTAAACCCAGTTATTTTCAGCATCTATAAAACTTATTAGATACACCTAAAAATATTTAATTAGTTAAATTTTTTGGTTAACAATTTTATATATTCATTCCGAATTTTCGGTTTGAAAGATATGGTGATTGATTTTATTATAGTGGGTGGTGGAATCAACGGTTTAACTAGCGCAGCATACCTCTTAAATGATGGTTTCTCAGTGGTTTTAATTGAGAGGAATAATTATCTAGGTGGTTCTGCTGTTACTAGTGAAATAACCCTTCCAGGCTACAAACATGATGTATTAGCTACTTCTATCAATATCTGGAGATTGGGGCCGGTAGAATCCGAATTAGGTTTGAAAAAATACGGGTACAAAGATATAACGCCGGACACTGTTGCATCTACTCCTTTCAGCAATAAGAAAGCTATTACCATTTACAGAGATCCGGAACGAACAGCAAAAACAATATCACAGTTTTCTAAACTTGATGCTAAAAAATACCTTGAGATATATGATTATTATAAGAATGCGGCAGAAATAATTGAAAGTGGGTTTTCTTCCCCTCCAGTCCCGTATTCAGAAATGATGTCAGTTCTTGAGGAATCTGAAGAAGGGACGGAATTCATTAGACTTTCATTTATGTCTGCAAGAGACTGGCTAAACGAAAACTTTGAAGCTGAAGAGACAAAGGCCTTTTTTTCTATTTGGGGAAGCAATCACGCTCCGCTATCCCCTGAGGAAGCGGGAAGTGCTTTTACGGCTTTCACTTTTGTTGGTTTACTTCAACAAAAAGGTGGAGGAATACCGGTAGGTGGAATGGAAACACTCTCAAATTCTCTTAAAAATTTTATTCTCAAACACAATGGACAGTTGATTTTGGGAGACCCGGTTATTGAGATAGAAGTGAAAAATAGCCGGGCAACAGGAGTAAAATTATCATCAGGAAAATACCTTAAAGCCGAACGTGGTGTAATAGCGAACGTGGAACCCAAAGCTCTATTCGGAAAGCTCATCTCTCAATCAAAACTTTCCGAGGGTTTCCTCAACAAAGTGAAGAATTTTAGATATTCATCTGTCACACAGGTGATGATGCATGCTGCTTTGAATAAACCTTTAGACTTTATCCCTGAAGAGACTGGAGATGCCGGCCTGGTCCAAATAGGAGAATCACTGGATGACGTCTCCAAGGCGTATAACGAGTGTCTCCGCGGATTAATACCGGAATCTCCATTCATGACGTTAAATAATTACACTAAGTACGACAGGAGCCGTGTTAAAGGAAGCGGTCATGTATTGTGGAATTTCGTCAGGGCACCGCACAAAATAAGAGGGAGGAACTGGACTGATGACGACAAAGACGAAATCGCTGAAGTTGGTTTAAGAGTACTAGAAAAATATGCTGGAAATGTAAGAAGTTCTATATTAAAAATGAAAATAATGAGCCCTCAAGATATAGAGAGCTACAATCCTAACCTAGTAAATGGGGATCCAGTTGTTGGCCAACCTAGCATAGACCAGATGCTTTCCCTCAGACCATTTAGCGGATTCAGCCACTATTCCAGTGAAATACCGAACTTATACATGTGTAGTGCTGCTACACACCCTGGAGGAGGGATATCAGGTCTTTCTGGAAGAAATGCAGCTTTACAGGCTATCCAAGACCTAAAACTCAAAGGAGCGTGAATTTAATGCAATTAAATAAAACACCAAAGTTGTCAATAAGTGCATGGGTGTGGACTTCAACACCCGAAGAAAATAATTTTGACTTTATAAATAAAGCAGCCTCTATAGGGTATCAAGGCGTTGAAATTCCAACTTTTACAGGAGATATCAACAAAAAGTCCTTGAGAGAAACCATTTCAAGCGTCTCTAAAAAAATGTATCCAATTATAGTAGGAGGCGGTTCTAGGCAAATGGACCTAACATCCAATAACTTGCAAAATAGAAAAAACGCATATAGATACATTGAAAAATTGATAGAATTATGCGAGTTTGTAGATTCAGAATTGATCTGCGGTCCACTTTACGCACCGGTGGGTAAATTAAAACTAATATCAGATCATCTTCGAAATAAGATTCTTGATAGAGTGGCCAGTTCGTTTAAAACGCTGTCAAATAAGTTGGAAGATTCCGGGATCAAGATAGCACTTGAACCTTTGTGCAGGTACGATACGTATCTCATAAATACTGTTGATCAAGCGATTGAACTAATATCGCGAATCAACTCAGACAATTTCGGTATACTAATCGATACCTTCCACACAAACATTGAAGAGGAGTCAATTTCCAAAGCTTTCGAAATATCAGGGAAAAAGACATATCATATCCAAGTATGCGAAAACAACCGCGGGATACCCGGTAGCGGGCAAATAAACTGGAAAGAAGTCAAGAAAAGCCTTAAACTCCTCAATTATGATAAATGGATAAGTGTTGAATCCTTTACGCCTTATGATGATAAATTTTCTGAAAAGATGAGGATGTGGAGAAAATTTTCTCCGGATCAAGATTTTTTTGCGAAAGAAAGTTATTCATTCTTAAAGCATCTTTTAAGCGAATGACTGAGGTTGAATTCTGCGACGGATTTTATCTTCCTTAAACCTATCTTTACTTATAAAAGACTACACGATATTTGTGCCTTAGAAGGCCAGCATGAAAGGCACGTTTTCATTTATGGACAGTAGGAAGATGAATATTTACTGGAGAAATACAACCATCAGGAATATTGATCCCAATAAGTTATTTTAACATACAGGTTCGGGTGACACACAGGATAAAGTAGAAAAGCATGGACTTGCACGTTAGAATTTTCACTTTGCATGAGAGGGGTCATAGAATGAATTCGTTATATTTTACACAGTAAGTTGGTGAGTTTAAAATGATTTTCGATCAAACGGGATGAAGCATGAATAGTCATGGGAAGTAAAAGGGAGAAAAGGGAAAGGACACGCGGGCAGTCTGGTGTAAAGACTGGTCCTGGAAAAGCACCTATTCCCACAGCCTCGTCAAAGAATAGATAGCCTCAACAGAATATGGCATGAAAATAAATTCTCCCTGAAATAATAATATGTCGGGGCTGCATCCCTGTTCATGAAAGTTTCACCCTCACTTATTTCAGCAAAGCTTGAATTCATGGCAGATGAAATAGAGAAGTGTCATGCGGGCGGGGCTTCATCATTCCATCTTGACGTTATGGATGGTGCGTTCGTACCGAACCTCACTATGGGGCCGGACCTTGTAAGGGCAATCAGAAGGTGCACTTCGCTCAACCTCGAATGCCATCTAATGCTTGAGCGGCCGGACAAATACTACAGGTCGTTCTTTGAAGCTGGTGGGAACATAATGCTGATCCATGTAGAATCACCGATCAGCACAGGTCATTTATTGAAAGAAATGAAAGATCATGGGATACCATATGGTGTGGTGATCAACCCCGAAACGCGTTTTGATATGGCTAAGCCTTTTCTTGAAGATGCGGTAATCCTTCTAATAATGTCGGTTCATCCTGGATTTTCCGGTCAAAAGTTCATTCCTGATTCGATCCTGAAGGTAAAGGAAGCAAGGAAATACATTGACGAGGAGGGATTGAGTGTGGAAATAGAGGTGGACGGCGGTATAAATTTAGAAAATGCAGCAGCCTGCAGAAATGCTGGTGCAGATATCGTTGTATCCGCATCATACATATTTTCGGAAAACGTCTCAGAGAGGGTTTCCGGATTGCGCGACCTCTGATTATCACATTTTCAGCAAAATTCTTCCATTCTGGCGTGAGGGGTAGTATTTGACTGCATCCTTTAATTCACTTATCTTAAAGGTTCTGTCCACGGGGAGTGTTATCCTGTCTTCATGCATTATCTGGATTAATTCCTGCATCTCCTTTAATGTACCGCCTGTTGTTCCAAGAACAGAAATCTCATTTGTATACAATCTTGCAAGATTCATCTGTACTTCTGCACCTGTGAAAACCCCGAATGTTACCAGTCTTCCTTCTGGTGACACATAATTTATGGATTCTTTCCATAATTCGCCGCCAAGGGAGTTGATAACAATATCACCCTTGTACCCTGACATGCTTTCTTTGTTTTGGAATACATTCTTTGCACCGTATTGAGATACCCACTTCTTTGAACTTACAGTTGAAACCTCCAAGCCCATACGGTTCCCGAGGATAATTGCAAACAGTCCAGTATTCCCGGAGCCTCCATAAACGAGCAGTTTTTCGCCTTTTGATGCGTGCGCCCTGTGAAGCGAATGAAGAGCTGTCAATCCGCCAACCGGTATACTGACTGCGTCCTCGTCCCCGACGGCATCAGGCAGTTTCATCAGCATTTTCTCTGGAACAGCGATCTTTTCTGCATATGTTCCATTCGTACGCACGCCGAAAATTCCGCCGTTTTCACACATGTGTTCCATTCCAGCTCTGCAGTATCTGCATGTACTGTCAAACCATCTCGGGTACAGCAGTACCCTGTCACCCTTCTTTATGCCAATACCGTCGCTTTCTGCGATTCCCACAGCCTCAGCACCCGGGATGTGTGGCTCAGGCGATATGCCATAAACCGTCTTGTTTCTAATAACACTTATGTCTATGGGATTTAGACCCACATATTTAACCGAAACAAGAACTTCCCCTTTTTTTGGAACTGGATCTGCCAGTTCACTGAATACAATGTTTTCCTCTCCAAACGGTCGGTTGACAAGAATTGCTTTCATAAATGAACATCAACAAACCGTATAAATAGATACAGAGTATTATTCAACTAATTATGTCAAGGCTTAACGTCAGGAGGGCAAGCGAAAATGACTGGCCCGAAATAAGCAGAATTTCAAGGGAGTCCGGATATGAGGATTATATAAACAGGGTGGGAAAGAAATATCTGGATGATGGGGTCGTCATCATATGCGACTCAGATGTGACTTGCGGGTTTCTAAAGATTGAGTTGCTGCCTGATGGCTCCTCATGGTTGAGTGGTATAAGGGTTGATCCGCAACATAGAAGAATGGGTGTTGCTGATGCGCTCACGAGCAGTGCATTACTGTATTCATCGATGGCAGGCTGCAATGTTGTCAGGATGTTGATTCAGTATGAAAATACCGCATCTATCAACCTTGCCAGAAAAGGTGGCTTCAAAGAGAGGTCACATTTATATTTCTACGATGGAGTGCTGGACGGAACTGGAATGGCGCGATCTGTTGACAGAAGCGATGATCTGGTTAATATCGGGTGGAAATTTGCCGCTTGCAATAAAATTATGGATGGAGAGGTTAAAACCGATGGTTCCTCCGATATATTCTTCTTTAATGACAGAGAGGAATCAACACAATTGATCAGATCCGATAAAAGGATTCCAATAATTGGGAATGGAATAACATGCATACCTGAGAGGCTTGAACATCTTTATGAAGGGTACGCCGGCATGGAAGGCTTTGAACAGGCCTTTGTATTCGAGAGAAAGATCTCTGGCAACTTATAGGATTTGCCTGAAAAAAAGGAGAATTTATGATAGAAAATTTAATAAATAAGGCAGGAGGATTCAATCTTTTTTGTAGAAACTCGTAATCTTGATTCTGCCTTTTTCGTCGTATGTGAATAGATCATTGCCTTCGTCGAGCGTCTTTTTGTGGCTGCCGTCACAATAGGGCTTGTTGTTTGAGAGACCGCATGCGCAAAGATGCACTTCCTCGTTCCCGACTTTTATCATATATGGTCTGTTTCTTTCATGCAAAACTAGTCTTGCCATAGTTATCTATCTCAATATGAGTCACAACATTATAAGGATTACATTCC
>JAKBLT010000054.1:0-6520 GCA_021831925.1 Thermoplasmata archaeon
TTTAACCTGAAAATTATGTTGTCCGAATCATACGAATAATTATCATGATCCTGCCTGTTCCGCAACCTTTTCTGTAACAGAGGGCTCAACCATTGTTGACGGAACAGGTCTTTTAATGACCTCCCTGGCAAATACTACGATGACGGAGGACGCGAGGAAAGCTATAACAGCGATCATAAAGGAAAGGAAAAACGCAAAGTGTGTCGGTGTTGATATTATGAATGCTGAGCCTAGGACAGCAGCAACCGAATATGTCGAAAGGACTGCCCCCGCAACTGGAGCACCTATGCTGCTTCCAAGATTACGGAATGTCCCATTCATTGATGTTGCAAGACCCATATCTTTAGGGTCAACGGAGAGAACAAGCAGATTGATCACAGAAGCATTCATTATGGAAAGACCGGCACCGATTATGAAGCCATATGCAAGCGTAAGGTCAAATGCAGGATTGGTTGCTTCCAGCAGAAAACCTGCTGCACTTACCAGAGGCCCAATAATTGCCATTTTTTTAACACCATATTTCGTTATTATGGAACCTGTTATAGGACCGAAGATTAGTGTGCCAAGAGCAAATGGCACCAGCCCCAGGCCGGTGTCAAGTATGGATACGCCAAAACCATATGGAGCAGGTGTTTCAAACCTGTATGTGAGAGCCTGAAGGGCCAGAAACATGCCAAAACCGGATATTGCAAGGACTATGTTAGGTACCCAGACATTTCTTGCCGATAACAGACGCATGTCAATTATAGCTTCCAGGCCCTTTCTTGAGACCTTTCTCTCATACAGGAATGTTGGAATGAACAATGCAACGCCAGCAGCGAATAATGCAAGCACAGTTGGAGAAGCCCAGCCTATCACGGGCCCATCTGAAAGACCGAAAACAACCAAGCTAAGTGCTACAGCGAATATTCCAGCCCCAATATAATCAACCTTTGTCCCCGGTCTTCTGTAGGAGGATTCCCTGATATAAAAGTATGATACGATTACAAGTGCAAAGACAAATGGAAATGCAGTGTGGTATGTGTATCTCCAGCCCAGATCATTGGATACCAGCGAACCAAGGGGTAGACTTATTGCGAAACCTGCCCCGAACATTGCGCTTAAAAGAGCCTGTGCCTTTGGTACAAGTCTTCTTGGAAATTCCTCCCTTACCAGACTCATACCAAGCGGCATAACCGTCAGACCGATTCCCTGTATTCCTCTTGAAACAAGCATGTATGTGAAATTTGGGGAGAACCCGGTGGAAACGACAGCCGCAGCGTATATGAATAATACAATAACAAGCATCTTCTTCTTTCCATAAATGTCGCCAAGTTTACCCACAATAGGACTCAGACCAACTCCTGTTACCAGATACACAGATAGAACAAGACTGACCTGAGAAATCGAAACGCCAAATGTTCTCGCTATTGATGGTAGCGACGGGGTCAACATACCCTCAACGTACATTACAACCATTATCAGCATTGCCAGAATTATCATAACTCTGGTTGTATAGGCTTTATCATAATCCAGTGCTTTTATTTCTTTTTCCATTCATTCATCTTCCTTTGAGATATTTTCATTCATTTCCCTTAGCTTTGTCTTCATCAGATCTAGTGTGTGCAGGAGTGCGCTCATTTCGCTCTGAGCAATGTTTTCAGCTATGTATGAGACTACCTCGTCATAAATCGACGAAAGTTCCGCAAGTTTCTTTTTTCCAGCCCGGGTAAGTGCTATTGAATAGACCCTTCTATCCGAACTATCCCTCAACCTTTCAACAAGATTTTCGCGTTCGAGATTGTCGATCAGACTTGTAAGAGTTGGTTTCGAGGCCTGAAGAATCCCTGCAAGCATTGTCAGGCTCTGTGGTCCCTTTTCATCTATTATGTGCAGAATGAAGAAGGCAGGCCTGGAAATGTTTTCCCTCCTGAGATAATAAGTCTGTATTGCCATAAGATCGCCCACGAGTTCCTTCCATGCCTTTTTGATCATGGTCTTTGGAGGATCAATCTTTTGTTGAGACATATTTATCGCACCTGTATTGGTTTATAATATATAACTATTAGGCTCATTTAATAGTAAGTGTGCGCTAACTATATTTATCGTAGAAACTGCAATGATTGGGGATCATGAATTGAGTGCATAGAACGATGGAGTAATTTCTAATTTTTCAGCCCCGAGTAGACTTCCCAGGCTGCTTATTTCACGAACAAGACCTTTCATCAGGGTACTTGTTAGGTAATATCCATTTTCAGGATGAAAAGATATTACTTTCAATGACCTCGTATCTCGGTCCATTTTGGCTTCTATTCGCCCCACCAAACTTCCATTGTGAAGAACCGGCATTGAGTAATAACCATATTTTCTTTTATTTTTAGGTACATATATTTCCATTATCGCGTCAAAACCAAACAGTGTCATAGTACGCTGTCTGTCATGAATGAGGTTATCGAAAGGAGAAAGAATAGCTGTTCTGGGTTTCCACAATTTTCTTATATCATGCAGCTCGCGAATTAGGCTTCTATGTATATACCATGGTTCCTTGCTTCTAATTCCATCAATTTCAATTTCTTTTATAACTCCAGCATGGACAAGTTCATCGAAAAGCCTCCCCTTGGTATCTTTGTTGCCTAATGCATGGTACTGAAGAATCTGTCTCTTTGTTCCAGTTCCTAAGGACATTGCAGATCTTTCGATCAGTTTCTTTGTTAAGTTCAAGATGATTTTCGCATCATTTTCATATGGGGAAATTTTGAACGGCGGAAGACCCCATATTTTCTGGTTTCCATTATCCCTGCCGATTATCCATATCTTTCCGTTATAATATAATCGTTCAAGAAAGAGGTTAACTGTTCTCTCCTTTCCCCATCCGGTAATGGTGGTTCCAGAAGGTTTAATCTCGACCATCTCCCTTGACAAAACACTTTGCTTCCCACGGATTATGTTTAATATGTCTGCAATCTTCCTTTGATTTTGTTTAAGGAATAAGTCGGCCTCTCGCCTTCGATTATTCAATATCTTAAGCTTAATAAGCGGGAGATCCCTCTTATGAACTATAGAGGCAAAGCTGGTGTAAAATTCAACCAGCTTCCTCTCCTTATATATAAGATCAAATAAGTCATCGATTTTGAAAGTGCCAATCCTGCTCCATAATGTGAGTATGTGACTCCTTTCAACATACCTTACAGGATCAACCTGAACGTGGCATATATCGTAAACAATTTGCTCTATTAAATCCCTGCTGGGACCGATGTTATTGTTATACCGTGGTGAGAGATGCTGCCTGTAAAGAACTAGCTTCTTTATGTCTTCTATATGAGAATGCAATTTATCGGTCGGCAATTATTCAGGATGCAGATGGCAAATATTATACCATCATCATGAACTAAAATTTTCTGAGTTATTGAATAAAAATTACTTCTCTCTTTTCTTGTATCCGGGGATATCTTTTGGTTCCCATGTGCCATCATTTTTTCTGAAATATCCCTTCTCATAATTCCTGTCGAAATCATCAGGGCTTAATGCCGTTCCATCAGGAATGATTGAACCCCAGCCGTGTCCATGTAGAAGGATTTCACCATGATCTGGATAATGCACAACCTCCTTTGTCCTTGGATCAGGATAGGGATGCACCTCAATATCTAGTATCCTAACTGAATTTCCCTGATCAGCAATTATCTGACTTGTTAGGTCTGGCCCTGATGGTTTGGAGATGAGATCGCCACTTTTTACCACCCTTGATTTGTCATTCATCCTGAGAGTGGCCGATCCTTCGATTATGAGATAAAACTCGTCTATGCTGGAATGCGAGTGAAGCCTTGCTGACACCTGTCCTGGGCTAAGGAACTCAACAGTTGCAAAAACTCTGCTGGGCCCTAGCAAAGGCATTAGATTTCTGAAGCTGAATCCCTCACCGTTCAACTGTGTAGCTTTTTCGGACTCGTCAAGGTTTTCGTCATAGACATTTGTCAAGGGGAACATCCAGAGGTTTCCATTCAATTTCTCCTCATTCTCAATAATGACCTCGTCAAACCACATTGAAAGTATCCGTATGATGAATTGCAACGCCGAATTCTCAAGATCTGTTATCCTGAACGATATCTCTGATTTCTTATCTACTTTCATGAAACCTGCTTTGCTAGACAGGATTACCCATAGCCAGTTTGTAAATGGATAGAGGAGGTCTGCATAATGCGGATGCTTCCCTTTGCTTCCAGGGAAGAAAAGTTCCCAGGCGAGATCAAGCCGAACCTGTTCGCTTCCTGCGTCCTTCTTTGTCAAAATTGCTTTCATGCTAAAGTCTATCTGGAAACAACTCTTAAAGATTCCCAGTCAGACCTGATTTAACGAAAGGCTGACCTTAGAAGCGAATACTCATTGAAGATTTTCTTTGCGATTCCAGATAGAATGTAAAGTTAATTAGGTGTGTTTTGATCTTTGAATGTGCGCGAGGACAGTTTCTTTTTCAAAAACGGGGACCTCAGATTAGAGCGTCTCTTTTATGTCATGTTCGGAATTGAAATTCTCATTTTTCTGATAGTTTCTGCGCTTCCTGCCGTTAATCCAGCGCTATTGATTGAGTTTAAACAGGAACAATCGTCCATTGATACACAGTCATACTTTTCCATGTTCTTATCAATATTTCCAAGTAACCTGAGAGTTGCAACACTGGAATTCATACCTGCACTTGGAACATATTTTTATCTTGATTCAATTGTTGTAACATCATATATACTCGCACTTGAAGGGACATCCATAGGAATTTCGGGAATATTCTTATTCCTGAGTCTTGCTCTTCTTCCACATACATGGCTGGAGATACCGTCATATGCAGTGGCAGCGAGCACCAGCATCTACCTACTTTATTACCTGATCAAAAGGAGATCTGATTTAAGATTTAAAGCAAAGAAGATTTTTTATATGTACCTATTTGTTGTCTTGGAACTGGCTATCGCAGGGGCCGTTGAATCCGCTGAGATTGTGTTTGAGGAAAATTATCCACCTCCACCTAAATTTGAATATCCGTTTCTCATGTGGCTACCCTCTATCCCTGCAATTCTAATACTTATCATATTGTACAAAAGGATCAACCACGCAGATTATGGCAAGACTGACGATATCATTGAGCAGGCTGAGTTTCAATCCTAATGTTGAATAAGTAGGTTTTAATGAAAAGTTGATATTTTTGCTATTATGTTAACTCTGCTTCAATCCAAACAAGAGAGAGTTGCCACAGTTTATTCCCCTTTTCCTAAGAGAAATTTCTATATGAAATAGCGTAATGCTTGAAATATGGCTAAAATGGTTCACATCTGGGAAGTTAAATGTAAATACTGCGGTACACAATTCGAGCACATTTTCAGGGCTGGTGACATATTGAGACCGCATATTTTCAATGATCTCCGTTTCAAATGCATTAAATGCGGTAAGGTGGGTTATGATCCTGTCAGAAGCATAGGAAAAATGACACTCGATGAGTGGCAGGAAAAGCATCCTGAGTTGAATCTGGAGGATCTTCCGGATTATTCGTACATTGATGATTTAAACTCTGATTCCAGTGTTTCCTGATCTGAGGTATGATAAAGTGAATAGATTCTAAACGAAAAGGCTATTTACAAAAACTTGATCTCATTTTGAAGTAACATGGCGATTTTTAGACGTGAATACGATAAGGAAAAGGGTGTGGCAACCTACCATTGTGATGAGCATGGCTTCAAGGCATCGGATCCTGCCCACGTTGAAGAACACCTGAAGCAACATGGCAAATCAGCTGCAGGCTTCTGGAAGAAGAGACATGATCATGAGAAAAATGTCACTGTTTATCACTGCGATCACCATGATTTTGAATCGTATGATCCAATGGAAATTGAGGAACACGAGAGATCCCATGCTCTGATGATGGGTGGCGGTTGGGGCATTCTTTAACTTTCTATTTACAGCAATCAACAAAAAAATTCTTCATTTTTTGGTTTTTAGAATTGTATGAAGCAACAATTTCAATCAATGAACTTCTGTATTTGTG
This sequence comes from Thermoplasmata archaeon, assembly GCA_021831925.1. GTDB lineage: Archaea > Thermoplasmatota > Thermoplasmata > Thermoplasmatales > Thermoplasmataceae > UBA582. The sequence continues at coordinate 6,005 of JAKBLT010000054.1, forward strand.
GAAAATAAAATTGTTTTAAAGATTAGAGCATTTCAAGCAATGAGTCCATTCCCCTGACAAGACCGTTCATCTTCGTTACTTCCCTGGCTGCGATTAAAGTGCCATTGATATAAGGTTCAGCACCGCTACCGCCCTCAAACCTTATCGTTAATCTTTCGTCCGGGTTTCCAAACATGACCTCTGCACCTATTACGTACCCTGGCAATCTTATGGAATGTGTCTGAATCCCATTGAGTGAAAGACCCCTGCTTTCCGGATGTCCCTTTGTGCTTTTGACAGGTATCTCTATATCTGGCCGTTTTACCTTATACAGGCGATTTCCCATCTCGAGAGCTGTGCCACTCGGAGAATCGATCTTGTTCTCAGAGGCAAAGTCTACAATTTCCCAGCTTTTCATGAACCTGGCTGCGATCTCTGAGAAATGAAGAGCGAGTGCGGCTGAAACTGAATAGTTCCCGGCAGCAAACACACCTACACCCTTCTTTCTGGACATCTTATCTATTTCCTCATAGTCTG
>JAKBLT010000055.1:0-6499 GCA_021831925.1 Thermoplasmata archaeon
GACAGGAAGAGCAGATGGGCAGGTACGTTTCACAGAAACTTCGTTCGATAGGGATGGAGGTTGTCTGGCAGGAGGTCGAAGAGGGAAGACCAAACGTTGTTGGAACTCTGAGGGGCGACGGAACCGGTCCGGTACTGGAATTCGATGGGCACCTGGACGTATCATTCAGCGGGAATGAAGAGTTTATGTTCGGAGGAGCTTCGGCGCCAGTTGCATCCGTCCGGAAGATAAATGGCGAGGACTGGATCTTTGGTGTTGGCAGTTTCAACATGAAGGCAGCCCTTGCAGCCTATATTTCTGCTGCCAAAAGCATTATAGATTCCGGTGTAAAATTATCGGGGAACATAGTGATATCAGCGACCTGTGGTGAGATTGAAGAAACTCAGGTGGATGATTTTGTTGGAAAGAGTTACAGGGGTTATGGTGCAGGAGCCAGATACGCAACCTCCCATGGGCTTCTGCCTGATTATGTAGTGCTTGGAGAACCGACTGGAATGAACCTTATGATAGGTCACTTTGGCTCATACTGGGTTAAGCTGACATCGAGGGGCGGCACAGTAGTTCATACTGCCTGGTCCCGCGGTGTACCGAACAAGATCGAGGAATTTACCCCGGTTATTGAAGCGGTCAGCAAATGGAAGAAGGAATTTGAGGAAAAGACCAAATTCAAAGGTTATAAGGGAATAGTCAATGTTGCGGCTATCAGGGGTGGCAGACCATGGAAGGGCTCCAGGACTCCAGATTCAGTTTCCATGTATCTTGATATCAGATATCCGCCGGACTGGACAGCTGTTCAGGTAGGAAAGGAGGTCTCAGCTCTTGTAAATCGTCTTAACAAGGAGCATCCGGGCCTTGACCTTATATTTGAACCGTATTCAATCAACCCGCCTACTGAAGTTCCGGAAGATGATGTTATTGTAAAATCGATAAAGAAGGCACACAAAGAAGTTGTCGGCAAGGAACCATCCATGACCTATGAGCTCTGGTATTCGAACGCCCCAAGTTTCAATGCACTCGGTGCCAAGGCGGTTAACTACGGTCCATCTGGCGGAAAGAGGCTTGAGGGCCTGAGTTTATCTGACAAGGATCGTGAATACATCAACTTCGAGGATCTTTATAACTGCACGAAGGTATATGCAAACCTTATATCGCAGATCGTGGTGTAGTGAGTAAATAACTGTTTTAATTTACACCATTTATTATAATTTTGTTTTAATATTAAGGCATAATCCCTATTTTTAAAGAATATTTAAATACGCCAAATATTATCACGCTACATGGTAGAAGCTACTGGAAACAGTAATTTTGAACTTGAAAAGAACGCAGTGACATTGCGGGGACTCGTATTTCAGGGAATGGGACAGTTATCGCCCATTGGTATTTTTGGTGGATCTATTCTGGGAGCGGCTTCTTTTGCACTTGGAGCCACGCCCCTGGCATTCATCTTTGGATTTATCGTGGCGATACTTTCTGCGAACTCTATTTTCCAGTATTCAAAACATGTGGCAAGTGCAAGAGGTTATTATGGATATGTTGGAAACGGCCTGGGAAAATTTACAGGCGGATATGTATCCTATCTCTATGTGTTCTACCAGATAGCCAACCTCTCATTCATTTTTGGATATTATGTCCTCACATTCTCACCAACCTTCAGCTATGTATTTGGCGGGAACATTTCAAATGACTACGGGCTGCTCTATATTGTTCTTATTTCAATTCCTGCTTTCTACATCATTTACAGGGGAATCAAGCCTTCCTACAAATCTCAGATTATTTCAAACGCAATTCAGATTCTGTTTGTTGTTGTGATGTCACTTGTAATAATAGTCACAGCAACGGACAACTCACTGGTTGTCTTCACGCCATCAGCAACAGGCGCTGGGTGGAGCGGGGTATTTCTTGGTTTTATAACCGGAAGTTATCTTGCATTCGCCGGTTATGGTTCTATCGTTCCACTAGGAGAGGAAGCAAAGGCTCCGAGGAGAACCATCGGGCTTTCAGTCGTGATTCTGGTGTTGATAATGGCCGCAATTTACATGCTCGGTTCTTATGCAATGATTGTTGGATGGGGTATAGCAGCAATGGGTTCATTCAGTTCCTCTATATACCCGGGATTCGTTGTAGTTGGAGCACATGCCGGGGCAGCCAGCAATTACATATTCTTCATCTTAAACTTCTTCGTGGTCTATCCTGTCTTCGTTACAATGGCTACCGCAGTTTCAAGGAATATATATTCGATGGCAAAGGACGGCCTCTTCCCTAAAATTTTCTCCAGGACTCATCCTAAATTCAGGAGCCCTCACTATGCACTTCTGCTTACACTGGTATCGTTCATATTTGTGAGCCTCGTTGCTTCTGTTGTATTTGTATTCACACAGGGTGGTTTTTCCAATGGTTATTTCATATACTTCCTGTTCTTTGCTACAGCCAGCACTATTTCAACACTGGTCATTCATACCATACTTAACATAGCACTGATCAGGAGATCGAGCGCCGAGGCGAGAAAGACACTAAAATTCATCTCGACCAGGTATATCTTTCCGGTCATTTCAACAATATTTGTGATAATTGCAATTTACTATGCAGTCTCAACACTTACCATGCCGCTTTTACTCAGCCCTGTCCTGGTTCTGGTATACAGTATACTTGCGGTTATCCTTGTATATGCCTACAGGAGAAATATATCAATTCCGGGTTTCAAAGAACCAGGAAGCGAAATTCAGGATTGATTACTTCCTGAATTAATATATAATATTCATAAAAATATTTTAATATTCCTTTTTTTCTGTTCTCAGTAGAACCTTTATCTCGATAGCTTTGCGTGATAATTTAAAGTATAGTTATCTGCAGAACTAAATAAGTTACATGTGGGGCACACCGGCTTTCTGTGGTTTATGTTTAGAAAGTCAATTAATTTCCCTATATGCAGGCATTCCGATTCTAACTTCAAAGATCATTGAAGAATTTTGCAAGACGATTCATGCCCTCATCAATGTCCTCGAGCGAGCCTGAATATGAAAATCTCAAATGACCCTCGCCCCTCTTTCCGAATGCTGATCCTGGAAGAAGCGCCACGTTGGCTTTATTCAGTATCTCCCGGCTGAGTTTATCTGAGGTCATCTTCACACTGAATTCCGGGAAGATATAGAACGCGCCCTCCACCTTATTCACAGAAAGCTGGTCTATTTCCCTAAGGCGGCTGACAGCCAGGTCCCTTCTCTGCCTGAACTTTTCCCTGAAATCCATTACCTCTCTGTCACACTTTGTAAGGGCCACAACTGCGGCATGCTGAATAAACGCAGGGAAGCAGGTAACAGCGTGCTCCATGAACTTCCCAATCCGCCTGACAATGTTTTTTTCTGCAATTATATAGCCACCCCTCCAGCCGGTCATCGAGTAGCTCTTTGAAAGTGTAAAGATGCTTATTACAAGATCAGGCTCACTTTCGAAAGACCCAATTGAGAAATGGCTTTTCTCATAAACCAAATCCTCATAAGCTTCATCGCTTACAATCTTAATGTTTTTCTCTCTGCATATTGAAAAGAGTTCCCTCAGCTCCTTTTCACCGTATACGACGCCAGTAGGGTTTGATGGTGTATTAATGAATATCGCCCGCGTCCTGCTGTTGATTTTCTTCCTGATATCTTCGAAATTAAATGAATAATCCCTGTTAAGGTCATATGTTACAGGAACCAGGCCAGCCATCAGTGAAGGTTCGGAATAAAAATAACCAGGATCCGGAACCAGGACTTCTGATCCAGGAGATAAATTCAATGCCATCCCCACAGCATAGATCGCCATCTTACCAGACATGAAAATTATGTTATCTGCAGAGCACTTTATCCCATTTTTCCTGGCCACTTTCTTCTCGGCGGCCTCTCTGAACTCTTCGATTCCAAACGAGGATACGTAATGCGTCATTCCAGATCGCATGCCTTCAACCGCTGCATCGATTATTGCCCTTGGAGTGTCAAAAACAGGCTCTCCTATGTAAAAGGAAATTACATTATTTCCCTCTGATCGCTTTTTAAAAACAAGATCGAGCACCTCAAGTGATGCTGATCCTTGCAGTTCATCAAGACCCATCCTGTAGCATTCCTCAAGAATATTTAAGAATTTAGCGGGCGTGAATTCATCAGATGTGAAATATTAATAGAATATCCTGTCTTCATAGACAAAATCATTTTCAATGCGCATCATTGTAATTTGGCTTCCTCTTTTCAAGGAATGCCCTCAAGCCTTCTTTGCCGTCGCTGCTGTTCAGTATCAGTTTATAGAATTCAGATTCTGCTTCGAGGTGCACAGACATATCTTTCAACGTTGAATTAATAGATCGTTTTGCAAGCACCAGTGAGAGAAAATTCTTCTCATTAATCTTTTCTGCAATTTTAAGCGCTTCATTATATACAGAAGAATCATCGTAAACACCATTTATGATACCGTACGTTAAGGCGTCACTGGAGTCTATTAAATTCCCGGTATAGATCATCTCTTTTGCCTTCCTTATTCCTGCAGCAAAAGGAAGCCTCTGGGTACCGCCGCCGCCTGGGATAATCCCGACATTCAGTTCAGTCTGACCGAACTTTGCCGTTTTACCGGCATATACGAGATCGAGACAGAGAAGCAGCTCCAAGCCTCCGCCAACAGCGAAACCATTTACCACACCAATAGTTATTTTCGGATAGTTCTGAACATAGATCAAGAATTCCCTGACAAAAGTTGTGTATTCATCAGCAAGGTCTCCCTCAAGAGACAGAAGGTTCTTTATGTCTGCTCCTGCGCTGAAATTCTTTCCGGCACCCTTAAATATTACAGTTTTGAGGTTGTTTTCCTCGTTTTCCCTCAGAATTTGCCAGATTGAATTTCTTATTCCCCGCGTCATTACATTATTGCGTTCGGGATTGTTTATTGTTAGGATCAGGGTCTTACCAGACTCCTCAGCAATCACTTCCTTTTGTTCTGAATCCATTTTATCCGTTAAGGATATGACATAGATATAACTATTTTAGTCCAACCGGTCAGCAAGAAATCCATGCAAGTGAGGCAGAATCGCTTATGTTACCGTCTGGCTCTTCGCAGGCGGTATATTGTGGTTCATGCGGAAGAAGTTATCTGGATCGTATTTTGCCTTTATTTCAGCCAGCCTTGGAAGGTTACTGCCGTATGCAGACCTTACTTCCGCACTCATGTTATCAAACGTCTGGAAATTTATGTAACCGGTATCCTCTAAATCCGGATAGATTATCTTTATCTTTTTCTTCAGTGATCTTCCCCATTCTATCTGCTTTTCATTTTCTGATGAATCCGGCCATCCGCAGTCAATGACGATCATAAAATTGTTGTCTCTTGCTGAATACGAGGTATCTTCAGGCGCAATTGATTTTATCGCGCCGCCGGTGTGCCATATTCCAGTAACCGCTGAGTAACTGAAACTGACCTTCTCATATTCTCTTTTCACTAGTCCCACCAAATCTTTTGTGATATCTGGAACCATTATGCCGGTGGAATAATAGTTCCATCCATTTGGGAGATCTCCGTCGCTGTAAGACTGTATCCAGAGGTAACTGGCAATCCTGCTGTTATCGTAAACAGGATCAGAAAGTTTCCTCAGCGGTTCAACCGTCTTCATTCCAGTCTCTGGGTCTCCGGAATATACGGATCGCATTACAACGCAGCGTCTTCCTCTTAGTTCAACCGGTACATTTTCAGATGCTGGAAACTTCGCCAGCTGGAATTCTGCAGACAGCTCAGGCGGAGCTTTATTAAGCATGAATTTTCTTCCAAGATCGAATACCCTCTCCGCATCCTTCAGGTCATAGACTGTATACTGGAACATCAGGTTCGGACCGAGCCTGTGCAATTTGTAATCAAAACGTGTAACGATTCCAAAGTTACCTCCGGCACCTCTTATTGCCCAGAAGAGGTCAGGGTAATTCTTTTCGTCTACATAAACGAGGGAGCCATCTGCAAGTACCATCTGCGCACCTATCAGGTTATCAATTGTCAGACCGTATTTTCTCCTCAGATGACCATATCCGCCCCCAAGTGTCAATCCAGCTATTCCGGTTTTTGAGACCACACCAAATGGTGTTGCCAGCCCATATATCTGTGTCTCCCTGTCAACGTCACCGAGAAGGGCACCGCCCTGCGCCATAGCGATCCTGTTCTTTTCGTCGACAAAAACGCCATTCATCTTTGAAAGATCTATTGTCAGCGCATCATCCATCACAGATGACCCGGTGATATTATGCCCTCCTGATTTTATTGTGGTAAGTATGCTGTATTTTCTTGCAAACTTAACTGCAAGGATCACATCATATGTACCCCTGCACTGTATGACAGCTGAAGGCTTCTTCGCGAACATGCCATTCCATATCTCCCTTGCACTGTCATAACCGGTATCACCTCTGAGATACAATTTTCCGTATATGTTTCTTCCAAGTTCCAAAATCTCTTCTTTCTTAATTGTAACATTCCCCGAATTGAGCGACTTAAATAT
>JAKBLT010000056.1:0-6351 GCA_021831925.1 Thermoplasmata archaeon
AGATCTGATGTCTGAAACACCCATTGTGGGATTAAGAATGGATTCGGTAAAGACAGCTCTGTATTTTCTGAAATCGAGATTGGCTTTGTTTAGATTGTCAAGAGAAACAAAATCCGTTTCTATTCCGAAAGATTTCAACGTTTTTTTGAATAGTGTAAGTGTTTCGCCATAAAGATCGCTTACTGACAACAGCCGGTCGCCTGTTTTCAGCATAGATAGCATTGTTGTTGAAATTGCCGCCATGCCCGATGAGAAAGATAAAGCTGAATCAACCATGTCAAGTGCAGCGTATTTCCTTTCAAGTGCTTCCAGCGTTGGGTTTCCAACCCTTGTATACAGAAATGGTTTTCCAGTCGAGTGATCAACCGCTGCACCTGAAGCCTCATTTGGTGTTATAAATGTGGAGTTTTCGAATATCGGTGTTATGACATTTCCAACCTGTTTATCTTTAACCTCTCCCTCCTGTACTGCCCTTGTATTAAATCCTCTTGTCATAGATCAAGAACGAAAATAGAGCCTTAACCCTTTTGCCTTTAGAAAAAAATAATATTGGTCGAAAAGTTATTCGCAATTTATGTGAAAAGCATGCTACCTTTTTATTATTAAATATCATCCATGCTTGATTTGAAAGGAAAATTCATTGCGTTGGAAGGAATCGACGGCTCCGGAAAAACTGATCTCGCAAGATCACTCAAAGCACATCTGGAGCGCAGGGCCAAGAAGGTATGGATTACATCTGAACCAACCGAATGGTTTAGGTCGTATGTCAGTATATTGAAGGACGTCAGGGATCCGGTTTCACTGTTCCTGCTATTCACTATGGACAGAAACTCCCATCAAATGGAAATCTCTCGGAAACTGAATGAATATGATTATGTCATTTCAGATAGATATCTGTTATCATCTTACGCTTATCAGGGCTATATGCTCGAGGATTTTTTTAAGACGATTGATAATACGATCAGATGGATGAAAGAGGTTTCTAGTATCATCACCGTGAGACCGGATATTACATTTTACCTATCGATAGATGAAAAAACGGCTATAGAGAGGATCAAGAAAGTAAGGCAGATGGATGAACTGGAAAAACTTTTTAATTTAGAAAAAGTCAGGAAAATCTATGAAAAATACCTGAAAGACGATATGATCACAATAGATGGATTGAAGGATAAGAATGCAGTATTGAAAGACGTTATGGATTATTTGTATCCTGAACCATAACTACAGAGTTGTAACAACAACGCTGTCAGATGACATTAAAATGGTATGTTCAGACTGGGCAATCATAGATCCTCTGTGTTCCTTCAGTATCGCAAATTCTGAAATCTGTTTATTTTTCATCATTGTTTTAAGATATTTCTCGTAATCTGGCTTGACCTCGTATAGCCACCTCTCAGCGAATGGTATTGTCTTGAACCTGTTAAACGCAATATCGTTCTGATCCACTTTAGTGCCGCTGAAAATGTATATGTTTCCCCCAGGCCCGTTGTGTATCATTCCTATGCCGGTTGATGCAAATGGCTCAATTGCGAAAACAGAACCAGCCTGCAGAACGTTTCCATTTCCGTCATCATAGTTTGGTATGAAAGGTGATGAATGCAGGTCATATCTCCCGACGCCATGACCGCCAAGGTTCTTGACCGGTCTAAAGCCATATTCTGCAATTGTTTCTCCTATTACCCTGCCAATATCTCTGACATGAACGCCAGGGCGCAATATCGAAATAGCTTTGTTCAGTGCATCCCGCGTACAATCTATCAGGTCACTGAATTTACCTTTTCCGCCTACCTCCACAGTTGCTGCGTTGTCTGAAAGATATCCATCAACGCTTGCACCAATGTCTACCTTGACGAGGTCTCCGGAGGAGAATGTTTTTTTATCGGAATGGAGGGGTGTGTAATGAGCTGCTTCGTTATTGATTGATAGGTTTATTGGAAAAGAAGGGCGGGCACCCATTTCTACAATAAGTGCTTCAGTTTTCTTTGCAACTTCAAGAAGTGATACACCAGGACCGATCTCAGTGATCGCTTTTTCAAGGGCAAGTTTACCGATCTTACCTGCCTCAAGAAATTTTGCCTTCTCATCTGATGTCAGCGCGCCCATTGTTGGTTATATCAAGATTGGATATAAATTTCAGATATATTCAACTATAAATTTGCCCAAAACGTCAAAAGATTATAATTAATCTAATTATTATGGGATTATGGCATGGTACAAGGTTGGAAAGGAAAGCAGCATGAAGGATGGAGATCTCATGAAGACAAAGGTTAATGAAACCGAGGTTTTACTGATAAAGATCAAGGATAAAATCTACGCGACATCCTGTTACTGCACACATGAAGACTACGATCTTTCCGAGGGTTTCGTTGATGACGGCAAACTGATATGCCCGAACCATTTTGCAACCTTCGAACCAGCTGACGGTTCAGTTGTGAGTCCACCAGAAGGATCCGGTGATATTTCACCGCTCAAATCATATAAGGTTAAGAGTGAGAATGGTGAAATCTTCGTGGAAGTTTCATGAAGATTCTAGTCTTCGTAAAACAGATACCTGAAATAAGCAGGATAGAGTTTGACCCCAAAACAAAACGGATAGTAAGAGACAAAGTACCGTTGATCATAAACCCATTTGACAAGAGGGCTGTTGAGGAGGGCATCAGGATAAAGGAAAAGACCGGTGGAGAAGTTGTTGTTGCAACAATGGGACCACCTTCGGCAGCTGAAGTTCTGAACAATTCACTGCGGATGGGAGCAGACAGGGCAATACTAATATCAGATCCTGCCTATGCTGGATCGGATACCTGGGTTACTTCGAGAATACTTTCTCTTGTGACAAAGAAGATATCTCCGGATCTTGTTTTACTCGGAAAATATTCACTTGATGGAGAAACATCGCAGGTACCGCCGGAGGTTGCGATCCTGTCTGGCTATTCTTACAAGACTTCCGTTTCAAGGATAGAAGTTTTATCCGATAACGATGTTAATGTTGAACAGGAGACAGAAGACGGCCTGGAAGTATACGGAATGAAATTACCTCTTCTCGTCTCGGTAAGCGAAAAGATAAACAGGGCGAGGTTCGTAAAACCTGAAATACCTGATATGAGCTCCAGAATAGAAAAGTGGTCTGCTGCTGATGTTGGGGGCAGTATAACGGGTAGCATGTCTCCAACCGTGGTCGAATCGACAGAGATAGTTGAAAGTAAAAGAAAGGTCAGTTTCCTGAGCAGTGTAGATGAAATCAGTAAGATAATTTTGGACACCCTGCAATCTGAAAAGAAAAATGCAGGCTTTGTTTTACAGGATCCTCCTGACACAGATCTAGAAAGGTTTGCACTTGTTGTATCAGCCGGTGATGCCAGAGTTACTTATGAGATAGCAGGAAAGCTGAGCAGCCTGGGAGTTGAAAATAATCATGCAGTCGTCGTTGCCGGGCAGCAGGACCCACAAAACTTTGCAGGTCTTTCTTGCAACGAATACGTTCACGTAAAGACAGATTCATTGAAGGCATATACAGATGAAATAGTGAAGATTATAAGAAACAGGAAACCACAATACGTTGTTTTTCCATCTAACGTGAAAGGCAGGGAGGTGGCCGCTGCAGTTGCTGCGAAATTTGAGATCGGTCTTACTGCTGATTGCGTTGACCTGAAGTTGGAAAACAACAGACTTATTCAGTTTAAACCAGCCTTTGGTGGAGGAATGGTGGCAAGGATTACCACAAAGACCAGACCGGAAATGGCGACTGTCAGACCTGGAATCTTCAGGCTTGCAAAAACAGAGAAAAAATTTAAAGTGTCTTCAGTTGAACCGGATTCAACCTATTCAGACATCCCAGTATCAATTCAGAAAGTCGACAGCCAGTTCAAACCGCTGCAGGGAGCACGAATAGTTGTTGGAATTGGAAAAGGCCTGATAAAAAAAGACAATGTTGCTTTGGCAATGGAGTTCGCCTCGAAGGTAGGCGCAGCAATCGGTGGAACAAGACCGATAGTTGACCTGAACTGGCTGCCGCGTCAGCAGCAGATTGGTCTAACGGGTTATTCCATTTCACCAGATCTCTACATTGCAATCGGTATCTCAGGGCATGATAACCATGTTGTTGGCACAAGATATGCAAAGACAATTGTTTCCATAAACAAAGACAAAAATGCACCTGTGTTTAATTACTCAGATTATGGTTATATCTCGGATTCGATTGAGTTCCTGAATTCAGTCCTGAAAAGTACCTGATCGCTCAGTACCTTGCCCGGTAATAGTCTCTGTAATATCTGGAACGCGCAGCCTTTCTTGATTTTTCAACCACCTGCAGATAGAGCCCCAAAGGGTAGAGAATACCTGCTATTATCTGTGCATCTATTGAAGTAACACCAAGCACAAGAAGGGTGAACCAGAGAAGGAAAGCACCAAGCACTCCTGCAACAACCATTGTTACTCTCTTGTAAAGAACATAAACAGCCGCGAAAACAAGGACACTTATAACAAGTATCTCAGGTAAATATGCAGGATAGATTGCAAGCAGAACAAAGAATGTAAGCGCAGCGAAACCCACAGATAAGGCTATCTTTACAAAGATAGTCATCAGAAGGGCACCTAAAATAATGCCTATAATCAAGACGAGATAAACTGGGGTGCTTGAAAGTGGTATGTAATGAAGCAGAAAGGAGGCAAATATGTAACCATAATATGCTCCAAGTACAACAAACAGGAGCTTCCAGGTAGTACTCCCCTTGAATATAAGCGCAACTGAAAGAAAGACCAGACCTATAAGGACGACATAGGATAAACTGGCTGGAAGGTATAAACTATTCAAGAAGAGGCTCTTGAAATAATTCTCTATTGTTGAGGTTAAACCGACCATAACTGTCAGACATTGTATGACAAGTATTAATATTTTTGGATAATTAACGATAATTATCGCACTGGTTCAATATTACAGTAAGTCAATACAATTGGCTGTATTAAATTTTCATTCCTTTTCCTGGTCAGTAAATTAGATCTGAAGAAATATTGGATTGTGTCTGACATTTGCTGGTAGCATCAATGTTAAGGTTTTGATATGTATCTTGCTTGCTCTGAAAAATGCTGTTCCGGATGAAAAGGTATTTGAATTCCACAAATTGAATCTAAAGAAGAGATAGGAGAGTGTAATATTCACCGATCCAACCGATTATTGATTGCGGATAAGAAATTAATAAGTTCCAGACTTTCCATACAGCTTGGAAGTATATTCAAGCAGCTTTGATTTGTTTGCCATTTCATTTAGTCTTTCCTTTGTTTCTGGATCAATGGACAGACCGTAATAATTTAAATCAAGCAGTGTTTTTTCAACATCTGATACTGGAACAAAAACACCTCCATAATTTACGTAATCATAGCCAAAGAATGCTTTTTCATTAATCCTGTGAACTATAACACGTATTCCCATTATATCCCTGATTCCTGGATTAGCCAGGCTTCTTGTCATTATGACCGGAGCAGATTGCTGTGTCCATAATTTTCTAATTGTGAGCGCATACTGTAGACCGTAATAGAATGGCCTGAATTTGAATCCGATTATCGACTCGTTGCGATTGTAGGAATAGGTACCTTTTCCGATTCTCTGCAGTTTTCCATCTTGTGCAAGATTGTGGAGCATCAATCTGATGTAAGCTTCACTGGCGCCTAGTCTGGATAAAAACCTCCTTGCATCATTAATATCGAAGATTAATTGCTTGGCAAAGAAATCGGCAAAAACAGCTTCATATTTCATTCAACCACCTCTTAAGATACTCGGTCATATTGTCAAAATTCAAATTACGTGGACCGGCATAAAGAAGCGCTGGCAGTACTTCTTCGTCTATGGGCCTCGCTAAATTGTTTAGAAACGACGAGAGCTTTGATCTGACAACATAATCTGATCTCTCAAGCCATTTCGTAAGGATGAACAGGTCATAGATGTCCCTTACATATCTTCTGCCTTGATATGCTTCAATCTTCCTTATCACCAATTCAGTCGGGCTAAACACTTTTATAATTTTTACAGTTTCGTCTATTCGCAGGTAAGGTCGTATTTCATTTTCAGCGAAGCCCGGCTTAGACTCTAGAAGAATATCTGTTTCATCCCTTGCTATTCTAACTCTTGAAGGCAGATCAGGATCCATCCAAATCAGTCTGAGGTCGTACCTTGCAAGTGATGCAATAAGTTCCTTAAAGGCAGACAAGTCCAGATAAATTTCTATACCCTATGAGAATCTCATTCCTCCAAAGCATCTCCAAATTGCCGTTCCTCCGTATAGAAGAGCACCGGGCTGGATCCTGTCATATATAAGATCAATTATATAATCCTGAAGTCTGGCAATTTTTAGTCTCTGA
>JAKBLT010000057.1:0-6169 GCA_021831925.1 Thermoplasmata archaeon
CAACCTTAAGGATAAATAATATCACAATCAGCGCAATATGGTCTCAAACAATGAGAAATAATCGGTGCTTTAAAGCCACAGGTCTATTTTCGCACGGTTTCATCTCCTTATTAATAGTGATTGTAGTGGATAAAAATTATGCTCTGAAAATGCATGTGCATGGAGGCTGCATATAGTTGCCGGGAGAATTTGATAAACTATCTGCTTCAGAGGTAATTAAGGAATTGAAAACTGACCTCAACGGCCTTTCGGATAATGAAGCAAGTGCAAGGAGAGCAAAGTATGGCCCAAATGCAATTACTGAAATCAGGGAAAACCCATTCCTGAAACTCTTAAAAAAATTTTCGGCACCGATCCCATGGATGCTGGAGATAACAGCAATAATAACATTTGTTCTGGGCAAGTATCTTGATTCATACATTATCATCTCTTTGCTGGTCTTCAATGGCCTGATAAGTTACATTCAGGAATTGAAGGCGACAGATGCTGTAGCAATGTTAAGCAGCAAAATCAGGGTTAATGCCCGAGTCTGCAGAAACACAGTCTGGAGACAGATAAGTGCCTCGGAACTCGTTCCAGGTGATATAATACATGTCAGAATGGGTGACATTGTACCGGCTGATCTGAAGGTTATTTCTGGAATTATTGATGTTGATCAGTCATCGCTAACAGGGGAATCAAGGCTTGTGAGGCTTGATAACGACAAAAATGTCTATTCTGGATCGATTGTTAAAAAAGGCGAGGCAACCTGTGTTGTCACTGCAATTGGTGGATCCACATTTTTTGGTAAAACAACGGAACTTGTTCAAATCGCGAAAGCCAGTTCTCATCTTGAAACTCTGATTCTAAGTATTATCAGGTACCTGGTAGTCATTGATATCGTTCTTGTAGTTTCGCTGGTCATCTTCACGATTCTCGTAGGAATCCCCATAACGGAGACAATACCGTTTGCACTCGTTGTGCTTATTGCATCTATACCGGTTGCTTTACCTGCAACATTCACGATTGCAAGTGCATATGGAGCTATCGATCTTTCTCAAAAAGGTGCCCTGGTAACAAGACTGACTGCAATAGAGGATGCAGCCTCCATGGATGTGATCTGCTTTGATAAAACAGGTACCCTTACACAAAATAAGCTGGCTGTAATGGAACCGATTCCATATAATTGCAGTGAAGGAGACCTTATTTCTGCAGCTTTTCTTGCTTCGGACGAATCCAGTCAGGATTCAATTGACCTGGCAGTGATCAATTATGCAGGCTCAAAAGGAATAAATCCGGACAGGTCAGCTGTCAAAAAGTTTGTACCGTTTGATCCTGCCATCAAGAGGACAGAAGCAATAATTGGCAGAGATGCCGAAGAAACAAGACTGATAAAGGGCGCACCGCAGGTCATCCTTAAGATGTGCGAAGGGATCGATTATGAAGAACAGATGAACATGGTCACAGACTTTGCAAAGCGCGGGTACAGAACGATCGCCGCTGCAAAGTGCGATTCCTCTTCCTCTTCATTTCTAGGTCTCATACCACTTGTTGATGCCCCGAGAGAAGACTCGAATGAACTGGTATCACACCTGAGGGATCTGGGCATTTCCACGAAAATGGTGACTGGTGATTCCACGGCAATAGCGCAGGAGATAGCGAAAAAGGTTGGGATCGGTGAAAGGATTTGCATAGCCAAGGACGTTATATCTGGAAAGAGCGATGTTGAATCCTGTGATGTTTTTGCAGAGGTGTTTCCAGAGGATAAATATGATATTGTAAAGCTGCTCCAGAAAAACGGTCATGTAACCGGAATGACTGGTGACGGCGTAAACGACGCGCCTGCCCTGAAACAGGCTGAAGTAGGGATAGCTGTTTCTTCTGGCACCGATGTTGCCAAGGCCTCTGCAAGCATTGTGCTAACGCATGAGGGGGTGAGGGACGTGGTTAGCGCGGTTGAGGACGGAAGAAAGATCTATCAGAGGATGCTTACATACACGCTTAACAAAATTATAAAAACAATGCAGGTGGCAATATTTCTTACGGTTTCATTCTTCATTATAAGGTATTTTGTTACAACCCCTTTCGATATAATACTGCTTCTGTTCGCAAACGACTTTGTCACTATGTCAATTGCAACAGATAATGTCAGGTATTCAAATTCACCCGAAAAGTGGAATGTGAAATCGCTTGTTGGTTCCTCTGGAAGTCTTGCTGCTTTCATAATTGTGGAATCATTTCTGGTACTATCGGCCGGAACCATACTGAAGCTTCCTCAGGCGCAGATGAACACATTCATATTCGATATGCTTGTTTTTTCCGGTCTATTTACTGTCTTCATTGTAAGGGAAAGGGGGAGATTCTGGCATTCAAGACCAAGCAAATGGATGCTTGCAGCCACTGTTGGAGACATAATTGTCATAAGTGCGCTTTCGATTTTTGGTATACTTATTCCTTCGATATCAGCCATGGATGTTTTGATCGTGCTCGCAATAACACTGGTATCGATGGTTGTCATAGACGAGTTCAAGAGCTTTATATTCAGGCATTATAAGATATAGGTGACTCATTCAGCGTTCTGGTGAGGTAACCCGCCACGGCATTTCATGATAAAAAGACTGTATTTTATTATAACCTGGCAATTTTTCTGTTGAAGATCTTTCTTTACATTCATTATCTTACAACGAGGACTGATACTGGTGAATTTGCCGAGACCCTTTCTGATACTGATCCAAAGAAAATTCCCTTAGCAAATCCATGTTTTCTTGTGCCCATGATAACAAGACCCGCATTGTATTCCTGTATTGCATCAAGGATGACCGTAACAGGGTCCCCCATCCTGACGGATCCATGTACTTCAGAAATACCCATATTCTTGAGTTTAGAAACTGTTCTTTCTACCCTTTCCCGTGTGCTTTTGATTACTGTCTCAGTGTTTTCCATAACTATTTCGGATGAACCCACAGCGTCACCAATCGGCACAAATGGTTCCCGAACAGCATGGATAATGTAGATAGTTGAGTCCAGGTTTCTAAGAACAAGGGCTGCTGCGAAATCTACTGCCTTGTCTGACTCCGCGGAGAAATCTGTTGCCACAATGATAACTTTCAATTTTTCGGTTATGTCCATAATAGACACCTTCCTGTTTATACTAACCTATCATCTCCTGGATAAATAATATGGTTGCTTATTTATCAGGTTCATTCTAATCCTAAGAGAGGTATTGACTGTATATATTTGGAAAATTCTTTGCCAAGTAAATATTCAGTGTTAGAACGTCAACATATTCGGAACCGAAGAAAAACAGTGTGTACCTTTTAAATTTCGATATTGCGGATTCAAGGAAGGATAAACTTATCCCGGTAGCATTGTGGATCCTCGAAACCTGTAAACACGCATCCTGGATCGTAATATCCGGGTCAAGACCGGATGCAGAGTCATTCCTTGGATGAAAGAATCCGCTGTAGTTGAATTCCTGAGAAATTAGGGAAGATCCTATGGTGTGGTTATCAAAAGAGATCAGGGAACCATTGGACTGGTACGGCAGCGCCAGTTGACCTATACCGGTTATCACACCAGGGAAGATGAGACCGCAGACAAGCAACGAGACAAGAGCAAGCCTGATTGAAACTGCTATTTTCTTTGCAGGAATTATAAAACACCCCCTAAAAACGTTATAATTATTGCAATGGCCTTAATGCCAATGAAAGGCAGTATGACTCCCCCCATACCAAAAATCATCACATTCTTGATGAAAATCCTCATGGTACTCTGAGGCCTGAATTCAGCTCCCCTCAAAGCAAGTGGAATAAGTGCTGGAATGACAAGTGCGTTGAAAATAAGTGCAGATATAACTGCAACATGCGGCGAGAGATCAAGTATGTTAAGGCCGCTCAGTGCAGGAAGGGCTGCAAACATGACCGGGACTATGACAAAGTATTTCGCGATGTCGTTTGATATGCTGAACGTTGTGACTGCTCCACGGGTCATCAGTATCTGTTTTCCCATCATTACGACGTCAATTATTTTTGCAGGATTTGATTCAAGATCTACCATATTGGCGGCCTCCTTGGCGGGTTCGGTTCCTGATGCCATGGCCATGCCGACATCCGCTGCAGCTAGAGCAGGCGCATCGTTTGTTCCGTCGCCTATCATGGCAACAATTCTTCCGCTTGCCTGTTCTTTCTTAACCATCTCAAATTTCGTTTCAGGTTTGGCGCGCGAGACGACCTCATCAATTCCCACCTCCTTTGATATTGTTTCGGCTGTCACCGGTTGATCTCCGGTTATCATTACAGTTTTTATGCCAAGATCCTTTATGGCCCTTATCTTCTCCCTGATCCCGGGCTTCACCTCATCCTTAAGTTTTATCAGCCCAATTATTTCATCTCCCTCTGCTATAGCCATAACAGTATCGCCACTTTTGGATGCGTTCTCAACTATTGAGTCATAATTAAGCGGGGGGTTGGTAGCAACCAACTTAATAGCATCAGGGGCTCCTTTAACTATCTCGATTTCATCCACAGAATCCTCGTGGCTGTATTTTCTTCTAACCCTTCTTCGCTGTAGAATCCCTTTCCCGCCCTTTGGAAGGACGAAATCACTGGCATCGTCAATGCTTATCCCGCTTTTTCTTGTGCTCGCACTGAACTCCTGGTATTTCGCCCTGTCTATTATTGCAAATTCATGCGGTACGTAACCCTTGGAATACGCCAGTTCAACTATACTCTTTCCTTCCGGCGTATCATCATTCCATGACGACATGAAAGCCGACTCCCCAACGTCTCTTTCAGATCTCTTACCAAGCGGTATGAACTCGACTGCTGTCCTGAAACCTTTCGTTATAGTGCCTGTCTTATCAAGAAGAAGCGAATCTGTATCTCCAGCTGCTTCGATTGCCTTGCCGGATTTTATTATGACCCTGTTTGCTGACATCCGGTTTATTCCAGATATTCCTATCGCAGGGAGAAGTGCTCCAATCGTTGTAGGCAAAAGTGAAACATAGAGCGCAATCAGCACGGATAGATCTACCCCAAGATTAAGCGATACTCCAAGCAATAATATTGAAAGTATGATTATAGTGAATATTGCAGTGAATCCAGCGAGGAGAACTGACACTGCGACCTCATTTGGCGTCTTGGGTCTTTCCGAGGATTCGACAAGTTTTATAAGTTTACTCAGAAATGTTTCGTTTGGATCGACCGATACTCTAGCAACAAGACTGTCCGTAGTAACAACGGAACCACCAAGCAGAGTTGAGCCAACCGATTTCCGAACGTCTATGGATTCGCCTGTAAGAAGGGATTCATCCACCATCGCAATTCCTTCAAGGACCTCGGAGTCTATGGGCACACGCTCACCCTTGTCTATCTTAATGATATCGCCCTTTTTCAGCTGCTTCGATGTGACCTCTATGTAATCGCGACCGTCAGCAGAGACGACTTTTCTTGCTGGAACCTCCTTTTCTATCTTACGCAAAGTTGAGGCTGTATTCCTTATCTGTGCTTCGGCAATTGAATCCGAGAGGGTGCTGAACCAGACAGTTATGATTAAAATGATTGCAACTGTTAGGTAAAAGCCCCTTTCAGTTGCTGATGAAACCCTTGGTATCAGGGTGGGATCTATAGCCATTATCGCTACAATAAAGAATGTGATCTCCACTATGAACATAACAGGATTTTTGTAAAGTACTCCTGGGTTCAGTCTCCTGAATGAATCCCGGATTATGGATGCCCAGTTTAATCTGTTCACGTTTTCCTGGGAAATTTTAGGTTTATCTTCAGAAGCCATTCTTGAAACCCTCCAGGTATGAAAGAATAGGGCCTATCGCGAGAAACGGGAAGAATGTCAATACAGCAAGTATAAAAATGCTAACTATGAGTATGACTGTAAATGTAAGACTATCAGTGCGAAGAGCCTGCGATGCAGACCTCTTTCTCTGGACCATGCTGCCTGCTATTGCAAGCATTATTATCATCGGTATGAACCTGCCAAGCCACATAACTATACCTGTGCTTATGTTGAAGAAAGGATTGTTTGCCGCAGAACCAAGGAAGTCAGATCCATTATTTGCAGCAGACGACGTGAATTCATAAAACACCTCAGTGAAGCTTAAGGAATTTGTTCCTAGACCGACCGCCCTTTGAGCTCCGCTGATAAATGTAATCACAGTTGGAACAAGTATTATGAT
>JAKBLT010000058.1:0-6156 GCA_021831925.1 Thermoplasmata archaeon
GGAAAGCATGTCCAGTGCCTGTATGTTACTTGTACCTTCCCATATTGACGTTACAATTGCATCTCTGTGGAATTTTTCCATCGGAAATTCTCTAAGGAAACCTTTCCCGCCGTTGATCTCCATGCAGTATCTCGTGATCCTGTCACTAACCCACGATGCGGTGTTCTTTGAGATATGCGTCAGCATTCTGGCGTAGTTATATGAATCGCCAAATGGCGGCATTTCATCGCTTGATGCGGAAAATTCCTTTGAGGTGTAGATCACAAGTATAAGCGCTGAAACCAGGTCAGATTCCATTTCGAGAAGATCCCTTAACATGAGATTATGTTCAATCAGTTTTTTGCCAAACGAGGATCTTTTTCCGGCGTAGAGATATGCTTCCCATAACGCTTTCCTTGCTATCCCGAGTGCGCTCATTGCATCGTCTATCCTTGAAATGGCAAGAATGTCCATTGCAGAATATATGCCGTCCTCTTCTTTCCCGAGGAGATAACCTTCTGATTCGATCAGTTCTACCTCGCCAGTTGGCACTGCTATCGTTCCCAACTTGTCCTTCAGTCTCCTTACCAGGTAATTCAGACTGCCATCCTCCTTTCTGGATGGAACAAAGAAGATGCGGGTTCCCCTGCTGCCAGTCCTGGAAGAAGATGTCCGCGCGGTGACAATGGCTGCATCAGCAAGCCCAGCATTGCTTGCAAAATACTTATCCATTGAATTCAGTATATACTTGCTTCCTGAAGGTGAAGCGCTTGCCCGGTTTGAACCGAGGTCGCTGCCGCCATATATTTCAGTATAATATGTTGCCCCAAGCCAGGGATTATTGCCATCAATGAATAGCGGAAGGTATTTTTTCCTTACTTCATCAGAAGCATATTTCTTTAGCGCGAAGGCGGTCTGTGCGGTCAGCGTTAGAGTGCAGAAAATACCTGAATCGGAAATAAGGTAACCGGATAGAAAATGTTCTACCATCTTTCCATCCTCGACCGCTTTTCTTATAACACCCAGATCCTGAAACCTTTTGATCATACCTGAATGCTCAGGCGATATCCACACACTGTCGATTCTTTCATCCATAATGCTCCAGGTCTGCAATGATGGTCTTGCAAAATGATCCACGTAAAATGAAGCTTCCATCATTTCATTCGAAACATATTCACCTATTGAAGCCAGGTCACTTGAAGGCTTGATACCGAAATAATTTAAAATCGCCTGAAGAGGAACGTCTTCAGTAAAATAATTCACACCCTTGCTCAGGAAGATATCAGCAAAATTAAATCTCATCCTTCATGATAAATCTGCCAACCCATAAGTCTTTTCCTTGAATTGTAAGGTATTATCCATCCTGACGTCGAGGCAGAAGGACATGAAATTTTGATACTTGCTTAATGAAAAACTAACCATCTACCACTGAATTAATTGTATATCTTAACATCCCGTCAGACAATTAATACCATTTTCACAGATAAATATATATAAGTTAGTAATGTTGTCTGAATAATAGCTGACAATTTCATTCTTTCAAGTAATGGGAAGATGGACTTTCAGCTTTTAATGAGGTACAAGGCATGGCTGTTCCTTTCAGGATTACGGTGAGGGTATCGGAAGAAACTATGGAGAAGCTTGAGGAACTTGTTGATTCCTTCAACTTCGACAGCGTTTCCGATGTAATAAGAAAGTCGATTGAAGAATTTATAGACAGGCACTATGAGTCTGCCAGGAAAAAGAAGATCGACCTGCTGCTCCCAAAGAGCATAATGAACGATGTGCAGGATGAGGTTGATCAGAGCGATAAGATATCGCTAGAGGATCTTGTCAGTATTGTAATCAAGAATTATAATAATAGGAGAATGAACGAGGAGATGAAGAACCTCACAACAGGTGCATTCGATCATGACAAAAAAGGTAAGCGAAAGTTAGCAGACGAGCACGGCAAGGATTGAACCTGGGTACCAGGAAGAATTACATTAGGCCATACATCTCTTAAGTAAATTCATGGTAATGAGTGAATTGAATAATATTTATTCAAAGATGATATTGCAGCGCGAATAAATGGTTGTAATCAAAGAGGACAGATCGGCAATTGAGAGGCGATTTTCTCCCGACTCAGTTGAAAGGTGGAAAAGGTTTTCAAAAATCATAGGATACAGCGTTGAAACTGGAGACGAGATCAAGATAGAACTGAATCCTGACAGGCCAGATCTTTTCTCCTTTGAGACCCTGGATGCAGCTTCCAGAATTTATTTTGAAGATTCCCAGGCCAGGGAGATCACTTTCAGAAAAATCAATAGCCCCGTTATTATAAAAGACTCAGCCCTTAAACTCAGAAGGCACTTCGCAGCCTTTACGGCAGATGGAATTGTATTGGGAGATCATTTTAAGTCGCTTATAGATTTTCAGGAAAAGATACATGATACTATAGGGAAGCAGAGAAAGAAGGTTTCAATAGGCCTCCATGATGTAAAAAAAATAGTCTTTCCAATAAGATATGAGGCGGTTTCTTCCAGGGACATTAGATTCACGACATTTGACGGCATATCCGGTTCGGCTTATGACATACTGGAAAAACATCCAAAGGGGATTGAGTTCTCATCGCTCCTGCCGGGGAAAGAAGAGGTTCCGTTGATTCTTGATAGCGAGGGCGGGGTCCTGTCCATGCCACCCATCGTGAATGGGAACAAGTCAATTGTTTCTGAAAAAACCGAAAAACTCCTTGTCGATATAACTGGAACAGATAAAACAGCAGTGAAAGCCGCCTACTACATGCTTTCCAATTTCCTTTCAGTTTGCGGATTCAATCTCGGAAAGCCTAAGATTGAATTTAATGGCAGCTCATGGTATGGAATTAAGGATGCAGGTCATGGGATCAAGGTTACAAGAAATGGGATAAGAAATTATATCGGCGTAGATCTCCAGCCTGAAGAATGCAGATACCAGATGAAGAGGATGGGCATACTTACCGGTGGGAGCGAATTTCCTCTCCATGTAAATGTACCAGGCCACAGGATAGACATTATGGGCGAGGTGGATGTGATTGAGGACATTGCAAAGGCAATCGGTTATTCAAGCATACCAGAGTCGACAATCGCTGTCTCGTCATCAGGATCTGAAAACCCGATAAACTCCTTTGCTGATACGATGCGTGAGATATTCATAGGCGCCGGTTTCCAGGAAATAGTTACATATGTTGTAACATCAGGGGAAGTCTACTGCGGAATTGGACCCGATCCTGCTTTCAGGATCATGAATCCGAAGAGCCTTGAATTTTCATTCATTCGTAACTTTCTATATCCCGGGATGCTTGATTTCCTGAGAAGAAACACAAACAGGAGCTTCCCTCAGAAAATATTTGAGGTCGGTAATGTCATTTCAGGCTTAACGCAGGAGATGAAGGCATGCATAATGATAATAGACTCACGCGCTGGTTATTCTGATATCAAGAGTAACATTGATGCAATCGTGCTTCGCCTTACATCGCAAAAATGCACTGTAGTTCCTGAAAAAATAGATGCTGCAATCGAGGGGAGAAGCGGAAGGATTCTCATCAATTCAGAAAACATCGGAATCGTTGGGGAGATTCATCCGGAGGTACTGAGGAAGTTCTCATTGCCTCTACCGGTTGTATTCGCGGAATTTGACCTGAGTATGTTGTCTAAGATATCAGGGCACTGATTTCATACCATGCAGAATCTATACTGGCAGTGAGTTGCGGCTTAGCCTGCACTCAGCTGCAAGTTTTTTCATTAGTTCCTGTATCAGGAGAAGTGACTTTTCGTCCCTCAATTCCCCATTCGGGTCAAACTTGTCCTGGGCAAAGTTAATGAAGACCTCGGGTTTGTTGATCTGTTTCATATCGAGATACACGAAAACCTGTCGCAGGTGATACTGTGCTCGCATGCCGCCAAATGCGCCTATTGAAGCGCTCATGACTGCAACATGTTTTCCTTTGAGAACATTGTCACTATAGGGCCTTGATGCAATATCAATCGCGTTTTTAATGAACCCGGGGATAGAATAATTGTATTCCGGAGTTACAACAAGGATTCCATCTGCATCCCTTAGAACATTCTTAAAATTCACGACAGCCTCACTTGGGTTTTCTTCCTCATCCGTGTTATACATTGGCAGATTCCTTATCGGAGCTATCCTGAAATCAACACCTTCCGGTACGTTCTTTGATGCTGTCTTGAGCAGATATCCGTTGTAGGACTTGCTTCTAAGGCTCCCACCAAAAGCAGCTATGGTAACTTTTTCCATAAAACCCGATGCTAAGGACTTTAATAATCATGAATCTATTTTCTAGTGAATTGAGACCATATCTTGGATTATACTATCAAACCTTATCGTTTATTTATTGATAATAATAACTACGTATTGATAATCATTATATATTAACATGAAATTACTATGTATGACAAAACTAAATAAAGAAAGGAGCTTCAAGACAGGTCTAGACATGCATGAGCAGAAAGCTGGTAAGAGCATAGAATTGTTAAACCAGTTTTTAGCAGATACAATTGATCTATATAACGACACGAAACAGGCTCACTGGAACGTGAAAGGTGAAAATTTTTACATGCTTCATTTGCTTTTCGACAAGATCGCAGATGAGGTTGAGGACTATGTTGACGATCTTGCGGAAAGGATTACCGCTCTTGGAGGATATGCATACGGCACAACAAGGAAATGTGCTGAAAAATCGAGGGTTCCAGAATATCCATTTCAAGCTACAACTGGCATGGAGCATCTCTCTGCCCTTATTGAGCGATATGTAAAGTATGCAAATTCTGTAAGGAAGGCAATTGGTGAATCTGCCGAGAACGATGACCCGGATACTGCCGATCTTTTCACAGAAATATCCAGATCCGTGGAGAAATCCCTCTGGCTCCTGGAAGCGCATAAACAGGGCTGAATTTCCTTGAAGATTTAGGTGATAAATTATAGAAAGTTGGGGTTCTTGTCCCTGACAAAATTATTATTTCTTAGATCCAGGATAGCCTGGTTTATCTGCTCCTGTGTGTTCATCACTATCGGTCCGTACCAGGATACTGGCTCATTCAGGGGGGATCCATTGAGTAAAATAAATCTGGAATGCGTCGACGTTGTTTCCAATTTTAAAACAGTCTCTTCTCTAGAAAGCACATACGCCGTTGAAGGATGCATCTCCTTCCTGCTGTTGTTTGCAGATAATATATCAACAGAGCCTGCAATAACGTAAATTATTGTGGTATACCCTGACTTCAGATCCATTTTGAATTCAGATTCTGGTTCCATGGAAACATCGAGATATGTTGGGTCCAGTCTTCCGCCAGGAACGAATGATCCTTCAATACCTTCATAAATTCCTGAAATTATCTTCACTTTTGAACCGTTCCCATTATCTGATACCGGGGTAGTCGAACCCTTGATTCCGCGATATGATGGTTTTGTCATTTTGTCTTTTGCAGGTATGTTAAGCCAGAGCTGCATTCCAACAACGCTTGTTGGGAACCCAGTCGACTTCAGAAGCTCTGCAGGATCCTTTTCATCAAGTGGCTTTGGCATTTCCTGGTGAAATATGCCGCTTCCTGCGGTCATCCACTGCAGATCCCTGGGATATATCACACCGCGATTACCCTCGCTGTCCTCATGCTCGATCTTTCCCTCAAGAAGATATGTTACTGTCTGTATTCCCCTGTGTGGATGCCAGGGAAAACCTGAAATGTATTCCTCGATTTTGTTAGAGCCAAAGTTGTCAAGGAGAAGAAAAGGATCTGTCAGATCATGCCTGCTACCACCAAAGACCCTCTTCAACCTGACACCTGCACCATCTATGGTCTCCCGGGCTGGAAATTCATATATTATACTCTTCAACCTGTCATTTACCGTTCAATCGTCACCTATCAATAAGATTTGACCGCCATAATAGTGTTTTGTTTCATTGATGCAATCTAATATCATGGAATGTCGAATATTTCTCATGGTTTCTCAAAAAGTTCAATTCCATATAGTTCATTTGATTAACATAATATTGGCAGGTTGGATCTATCCATAGACGGGTTCCTGAAATTAATCTTTTCTTTTGTCAAGCACAATCAAAACAGCCTTTCGAAATTTATAATTTGATGCATGAAGACCAGGAAAGGATTAAAGTTCGATATTCTAACTATCCTGACTTGA
>JAKBLT010000059.1:0-6111 GCA_021831925.1 Thermoplasmata archaeon
GTTTACAATTTCACTGTTTTTGTCGACACCGGCAAACCGGAGTTGAATTTGAACATAGGAAATGGATCCTATGTTTCCCAGGTTTTTGGGTTAAGATTGAATTTCACATTCTGGACAGGGATCAGGTACCTTAACGTTAGCTATGAAAACCATACGCTTGATCTTTCTGGAATAAACCAGACAGTTCCATTAAATTTTGGAAATGTAACAGGAAATAACAGCATAAGGATCGTAATGGTTGATGATTTAGGCATTTCGCATCTTTATGAATTCAATGTCTCGGTTGTTCCATCAAATGTTTCTAATTTCAGCCTTTACCCCGTTAACGGAACATATTTTAATTCGACAAGACCAAAAATATACTGGAGTCCTGTTGATTATGCAAAAAATTATGTTGTTTCCATAAGCTCCGATAAGTTCAACTACTCTACCATAACAGACAATGACAGCATATCTCCATTACTTGAAAATGGAACCTTTCAGATTTCAATCTATGCAACAATGCTTGACGGTTTGCGGATAAAACTTTCCTCCAGAATATTCTATGTCATGGATTACGCTCCGTCGATATTGTTCAATGGAAGCAATGGTGAGTTCTATTCATTTTATGGAGATTCAGAAAACAATTCCTTTTACATCAGGACAATGAGCAATATTACATCTGTTATGTCATTTTCAATAACTGGGCCATCTGGCTCAATAATATATTCGGTAAATGCCGAAAACATAGTTGAGTTCAATTCTTCCAATAATCGATACCTTTTCATCTCAAATGGTAACTATAATTTCAAAATATCCTCAATCGATGAGAGCGGGCTCGAAAGTTCTCTTTCATTCAGTATATCAGTCAATAATACAATCCCTTTCCCTGCTCTTGGAAACATTAAAGCATTATACACAAATTTGACCGCTTTAAGCTTGAATGCTTCAGGACAGGAAAATGTATCCTGCATGTTTATCCTTTACTTCGGTGGAAATGAATTAGAGGAGACATCGGGAGCTTTCGCACAACTCACACTCTCAATGGGCACCGGTCAATATGCCCTTATTTCAAATGTGACGTCTGAATGGGGAAACTTCAGGAATTCCACTGTTCCGGTAACTTATGAGACAGCGGCTCCTGTAATCAATGCAAGCGTTAATTCATCAGAGGGTGGATACATAACCTACAGGATTATGGATTCGGCGCCTCTTCAGGATATATACATAAGGTATTTAGGGAAAACAGTTCAGCTTGATCCTGATAATGCATCAGGTCTCGTCTCTCTGAACGTTAATAGAAATGCCGTCTTCAATGCATCCATTTATGCTATAGATCGGTGTGGAAACGCTGCAGAGTTGGATTTTAGCGTTGTGATCGATCATTATGTGAACATAACTGGAGCAATGTTTGACGGATATTCCATCCTCGGCATCTCATTATTTTCAATTCATCTATCTGGACAAAATGCCGAAAACGCTACTGTTTCAATAACTTATGGCAGAGAAAGTTCCACGGGCATGACACTCTTAGATCTTTTGACCCCATTCGGTTATTCTGAGGCCACTGCATATGTTAATTACCAGCACACCACTCTCATATATCATAAAAGGATATTTTCAGTAGGCTGGTACCCATTAATTGCGGCTGCATTTCTCGCTGCTGCTTTCTTTGCTTATGGAAAAGTCAGGGAAAATAAGGATGATCGGGAAATAACCGATTTTGTGCTCTCCTGCGACGGTATGAGGATAAAGGCTGCCATTAAGTCCGCAAAAAAGAGGAGGATCAGCGCACATTCAATCAAGGCATCTTTGAATGCACTTTCGGAGGAGGGATCAATAGATATTGGGACCGATCCGGATGGAAAAGAATATATTGTCAGAAAGGGCGGAAATTGATAGATTTATCAATTGTAAAATAATCAGGGAAGATGAAAATTTCTGATCCAGGAAACATTGGCAACCTTACGATAAAGAATAGAATTGTAATGGCGCCGATGATCTCTAACCTTGCAAACCCGGATGGATCCACAAACGAAAACCATATCGCATACCTTACGGCAAGGGCAAGAGGTGGCGCAGGTCTGATAATTACTGAATATACATACATTGACAGCATTAATGCACGTGGATCCAGGAATCAGATGGGAGCATATACGACCTCCTTTGTGCCAAAATTGAAGAGGATAACCGAATCGATCCACGCCAATGAAGGCCTTGCGTTTATGCAGCTGGTTCATGCAGGCGGAAAAGCGCTCAGGACGGAAAACAAAGCTGTTCCTATGGCTCCGTCTGAAAAGGACTACATGGGCAGCATTCCACGTGAAATGACCGAAGATGACATTGAAAGTGCTATCAGGAATTTTGAAGCCGCTGCAAATATTGCTAAACTGGCAAAATTCGATGGGGTCGAGATTCATGGTGCACATGGTTACTTGGTACATGAATACATATCGCCATCCCTTAACACAAGGAACGATAGGTATGGAGGCTCTTTCGAGAAGAGGCTAACCTTTCCCCAGATGGTGATAGATGCAGTCTCGGGAATAATTGAAAACGTTGGCATCAGGCTCAGCCTGTATGAGGATGATCCGGGGGGTTTTCAACCTGATTATGGACTGAAGGTTGCTGAATCTCTTAAGGATATAGATTACGTGCATTTTTCAGCCGGTAACTTCAATCCACCTGGTTCATCGGCCTCTTTCTATTCAAATGAGGCACACATAGCAGAACGACTCCCCAGAAAACCGGATATTACAACGATACTGGTGGGTTCTCTAATCGGGAAGGACAGCATAAACAAGGCATTGCAAAAAGCTGATTTTGTGTCCATAGGAAGGGGGATGTTGGCTGATCCTGCATTTGCGGAAAAGGTCATCAGTAATCCTGATCTTCTTAGACCATGCATCAGGTGCAACCAGGGATGCAGGGACCTGGCCTTTGGAGAGGTCAGATGCACCGTGAATCCTTCAACCGGTCATGAGAGGGATTTGCTGCCAAGGTTCAGAGGAGAGGTATGCATAGTTGGTGCTGGAATACAGGGGCTGGAGGCTGCTCTTTACGCATCAAAGACAGGGCTGCATGTGATATTGCATGAATCAGAACCGAAAATAGGTGGACAGATTAACAAGATTACTGATCCGTTCAAGAAAAAGGCGTTTCTTCCGCTTCTTGATTACTATAGGAACGCACTCTCAAAGGCAGGTGTGACAATAAGGGTGAACAGCAGATTTCAGGGCGAGGGCGTCTATTGCCTGCCAAAGAAGACATATCCGGATATACCAGATAGTGCTGAAAGAATTCTGAGCAATATCTATCAGCACCATGATCGTATTCTAGAGCTGAGCGAAAGAAGGAAGATAACTGTAGGCTTAAAGAGCCTTTCTTCCCTGGACAGGGCAAGAGCACAGTTATTTCAGAAGATTGCATCTGAAAAGGGGATCACTTTCACTGATAATGGTGAATTTGACTTTTCTTTGCTGGACGGCAACCAGTATGATATATATCAGGCAATGATTCTTGGGAGAAATAAGGTGAAGAAATACATATCTGATCATTCGAATGAATTTCTATAACCCTTTTTCATGCTGGAAATAGATGCTTTGCCTGATTGCCCAATCCCTTTAGTAAAATTTATGACTTCAAAGTGATCTCTATTCATGACAAAAGATCAAGAAATATCATATAGTGATTTTTGATTTGGCTTTTCTGCATACATGAATAAAAAATTGGCATCATCATCAGTCGCTATCGCGCTTCTCCTTCTGGCAGTTATTCCGGCGATAGCATCCGCTTCAGCGCCACCACTGCCCCCAGAACCGACATCTCTGCCTTCGATCCCATACATGTATAATGGTACAATATACAATGTTGTTTCGAGCGACTGGATAACGGATATCAATACAGTATACAACAACAAATCCTATGTTTCCTATAACTGGACAGGCAATGCAACTGAGGATCTGATCCTGTTTGATTTGAGTTATACGGGCTTGAATCCATACGGACAGCAGATAATTGAAAAGATGTCTGAAATAGGAGCGCCATCCACGGCGAATTTCACCAAAGCTTTTAATCAGACAAAGAACCTTGCTTCGCAGGTCAAAGATTTCACGAACATTCAGGCCCTTGATTCCGGAGCCTATCCAGGTTTTTCATGGTCTGTGCCGAAGATCAAGAAACCGGTGACTGAGGATATCTATGTTGGAGTTCTTGTAGCAATAATAGCCTCAATTTTTGTCCTGTATTTCGTGTTCAACAGAAGACGTTAGGGGCAGATTCACAATTAAGACAACAGATAAATACGAAATCAATTTATGGCGGTTGATCGAATGCAGGATAGATTTGTTGTTGGGGTAACCGGTGGGTCTGGAACCATACTGGCCCTGAGGCTTCTGGAAAACCTGAAAAACTATGAGACGCATCTTGTAATAAGCGAAAATGCCAAAAAGGTCATGGCAGAGGAAACCGGGTTTCCCCCTGAAAGGATGCTCAGTCTTGCAACCTATACTTATGACGATAAGGACATTGCGGCAAAAGTCAGCTCGGGAAGCTTTATCTTCAATGCACTGGTGGTCATACCGTGCAGTATTTCAACTCTGGGAAAAATTGCTTCAGGAATATCGGATACATTGACTACCAGGGCATGCGCTGTCGCCTTGAAAGAGAGGAGAAGGATGGTTCTTGTTCCAAGGGAGATGCCATACAGTACAATAGTACTTGAAAACATGCACAAGCTCTCACTTGCTGGTGCAATAATCGCGCCAGCAAGCCCGGGGTATTACACAAAACCAAAAACAGTCGATGACATGGTTAACTTCATTGTGAGCCGCGTCCTTGATCTGATGGGTGTTGAAAACTCACTCATAAAAAGATGGAGATCTGGTGACTCTTAGATATTTCACAGACCACATGTTGGGCAGATTGACCAGATGGATGAGGCTGCTTGGGCTGGACACAGAATATGCAAGCGCCGATCTCGATGATTCAACAATCGCGAAAAGGTGCAAGGAGACCGGGAGAATCCTGCTGACAAGGGATAAGGAACTTCATCGCAGAAGCATGAATTCCATCCTGATAGAATCAACAGATCATATTGATCAGACAAGGCAGGTAATCCAAACAATTAAACTGGACCAGAAGCTGTTCTTTACAAGGTGCCCGGCATGTAATGCTTTGCTGCTGGATGTTCCCTCTATATCAGTAAAAGGGAGTGTTCCGGATGGGGTACTCGAACGTTACCAGACGGTCATGAAATGCCCGGACTGCGGAAAGATATACTGGAAAGGTGATCACTACAGGAATATATTGAAAACAATAAAGGATCTGATGGATGAAAAATGAAAGTCTTTCACATGTCTGAAGCTGAGCTGAATGTCGTGCTTGAAGGCCTTGATGATCTCTGGTATCTGGAAAATATCTTACATCCTGGAGATCAGATATCGGCTCTGGTAAAACGCCGGGTTGAGAAACAGGCGGACATGACAAGAAGCAAGGAAACCGACAGAAAGCCTGTCAAGGTATTGATATCAATAGAAAAGATTGAATTTCAGCCTTTTTCAGATCGAATAAGGATTCTTGGTTCAATTGTCTCCGGTATAGAGGATGCGATAGGAGAACATCAATCGGCAATTTTCAAACCTGGCGATTTGATTGAGATAAAGAAGGAATCGTGGTTGCCGAATGAGAAAAGGATGCTGGAAGATTCAGTCAGGCAATCTGGGAAAGTTTCTGAGGTATTTGTCTGTCTTGATGATGAGGAAGCAAATATATTTGTAATGCTCACCTATGGAATTCAGTTTTCTGGCAGAATTGAATCCGGGAGATCGGGCAAGTACTTTGATTCAGATTATAATGAAAGAGACTATTTTGAAAATATTGCGAAAGCGCTGTCTCATTATATTGTGAAAGAAATGAGGATCACTATAATTGGACCGGGTTTCACAAAAGATGGCCTGTCCAGATACCTGAAGGAAAAGAAGGAATTTTCTGGAATACAGATCACGACTGCGTCAGCAAGCAGGACTGATGAAGGGGCCGTCTATGAATATATCGACAGCCCGGAAGGGAAAAAGGCAATGTCGTTATCGAGACTGACGGAGGAACAGTCGGTACTTGATGATTTTCTTAAAT
>JAKBLT010000060.1:0-5918 GCA_021831925.1 Thermoplasmata archaeon
CGCCATAGTAGTTGTATAGGGTCTTTGCGTCGGTAAGTAACTGTGCATCAGTCGTCGGTGCTGTTGTTATTCCAGCTTTCTGCATTGCTGAATAGTTTATCCAGACAAGCGGAATGTTGACCAGCTGGGTCATGAAGTAAATACCTCCAAACACATGAGTCTCGTAGTTGTTCAGGTTTGTCACTGATTGTATTTCTCCCGCGCCAGCTGTTATGGCAGATGCTGCGCCAGTGAGATTGTAGAGGTAACCGTCATAGAAGAGTGTTCCAATATCTATGTTATCAATAGTCATGACAACATTATCTGTGCTGTGTGCTGCTTCAAGGGTCTTGACTTCATTTATTATATCGGTTGCCCGAATGAAGGATGTGTGAACCTGAATGTTTGGATAGCTGGCTTCAAAGTGTGATATAACACTGCTGACGTAAGGCTCATCTGAGGTCGTAAGACTGTTGTAATAGTATACTTGTACCGTTGCGTTGCTTGGTGAATATAGTGTTGGCACTGTGTGCGATGGCGAACTGCTGAACGCACCACTGTCTACCGGGATGAATCCAGTGGCAGCTTCGCATCCCTGCTGAACATAAGGATTAAGCAGGTAAGCCATCAACTGCTCAGATGCAACCGGTGTAGCTCCATTGCTCATGACTCCAATAACGCATCCACCAAGCAGGTGGTTGGCGTTAGATGGACCGCTCGGTCCAGAATACACAAATATTGTCGAGTTAGCCGCTGGCGGTGTAGAAGTCGTGGTCTTTTTTGCTCCAAAGAGATTATGGTAATCGATTCCAATGAAGGAACCGACGATCACAACAACCACTACCACTGCAATCACTCCTATTAGCAATCCATTCTTCTTTCCTGGGTTTGATGGTACTGGTGATTCCATAATTAATAATAAGAAATCATCATTATTAAACATTAGCACCTACTCCTTGATTGGGATTTCTTAATTACTGTCTGCAAAAAAACCAATTCAAGTTCAAGTTTTCCCCAAGCTTTTTGTTCAATGTAAATGATTGCCTCAATCGACAATTATTAAAATATGATAAAGAGCTATTAGGTTAACAGATTAAGATGATTGGATATGTTTTCTGGCACCAGAAAATTGATTCTGTTACATCAGGTGATTACGAAAAAACACTAAAGGACTTTCATGAAAAACTTTTGCATGCCGGGATAAGGGGATATTTGGGGAGCGTTTCGCTAAAAATCGAAGGAGCCCAGTGGATAGGCTCAAAGAAGTCTGGTTATGAGGATTGGTATTACATGACTGATTCCGGTGTAATAGATATATTGAACCACGGGGCAGTCTCCGGCAATATGATGCCGATTCATAATAATGCTGCTGGACTGGCTACAGGAATGCATGCTGGCTTATATCAGCTTAAAAGCCCGTCCGCAAAACATAAAGAATCGCTATGGTGTATCTGGTTTTCCAAGCCCGGTGGAAAGTCGTATGATGATTTTGACAGGATGATTGCTTCAACAGTTCCTGCTAACAGCATAGATTTTTGGAGAAGACAGATGGTCTTGGGACCAACCCCTGAATTCTGCATCACAACCGATAAGAGAATCGATCTCGATTCAGAGACAAAACCAGTATATGTTAAAAGAACAGTCATATCAAAATATGTCACCTGATTCGAAATTGCGTAGTAATGCGATATGCCACCACTTTTGAAACTTGGCAAATAAATTGCATTCGCGCCTGACGACTCCAATTTGTGTTGTTTCTGATATATATATTCAATTTAGGAAAACCAAACCAGCATACCATATGCACTAATGGCCAAAATGAAAGGTTCGTACCTGAATACTGTGATTATTCCTTCCTTTTGCGGTACCCGGGAATATCCTTTGGAACCCATGATCCATCCATATTCCTAAAATAGCCCTTATCATAATTCCTGTCGAAGTCTTCGGGGCTCATAACAGCACTATTCGGAATTATTGAACTCCAACCATGTCCATGAAGAAGTATTTCTCCATGATCGGGATAGTGAACAACTTCCTTAGTCCTTGGATCTGGATACGGATGCACCTCGATATCGAGGATCCTGACTGAATTTCCCTGATCTGCAATTATCTGACTGGTGAGATCAGGTCCTGTGGGTTTTGAGATAAGATCGCCTCTTTTCAATATTCTTGTTTTGTCATTCATCCTGAGCGTTGCGGATCCTTCTATTATGAGATAAAACTCGTCTATGCTTGAATGGGAGTGAAGCCTCGCTGACACCTGTCCTGGTCCAAGAAACTCTACGGTAGCAAATACTCTGCTCGGCCCAAGTAATGGCATCAGGTTTCTAAAACTAAATCCTTCACCACTTAGTTGTGTTGCTTTTTCTGATTCGTCTAGGTTTTCATCATAAACATTTGTTAATGGAAACGTCCAGCAGTTTTCATTGGACCCATCTCCATTTTCAATAATAACCTCTTCAAACCACATTGAAAGTATTCTTGCAATAAATTGCAATGCTGAAGTCTCAAGATCCGGTATCTTGAATGATATCTCAGATTTTTTATTGACCATCATGAAACCGGATCTGTAACCCAGGGTTACCCATAGCCAATTTGTAAACGGGTATAGAAGGTCACTATAATGAGGATGTTTTCCCTCACTACCGGGAAAGAACAGATTCCAGGCAAGATCAAGGCGAATTTGGTCTGTTTCCTTATCATTTTTTGTCAATATTGCTTTCATTTTAAATGCATATTGAAGGGACTATTAAGCATATTCGATTTTTAAAAATGGCTCTTCTTAGTTTTATATTTGCTTCTAAAACTTAAGATTGAATTAGCCTGGTACAGATAATGACCTGGAACCAGAAATTATTGACGCATTTTGATAAAATAAATGTTTCCTTGGTAAGTTAGATTTGAGTCCTTCGATCCAAAATAAATCCATTTACACGAGAATAATGCAAATAGACTGTATTGCAAATGAAACCTAGGACAACCAAAAGAACAGCAGGCCTGTCGGGATTCGAACCCGAATCCTGGGCTCCGGAGGCCCAGATGATGATCCATTACACTACAGGCCCTGGGACCATTTTATTCTGAATGCCTGTGGGTTAGATATTACATTCGTTTTATTTCGTTTATTTTTACACAGGTCATGATCCAATAATTCTTTTATATCGTCTATCGATTGAACTAAGTGGATTTCTACACGGAGATTGAGAAAGAAATCAAGTCTGGAAAGATCAAGACAAAGTCCCAGCTTGAATCGGTTAAGTTCAGGATTGCAAAAGATCTCAGGATGGAGTGGATCCCCGGTGACACAGAAATTCTCAATTCATCAATATACAGCGAAGACGAGAAGGAACTGCTCAGGATAAAGAAGACAAGGACAGTTTCAGGGGTTGCCGTAGTCGCTGCGATGACTTCTCCTGAAAGCTGCCCACACGGTAAGTGCATTTATTGCCCTGGTGGCGTAGAGAACAATTCGCCTCAGGCATATACTGGATTTGAACCAGCAGCCCTGAGGGGTAGGAACCACGCATACAATCCATATGAAATTGTCTTTAACAGACTGAAGCAGCTGGAAACCATTGGTCACGATACGTCAAAGGTCGATTTAATAATAATGGGTGGAACTTTCACAGCAAGATCAAAGGATTATCAGGTAAACTACATAAAAGGCTGCCTGGATGGCATGAACGGTTCCGTAAGTCAGGATCTGCAAACAAGCATAGCGGAAAACGAGAAATCAGCAAGGAGATGCATAGGATTAACTGTAGAAACGAAACCAGACTGGTTCTTGCAGAACGATATAGATCTGGCGCTATCCTATGGAACCACAAAAGTTGAACTAGGTGTTCAGAACCTCAAAGAATCTGTTCTCAGGATGAATAACCGCGGGCATGGGATACGTGAGATAGCAAAGTCCACATGGCTATCAAAGGATGCGGCACTCAAGGTGGTCTACCACCTTATGCCTGGGATGTACGGATCTTCCATTGAGGACGATAGAAAAAGTTTCGAACGCATGATCTCATGCGATGCATACAAGCCGGACATGCTTAAGATATACCCCACGCTTGTTGTAAAGGGAACCTCACTCTACAGGCTCTGGAAGAACGGAAAGTATATTCCGATGGATACCGAGGAAGCAGTGGATCTGATTGCTTATTATCTATCAATAATACCGCCCTGGATACGTATCCAGAGGATGCAGCGGGATATTCCTGTGCAGTTTATTGAAGCGGGCGTCAAGAGAAGCGACATACGCAACCTAATAGGGGAGAAACTTACCCAGATAGGTAGGAAGAGCGGGGAGATCAGACAGAGAGAAGTAGCCCATATGAAGGGCGATTTTGGTAACCTGAGTTTGAAGAGAATTGATTACATGGCAAGCCGCGGCAGGGAAGTATTCCTCTCATACGAAACGCCAGAGGGAAAAATAGCGGGGTTCCTTCGTCTCCGAAGACCGTCATTGGCTGCACACAGGAAAGAGTGTATTGGTGCCGGCCTAATCCGGGAGATAAAGGTCTTCGGTGAGGTTGTTCCACTAGGAAACTCGCCAGGGATGGCGTGGCAGCATAGAGGACTTGGCAGACTGCTTATGTCCGAAGCTGAGTCTATCACAAAAGATGAGTTTTCAATGGACAGGACTATTGTGATCAGCGGAATTGGCGCCAGGGAATATTTCAGGAAACTCGGATATTCGAATGTCGGCCCATATATGGGTAAAAGAATATAGTTCATATGATAAAAAATGGAGTTATGATAAAGATTGGTAGATGAGAGCATTGAGTGCGTTGAAATAAGGAATTCCACCGTCGTATCTAGGAACAACGTGCAATCAATGCTGAGCGCCGGTATAGAGGATCTTTTCGTCATAGATTTTGATGCGATTTTCAGGAACAAGTTTAATTTCAAGGTCTATCAGGATATATCGAAATACTTCGAAATTACGGTGCTGTCGCTACCGCTCAGGATCGAGGATATAATGGATTCATTCGTATCCGGTGCTTCAGAAATCGTTATTCCTGGCAGGATAGAGCCAAACACACTGGAGGATTACATGAGGACATCCGATAACCTTGTTATGTTTTACCAGAGTCCTGTGGTCGCAAAAGCTTTCTACCTCCTAGGAGGCAGATCCTTTTTTACAGACAGGGATTTGGATTTTCCAGATATAAAAGTATATTCCTATTCAAGGATAATGAGCAGGAAAGGTTACATAAGACTGATGGGTTTTCCACGAGAAGATTTGGAAGGCATTCTGATCTGATCATCAGTTCTTTATTCAGTGCATATTTTGTGTTCTAAACAATTTATAATCGGACGGGATTAAGGTTGCGTGCCCAAGAGTCCTCTGATCACCAATATTAGCTCTATGCAGCTTGAATCACCGCTTATACTTGCATCTGGAATCCTCGATGAGAACGGATACACGATGAGGAGAATCCTCGAAGAAGGTGCTGCTGCCGTAGTAACGAAGTCAATTGGAAGTACCGAAAGACCCGGCTTTACACCTCCTGTTGTCGCAGAGCTTGGTGAAAACCTCTTGAACGCCATAGGGCTTTCAAATCCAGGAATAGAGCATTTTGCGGGCGAAATGTCCATCGCGAAGGCCATTGGGAAACCAGTGATTGGAAGCATTTTTGGTGCCACTTCCGAAGAGTTCTCCACCCTGGCATCAATGATGGAATCGTATGGTGCGGATGCAATCGAGCTGAACCTCTCATGCCCGCATGTAAAAGGCTTTGGTTCAGAGGTTGGGTCTGATCCTGTTCTGGTCGAGGAAATCGTGGCTGAGGTCAAGGCAAAGGTTAGCGTACCGGTATTTGCCAAACTCACCCCAAATGTCACTGATATTGTTAAAATAGCCAAGGCGGCAGAGAAGGCAGATGCACTGGTTCTGATAAATACCGTGAAAGCAATTCACATCGACATATATGCAAGAAGAC
>JAKBLT010000011.1:0-28979 GCA_021831925.1 Thermoplasmata archaeon
GGACTAACCCCAGAAAGATATTTTTTATAGAAAATGGTCCCAAGCGCCCAGAATATGGCGCTGATTACAAGGAGCAAGGCACCAAAAATCGAAGTCAACCCGATCTGCTCGACGAATATCAGCACCACGCCGGCGAATCCGAGGATGGATGCAAGTATAGATTCAATTGTGAGTCGGTCACCTAGAAACATACCCGAGAAGACAAGAGAAAATATCGGGAAGGTGTATACGAGAATAGAGGAAAGTGATGCGGGCTCAACCTGTTCCCCAAGGAACCAGAATGTCATGAAGAGCACCATGCTGAGAAGACCAACCGCAAATATCTTCAGGTTGGTTTTGAAGTCACGCGGCATCCTTAGACGGTGCGAGAATATGATCAGCGCCGAAATTCCAGCGAAAAGTATCCTGTAGAAAAGGATTGCAAAGGGATCATCATAATTGAATGAAATTTTCAGAACAGGATAGTTTATAGCCCAGAACGATGCCATGGCTATAAAAGCAAGTATATCCAGAGACCTACCTTTCACAATCCGGTATTACATTACGATATGTCATCTTATCGAAATCCTATCATTTTCGTGTTTTAAAAAGGGGTATAACAGATCTACAAGGCATATTCACTGTATCAACTATCATGATTGTCTATTGAATGGAACAAAATAAAAATTATAACATGCAACAATATAGAGGGTGATTAAATGATCCTATTATCCTCTAATAAAACTACCAGCCTTCATACAGGGATAGCAAACCAGTTTGGTGCAACAATTGGCAACGTGGAAACACGCCAATTTCCTGATAAGGAGATCTATTTGAGAATACAGGAAGACCTGAAGGATCAGAATGTTCTGGTTGTTCAGAATATCCGGACTGAGAGGGATTTTCTGGAGCTTTTATTCCTGCTTGAGGCAGCCAGGTCAATGGAACCTTCAAGGATCGATCTTCTCTTTCCATATTTCCAGTATGCAAGGCAGCATATGAGGTACAACATTGGAGAACCCATATCGTCAAAGGTTATTGTTGAAGCAGTCAGCCCGTATGTAGACGCACTCTATTCTATAGACATTCACAACGAGGAGACCCTCGAATTTTCTTCTAAGCCTTTCAACAATTTTGAGATCACCGATTCAATTGTCAAACATTACAAGGAGATGGACATAAGTTTTGTAGTTTCTCCTGATGATGGCGGATACAACAGGGCAATGAGGATAGGAAAGGCCCTTGGATCCACGGCATTTCATCTCGATAAGAAGAGAGAGAACGATTCCACAGTAAAGGTCGTCATGAATGATATACTCGACATATACGGAAGGAACATACTCCTTATTGATGACATAATATCAACCGGTGGAACGGTATTGCAGTCTATCGAGCTCCTGAAGAGGAGAAAAGTGAACAAGATTTATGTCTGCGCTGTTCACGGCATATTTGCAAACCGCTGCGACGAGACAATAAGCTTTTCAACGAGCGGTCTTTCTGTGACAAACACAATAGAGTCAATTTTCAGCAGTATTGATGTTTCTGAGGAAATTTCCAAGAAGCTGAAGGAGTTGATCAAATGATCGGATTAAGGGAATGCAGGGAACACGGTGCGTTTAGAGGGGAAGAATGCCCTGAGTGCGGTAACCAGGGAAAATTGCTGATGGATCAGAGAGAGATTGATTCTCTTGGGAAAATACTGGCAGGCATGCTCAGGCACTTTCCAGAAAGATATGGTATCAGGCTGGATGACCATGGATGGGCAAAGGTTTTTTCAATCGTTCCGGCAATTAAGGCGGAAAAGAGGCATTTTGGCTGGCTGACCCCACATCACATTGAGGCATTCGCTCAGACAGAGCCGAAGGGGAGATACCAGTGGGACGGCAACTCGAGCATCAGGGCAACCTATGGTCACACTATACCGGTAAACATGGATGATCTTCCCACAGATGATATTCCAGACAAGCTATTCTACCAGACAACCCCGGATGAGTTAGAGTTCATAAAAGAAACAGGGATCGGACCTTCGGACAAGACCTGGGTGCATCTTTCAAAGACATACAGGCAGGCCTATGTGTCCGGTCTTTTTCATGTTGACAATCCTCTCGTTGTGGAAATTGATGTGAACAGAATGCTTGAATCCGGACGGAAGGTTTACAGGGCTACCCCTGAAATATTCCTTGTAAAGGAGGTTCCACCTGAATTCTTCTCCGTGGCAGGTACCGAGGAAGTCGAGCCCACAGAATCCGAAAAGGAGGAGATTGAAAGGGTAAAGGAAAAGAGGGCAAGACGCAGGGAAGAGGGCACTTTTTAAAGAATATGCATGACCACTGCCAGGATTACCACCAAAACAATAAAAGTTGCAGCGAAAAGAATCCAGGTGACCGGATGGGCAAAGTTTAATGTATAGCCGTAACCAAATCTCTTTGGAACCATAATAGAACTGTCATTTCTGTTAAAATAAATGACACCGCCCTTCCAGAAAGAATCATCATTCCTTGCTTTTACACCGTTCTCTGAGTTATTTGCATTCGGATAGAGCTTCCAGCCTGTTTGCCCAACTTTCATTCCTATAATGATTATTGCGGGTAAAATTGCAATCACAGGTATGATTGCTATGAAGACATAGCTGGACGATAACATGCCCCATATAACCGCTGAAGATACGAAAAGGGTAAGATTCACGACCAAAGCAATAGCTGGCATCAGATAGAAATTAATCCGGTTGAAGCCGCTCATCTGCATTCTGGTTTTTACAGGGCTCCCTGGATTCTGGAAAGGATTGACTCTCAATATGGCAAGGGATATTATGCTGAATAATACGTTGACTGGAACGCCTACAAGAAGTATTACAGAGAAGACCGATTCTATGGACTTAGTTGCAAAACCGTTTGGCTGCCCGTTCGCTCCAAAATGAATCGGGAACGTGTTAGGTATCAATGGATATCTGTATATTCCAATCGCTATGAAAATGCCAAGTTCAATCCACGGTAAAAGGAGTGCAATATGCCGAACACCCAGGCTATCCTCTTGAATAACGGCAGTTGAAACCTCGGTTTGTTCCTGGAGCGGCTGCATCTCAGACTTCAATTTTAAAGTGTGATAATGGAATTTGAGGTAAACCAGAAAGGATAGAATAATGTCAAATAGAGGCATAATTCCGGAAATTAGCGGAGATATTCCGTTCAGATAAACAAGGAATATTGCAATAAAAAATATCATAAGAGCCATCTCAGATATCAGAAACCTAAACCTGATAGCTTTCAAGGAATTATCAGATTCATGGCCATCAGGTATCCTGACACCAAACTGTATGTAAGGTGGGGTAAAATATGGTGTAATCGCAAAAACAATCGAGACAAAGGCAGTAATAATGATTCCAGTAAGAAGAGAAAAGATCGTCAGTCCGATCAATGCTCATCTCCCCCAAGGATAGAATCAATAACAGATTCAACAGAATCCATTATCTTTTGCTTTGAATACCCATGTGATATGGCCTCAGCAACGATAGATCCTTCTCTTTCGAGCCAGTCCGGATCTATCTGTTCATCATTTTTCCTCTTTGTTTTGCCTACAACTCTTACCCGCTTATGATTCATCTCTGCAAATCCTGCGTCTATGAGCATGTCATATGCTTTATTGACCGTGTGGTAATTGATTCCCAATAGTGATGACATTTTTCTTGAAGAAGGAAGGGTGTCTCCCGGTATCAGATCCTCTGATGCAATCAAAGCAATAATTCTGTCTACAAGTTGCCTGTATATCGGTTTGCTTGAGGAAAAATCAACTGTAATCAGGAACGTTTTCCCAGGTTTATGCCCAGAAATTCTTGATCCTTCTGCAGAACGTATATTGCCCGGTACCTTTGCATCGACGTTGCCCGTTCCATTAAACATGAGAGATCATTATACAATATGTATATCAAAACATAAGTTTTGTGACATGTTTGATGCTTATCTGATCAGACCAGAAACAATAATTCTGCGACTAAATGTTATGTTCTGAATTGTCATATGTCATATACCATAGATAGCATGTAAAGATAATTTAATTGAGTGCAGTGGATTGCAAACGGTTAATTAACCTGTGAATCTTAAACCCCCATGGATTTTGTGCCAGATACATCAGTAATAATAGATGGCAGGTTCACAGGTTTCATTTCAAAGCATAACGGGTCACATGTCATACTTGCAGAAGCTCTTATAGCTGAAATAGAACATCAGGCAAATGAGGGAAGATCAATTGGAACGGCAGCCATTCAGGAACTCAAATTTCTCCGTGATCTCCATAACAAGGGCAAAATATTTCTTGATTTTTATGGTAAAAGGCCCGTTAACTGGCAGATCGAGAGGGCAAAAAGCGGTGAGATCGATGAGCTTATACGGATATGTGCCGCCGAAAACAATGCGACACTTGTGACCGGAGATGTAGTTCAGAAGGAGATAGCTGAAATAAAGGGCATTTCTGTCAAATACATAGAACCACCCGACCTGAGGTCTAGGAATATAGAGGAATTTTTCAGTGAGGATACCAGCTCGGTACACCTGAAACCTGACATGGAACCGTTTGTCAAGAGGGGACAGCCTGGTTCAGTCAGGCTTGATCGGCTCGACACCAAGATAACCAGATCTGAACTCGAAAACCTTGCCGCGAATCTCGTTAAACGCGGGAGATTTGAGGACGAGTCATTCGTTGAGCTTGACATGCATGGTGCAACCGTCATGCAGATAAGGAACATGAGAATAGTCATAACAAGACCACCATTTTCAGACGACCTTGAGATAACCGCAGTGAGACCAATTACAAAACTCAGCATTTCTGACTATTCCATCAATGATAGATTAATGGACCGCCTTGTCAGCGGAGTACATGGTATACTTGTAGCAGGAGCTCCAGGAGCTGGAAAGAGCACCTTCGTCCAGGCTTTGGCTGAATTCTTTTCATCGAGGGGAAAGATTGTTAAAACTATGGAGAAGCCCCGTGATCTTGAGCTCATGCGTGAAATCACTCAATACGCCAGCCTTGAGGGATCAATGGAAAAGACAGGTGATATACTGCTGCTTGTCAGGACTGATTATACTGTTTTCGACGAGATGAGGATAACATCGGATTTCCTGGTCTATTCTGATCTAAGGCTTGCAGGAGTGGGAATGGTGGGCGTCGTCCATGCAACGAGGGCCATTGACGCAATGCAGCGTTTCATTGGAAGGGTTGAACTCGGTCTTATACCACAGGTCATTGATACGATCCTTTTCATATCAGCAGGCAGCGTATCCTCCGTTCTTACAACCGAGTACGTTGTCAAGGTGCCTTCTGGCATGAACCAGGAGGATCTTGCAAGACCCGTAATTGTAGTAAGGGATTTCTACGACCAGAAACCTCTCTTCGAAGCATATACTTTTGGAGAGCAGGTAGTTGTTGTACCGGTGGAGACAGAAGATCCGGTTCTCGCAAAAGCTGCAGAGGAGAGAACAAGGGATGAGATATCCAAATTCCTCGGGGTCAATAACGTAAACGTTTCCATGACAGGAAAGAACAGGGCGATTGTCAGGGTATCAGAGGAGAATATACCCAGGCTTATCGGCAAGAAGGGATCAACCATTAACGAACTCGAACGCCGGCTGAACATGAAACTTGAGGTGGAGCCAGATGAGTCTCAGACATCAATCCGATCCAGAAACAAAGCTGAAATAGAGATCAAGAACCGTGTCATTCATATATTTGTTAAATCACCTAACAGGAATGTGAAACTGTATATTGACGATCTTTTGGTTTTGCAGGCCAAGAGTTCATCAAAAGGCATCATAAGGATAAAGATGATAAGCGACACAGGCCAGGAACTATACAGGGCAATTAAGAGCGGAAAGACAATCGAATATACTATAACAGGTTAAACACGCATTCTCTTTACAAAAGAATCAGCGGCTGAACATTA
The DNA here is from genome assembly GCA_021831925.1 of Thermoplasmata archaeon. Taxonomy (GTDB): domain Archaea; phylum Thermoplasmatota; class Thermoplasmata; order Thermoplasmatales; family Thermoplasmataceae; genus UBA582. The sequence goes on from JAKBLT010000011.1 coordinate 5,915, forward strand.
GCATAAATTCAGCCTTTTCAGAATATTTACCATTTATGGCTTTGTCGAATTCCTTTCTTGTTACACTTTTGCCGAGATCAGACGGTGTCAGAAGACCGAATAGCCTGAAGTAATATCTGTGAGGCTTGCCACGTGGCGGACACGGGCCACCATAGCCCATCTTTCCAAAATCATTCTTGCCCTGTATGCCGCCAAAAGGAAGATTCAACGTTTTTGGAACGTTTTCCGGTAGGCTGTACATTTCTGGTTTCAAACCATAAATTATCCAGTGTGTGAAGAGACCGGACGGAGCGTCCGGATCATCCATTATAAGTGCATATTCTACCACATTTTCAGAGAAGTTACCCCACCTCAACGCCGGGGAAATATCTGAACCCACACAGGTAAACGTCTTAGGGAACAAATCGCCATTCTTCAAGCCTGGAATCAAAATTTCAGGAATCATAAAACAAAATATGTCCTAAGTATATATACTGGAGGATTGAGGATTCACTTTTTTACGTCGGAAAGAAAGATAAATTCTCTGAAATCTCTTATTTTTTTGAACGTATACTTCGGCTTACAGCTTTCGATCACTTCCTCATCAGCAGCTCCCCAGAGTGCAGCTGCATCTATTATTCCTGCATTCCTGGCAGCATAAATGTCTGCTGGCTGGTCCCCTACGAATATAGCATTACCTGATCCATTATACCTCATCCTTTGAAGTGCGAGAAGAACCGGATCAGGGTCAGGCTTATGTCTCTCTGTGTCCTCCTGGCCTATTACTGTTACAAGATACCTCAATATTCCATTCAATTTCAGCAGCTTGAGAGAATTTTCCGTGTGGCTTGTGGTCACCACGGCCATTTTCGCACCTTTGTGATACAGATCTGCAATTAATGTCTTTATTCCCCTGTATGGTCTTATCACTGCTGCCTGCTGGTTAAAATAAGTGCTTCCTATTCTATATATCTCCTCACCTGTTTCGCCATACCAGTCCTTCAGAATGTATTTGACAGGCCTGCCTATCAGCGACTTCTCCTCGGATTCAGTCAGCTCTCTTCCAAGTACTTTCTTGAAAGCATAATTCGTCGCAAATGCTGAAACACCCTCACTATCCAGTATGGTCCCGTCGAGATCGAACAGCACGTAGTGGTATCTTATAGCATCCAATTTTTTTCCACAGTTAATTTTCATGTTTTATAAATCATTGACTGCCGCTTCAGTGTCAGTATATATAACTCAATGAAATACAATGACGATATGGACTGCAGTAAATGCGGGAAAAAGGCTATTTACGAAGCAAGATATAATGGCATGAGATACTGCGAGAATCACTTTGCGGAAAGCGTCGAATCAAGATTCAAGGCTGAAATAAGGAAACAGATCAGAGCTGGAAAGGAAGATAGGACCGTCGCAGTGGCCCTTTCTGGAGGAAAGGATAGCTCAGTTCTTCTTTACCTGATAAAGAAAGTTTTAGGGAAAAACAAGAAGATAAAAGTTGTAGCGGTCACAGTCGATGAGGGTATAGAAGGATATAGAAACATAGAACTTGAGTCCGCACGGGAGATATGTCATGCCCTTGGGGTGGAGCATAGAGTTATATCATTCAAATCAAAATTTGGAATTACGATGGACCAGGTTGTTCAGTCAGATCCTTTTACTGTACCCTGCTCACACTGCGGTCCAATGAGGAGACAGACTATGAATCTTCTCGCAACCCGGGCTGAAGCGGATTATCTTGCCCTTGGAATTAATCTGGATGATTATGCCCAGTCAGTTCTAATGAATGTCATTAAAGGCGATACCGTCAGGATGTCCAGGATGGCACCCCATGAAAATCAGCATGATGGACTTGTAAAGAGGGTCATTCCGCTATGGAAAATACCGGAAAAGGAGGTATTGATTTATTCTATACTTCAGGGCATAAAGGTCGATCGTCTGTCATGCCCATATGCTGGCAGAGCCGAAAGAAATGAGATTAGGGAAATAATCTCAGGATTGGAGGAGAAGCATCCCGGCACAGCTTATGCGATCGCGAAATTCGGAGAAGAGGTAAAGAAATCTCTTGCTTCGGCGGGTGAATATGCTCATCTTGGAAACTGCAGAATTTGTGGCACCCCAACCACATCAGATATCTGCTCTGTGTGCAGAAACCTGAAACAGATACCAGCTTGAAATTTCGTTCAAACGTGTTCAAACAAGTAAGTAACATTTTTTAGATTTTCACTTAATTATATGTCTGAAATATTTGCTATCTTTGCATCCTTGTAATATGGGGTTTAAACTTTTTTACTTCTCAAAGTACATAAACAATCAGTGAATGCTCCAAAATCAATGGGACATCTATTCAGTTCAATGAAAATCCAGTGAAGCAATTCTCTGCAAAATGTTTATTATAAATTCACCTATTCGCTTCTTCCGTAGTTAAGGGGTTGTAGCTTAGCTTGGTTTGAGCACCCGGCTGATAACCGGGAGGTCACCGGTTCAAATCCGGTCAACCCCATCCACTATCAGGTTTAAACAGCAGATTAGATTGCTTGGTGAAGAGTATTAATCAGGTAAATCCTGAGTGATATTTTTTTAACAATCAATTACCCGTAAATACGGTCTCTTCTTGAACGAAACAAATTTTATTCCCAAAAGGGTCCCTCAGGTAGAACGAGGTTTCTCCCCAGGGTCTTGTTCCAATCTCATCTAAAATGACAGCTCCCAATTCCTGCGCTCTTTTGAATACATCATTGAGATTCTTTACTGCGAAATATATGTGATCTGGATTTGGAGGAAGATCGAACTGGTCGCCATCACCCCTTGGGTCAAAACAGGCAAGTATTGTACCGCCGCATTGGAAGTAATGCCTTCCAGGGGACACCCTTTTCCCTTCAATGTTAAGTAATGAGGAGTAAAATTTCTGCGCCATTTCTATATCGTTTACAGGAAGTATGACCCTGAAGAGTCTGGGCGTATAATCATCTGGATCGGTAGCGGACATTAAATAGCAATAGTTTAACATCAATAATTGTTTCGGATCGCTGAGACCGTTGTATTTCAGTCGTTAAATACAGGTGATCTTAGTAAAATAATATGGTGAGTCCATTTTTTCTTGTGTGTGCACTTGCATGATCATGAATATGCTGTGCCATTTCTGAATTCTTTTATTGTTTTCAGCCCAAGAGTTTAGCATTTCAGCAAATAGATAAATTGAATTGCATACATAGCAGACATAATTAATCCTGAAATAGTAATTTGAATAGCATGTTAGAATAACTATAGGAAAAACGGGTTCATGCGCGGAACTATTTTTATTGTCATTTACGTAACTTGATGATGAAAACAACAGACTTGTTTTTATAACAACTCGCAACATACTTTAACTGTTTTCCTATCCTGATATGAATGACCTCTATCGTCGGATTTGGGATGACAAGGTTCGGTAAGAGGGAAGAGGATTTAGTTTCACTCGCGGTTGACAGTTCTCGTGACATTGCTTCAAGATATTCTGATTCTATAGATCTTGTGATAGTTTCCAATTCCTATGGCGGTGAATATACGGGGTTATCCGGTTTATCAGATCATGTCTGCTCAGCCCTTTCAATTGAAGGGACACCTTCCATGAGGATAGATAATACAAGCGGAAGCGGTGGTTCAGCAATATACACCGCAAATTCCTTGATAGAAAGTGGAGATTTTAACACCGTCCTTATTGTTGGAGCTGAAAAGATGACTTCTGTCCCCTCGAGAAGGTCGACTTCCATAATTGCTTCATTGCTTTCCGAACGTGAAAGGAAATCCGGGCTGACTTTACCCTCCCTTGCAGCATTCATGGCAAAAATTTACATGCGAGATTACGGCGTGGGAATGGAAAGTATCTCATCTGTCGCTGTGAAGAATCACAAAAACGGTGCAATGAACCATTATGCTCACTTCCAGAAGCCTGTTGAATTATCAGAAATAATGAGATCAAAGATGATAGCAGATCCACTAAGATTATACGATTTCTGCCCGGTTAGTGACGGAGCGGCCTCCCTGATCCTGACGCGTGACGATATGGTACAGTCATTTACTGGAAAGGCTGTGAAAATAAGGGCTATCGCATCATCCTCATCCAATCCGGTAATATCAGAAAGGAAATCCTTTCTTGAAATTGATTGCGTGAAAAAAGCCTCCGACAAAGTATTCAAAGAATCTGGTCTCGAGAGAAAAGATGTAGATTTTGCGGAATTACATGACATGTCTACAATCCTGGAAATAGTGGAAAGCGAGAACATAGGCTTTTTTGAAAGAGGTTCAGGGCACAGGGCATTGCTTGACGGATACACAGAAATCTCTGGAGAACTCCCGATCAATCCAAGTGGCGGACTGAACTCAAAGGGCCATCCAATTGGCGCAACCGGCATTGCACAGGCATGCGAGATATTCCAGCAGATAAACGGTCTGGCCGGTCCCAGGCAGGTTAAACAGCATGAAGTTGGCTTTACCCTGAATATGGCAGGCTTTGGTAACAATGCTGTGGCAGGTATTTATGAGGCGTTTTCATGATAGTATACAGATGTGAACATTGTTCCAGTTCATTCCTTGAAAAGAGAAACAGATGCTATAACTGTCATTCAGAACGTTTAAAGGAATATGAAGTATCGTCCGGTGTGGTACAGGATACTGTGCAGCTGATCGCTACACCCGATAATTTGCCTGAAAAATATTACATTTTGAGGGTCGAGTCTGAAGGAATTTCCTTTTTCTGCAGATCACAGGTATACATTCGGGAAGGCGAGAAGGTATCAGTAAAGGAGGATGCCAACTCTATAAGTTGCGAGCCACAAAGGAACCAGCTTTAATGATATAAACTGCGATCTCCGGATAGAATTTCATAATTGAACATTGCTCGCTTTATGCCTTCCTTAATTCATTTATTTCATTCTGATCCAAATGAAGTTTAATTGATTCTACGATATCATCAATATGTGCCTTTTTAACTGCCTTTGGTATTGGCAGACTATCCTCCATCAGAAACCTCAGTATCACCTGTGCCTCTGAAACTCCATGCTTTTCCGCGATTCTCAAAATACATTCATCTCTCGGTATATTCCCTTTTGAAAGTGGGGAATATGCTATTATGTTTATGCCATGCTTCTTGCAGAATGATATTGTGGATTCAGCTTCCTTCTGATTAGTATAATTATATTCTATCTCGTCCGCGAGAATATTGGACTTTCCAGAAATTTCAATAGATTTCTCCAAAAGATCTGGGCCAAAGTTGCTTACCCCGATATGACTTGTAAGACCATTATCTTTCAAATAAAGCATGGCATTCAGGCTCTCTTCGAGAGGTACCGAATTACTTGGCCAGTGGATTAGGTATAGATCCAGGTAGTCTGTATCCAGTCTTTTAATGCTTTCCCTGGCGGATTTTATCAGATCATCTCTTTTCAAATGATCCGGCCAGACTTTTGATATGATAAACAGCTTCTCCCGGTCAAATTTCTTGATTGCCTTACCTACGATCTCCTCCGAATGACCTGCCGCATACATTTCTGCTGTATCTATAACGTTTATTCCTTTTGAAATGGCATATTCTATGGATATTATTTCAGACTCATCGTTTTTATTGACAGCGGTGCTCTTTCCACCGATCCCCCATGTTCCTATACCAACTGAAAATACACTCTTTTTGCCTAGGTTTTTGATCATATCAATGCGACAAGACATCTAATCTATTATTTATTTTCAGGCAATTTAAATCGAAACTTAATCTATTTTTCGATTAATGTTTTTAATATTCTCACAAATCTCCTGAAGGATACATGGAAAAGAAAATAGCAGATATCGAATATTACGCTGATATAATCACCAACTCAATATTGCAGGCTATCGTTTCTTCAGCTCCTGAATCTGCTATCGCATTCTCCGGGGGACTGGATAGTTCTTTTTTAGCTTACTTGTCCAGAAGAAGGTATGGTTTATATGTCTGTGGCATCGCTGAATCTTATGATGTCAGAGCTGCAAGGAAATCTGCTAGGATGCTGGGATCAGACTTACACGAGATAATTGTTGACGAAGATGAAATAATTGAAACTGCATTGACTGTAAAGAAGATAGATCCTGTTATTAATCTGAGCGATCTTGGTTACGAGACTGTGCTTGCTCTTATGCTTGAAAGAATAGATGAGAAGAACCTGATAACAGGTCAGGGAAGTGACGAGATTTTCTATGGATATAACAGGTTTAAGGAAAAACCAGATCTCGATAATACTGAAAGCATCAGGAAACTTTTCGAGGTAACACTACCAAGGGAAATAAAAATAGCCAGCCACTTTGGAAAGAAATTGATCTTACCATATCTCCAGGATCCAATCATTGAGATAGGGAATCTTCCGAGATCTGCACACATTGTTGACGGAACAAACAAATTTATTCTAAGGCAGACAGCCATTATTTCAGGGATGAGCAGGAGCATTTCTATGGCCAGCAAGAAGGCAGCGCAGTATGGTTCCGGCATCAGTCGAGTGCTGGGTAGAAACAGGGGCCGTCTTGGAATTAAATGCTAATAGTTTTGTCTATTAACATAGTATCTTTTATTCCTGCAATTGATTCACTTCTATGATATGCACAGAGACAATCAAAATACAGAGTCGTGACTACGAATACCTGAAGGTAGATATGTATGGAGCACCACTTGTCATGCTCAAGGGAAAAACAGGCTATGTAATGTGCGGATACCTGAACATTGAAGCTGCGGAAAAGCTCAAGGATACTGCAGTCAGGGTAACCGGTGTGAAGGATCTTGAAAGCCTGCTCAAGGCAAAGGTTGCAAACCTGACTACAGGAGCAAAAACACTCGGGATTAAGGAAGGCGATATCGTTTCAGATATCGTATACAAGCTTTGACATTCTCTGTCGCAATGAAAAATAATTTTAATAAACATACTATCACCTGCCAATGTATGGTTCAATACTGGGCTGGGAGCTCTTTGTACTGGTATCTGCACTTCTAGGTCTTATCTACGCCGGTGTCCAGAGTTATATTCTTTTGAAGATAAAGGTTGACGACCCAAAGGCACAGGCTATTTCAGATTACATCCGTCATGGATCAAACGCTTTCATGAGGCGCCAGTATACAACAGTATTCATTTTTGTAATTGTTCTGACTTTCGTAATCTTTGGGGCATTCTTTGCTTACAAGAATTTCACCTACGGTGGCGAAATAGCTCTGGGATTTTTTGTCGGAGCACTTGGATCTGCAGTTGCAGGATTGATTGGGATGAATATATCCGTGAGGGCAAACGTCAGGGCTGCTATAAGGGCAAAGTCAGGCCTGAATCCAGCTCTCAGGGTAGCGATACGCGGTGGCAGTGTTACTGGTCTCACGGTTATTTCACTGGCAGTCCTGGGTCTCATATCATTCTACATGCTCTATGACAATCCGGAATTGATGATCGGTTTCATTTTTGGAGCATCGATCGTTTCCCTCTTTGCAAGGGTTGGCGGTGGTATATTCACCAAAGGCGCCGATGTTGGTGCGGATCTCGTCGGTAAGATAGAACAGGGTCTGCCAGAGGACGACGAGAGGAACCCTGCTGTCATCGCAGATAACGTCGGTGACAATGTGGGAGACTGCGCAGGAATGGGCGCAGACCTTTATGAAACATTTGTAGTTACTGCCCTTGCTGCGATGCTTCTTGCCTATCTGGACAAGATAGGTACGGCGGCGATAATATTCCCGCTTGTACTGGGTGCAGTGGCATTGCTTTCCACCATGGCAGGCATATTTTTCGTGAAGAAAGGACCCAACCAGAGGATTATGGGTGCTTTATACCGCGGTTTAATTGCAACAGTGATTATTTCTATCATCGGTTTTTACATTGTCACTGACCTGCTCCTTGGAGGCTCCACTGTAGTATTCATAGATGCTGTCATCGGGATAATAATAATGCTTATCTTTGTCTATGTTACTGAATACTACACATCCGAAAGGTACGGACCTGTAGCAAAGATAGCCAAGGCATCTACCACGGGTACAGGAACGAATATAATTACCGGTCTTTCTTATGGCCTGCAGGCTGTTTTCATTCCTGCAATCGTGATCATTATTGGCATAGCCCTTTCATTCGGCCTGACATCATATTATGGGATATCGTCCGTATTCAAAGGAAGCGATTATGGTCTTTATGGAATAAGTGTGGCAGCGGCTGCCATGCTTTCAGCTACAGGCATAATCATCTCCATTGATTCCTACGGGCCAATTACGGACAACGCAGGCGGAATTGCTGAAATGTCTGGATTCGATGAAAAGACAAGGAGAGAGGTAACAGATCCGCTTGATGCTGTTGGAAACACGACAAAGGCTGTTACAAAGGGATATGCAATAGGAAGTGCAGTTCTTGCAGCACTTACACTTTTTGCGGCATACAAGGTTCTCATCAACGCAAATTTCACAGTTATCCAGATAGACAACCCGCTTGTTCTGATTGGACTTATTGTCGGCGCTATGCTTCCATTCTTCTTCACATCATACCTGATGAATTCAGTGGGCAAGGCGGCATATGCAATCGTGGAAGAGGTAAGGAGACAGTTCCGTGAACATGTTGGAATACTGAACAGGACAGAGAAACCTGACTACGGAAAGGCCGTGGACATAGTGACGAAGGAGGCCCTCCATGAGCTCCTGGTACCTGCTTTGATTGGTATACTGACCCCGATACTCATGGGTTTCATCCTTGGTCCTCTTGCCCTCGCCGGCGTTCTGATTGGTGTAATACTTTCTGGATTCCCGCTTGCAATAATGATGACTGTGGGCGGCGGCGCCTGGGACAACGCGAAGAAATACATCGAGCAGGGTGAGTATGGAGGCAAAGGTTCCGAGGCGCACAAGGCAGCAGTCGTCGGCGACACTGTTGGGGATGCTACCAAGGATACAGCCGGGCCTGCGATAAATCCGCTGGTTAAGGTTGTAAACACGGTATCCGTTCTTTTTGTTACATTAATGCTCAATCATTACATTATAATGGGAATAATCAATTTCTTCTGATTATTTCACTTAAACATTTTAAAAACAAAACATTTATCAATTATCTTATGTACATAAAAATGTGACACTGCCACTCCTTACATCAATTCTCCTGCTTCTGATCATAGCTTTCGTTTTAGGAGAGTTATTCGAGAGATATGGCCTACCGTCTGTCGTGGGTGAAATCCTGGCTGGACTCATACTTGGCCCTGCAGTCCTGAACCTCGTGCAGCCCGGAGCTACATTCAGCGCAATTGCAGAGATAAGCCTATTCTTTATCATATTATATATAGGAATTGAGGCCACAACGGATACCTTTCGGGCCAATTTTGGAAAGAGCCTCTCCTTCTCAGCGACAAGTTTTTTCATACCTGTGATAATAATGATACTTGTTTCCCATTATGTTCTGGATCTATCATATTTTCAGTCAATAATTGTGTCGATAGCCATCGGCGTACCGTCAATAAGCATAATTTCGGTTTTGATCAAGGATAATGGTCTGCTTCACATGCATACTGGTGACGTTATACTTGCATCTGTAATTATTACAGATGTTGTTGCGCTTGCCATTACATCCATATCCATAGATCTCAAACAGATATACATCGAGATACCGGGCATCATAATATTTGTGATACTGCTTGCACTTCTTGATCGTGCTCTGAGGAAACACTCAGAATTCGTCGTCTCATTTTTTGACAGGATTCACGCAATGCAGAGGGGAGAGAAGATTGTATTTGGTGCTGTTATCGTAGGTGGTCTCCTCGTGTCCCTGATATTTGAGGAAATAGGTGTTACATATGTTCTCGGTGCCTTCTTTGCAGGTATACTGATCAGCGATGTCGTCATAGGCGAAGATCTGAACGGAAAGATCAAGAGAACCCTTACGAGACTGGATGACAGTTTCTTTATACCGTTATATTTCAGTATAGCAGGGCTTGACGTCATTTTCCCGACAGGACAATACATCATATATCTTGTCGTCCTTGTTGCAATATCCGCGGGTGTGGGAGGTTCCCTGAACTATCTTCTATCCTCAAGGACAGTGAAGGAAGTAAAGCCAAAGACAGTGACCGGTATACTTGGGTCAAGAGGAGCAGTTGGAATCATAGTCGCATCACTTGCCCTCTACGATGTCGGATCCACGTCACTGAGCAGATCTATAGACATACACCTGTATTCAGTCGCTTTGTTTGGAATAATGATACTTTCACTGGTGTTCGCATCCATGGTGAGGAAAACCGATGTCAGCGGTCATATTTCAGAGAAGACCGAAATTAGCGATGAGCTATGATTCTTGTTCCAAGGCTGTCGAATGAAACTCTCACAACAAACCTTGAATAGTTCAGCATCTTTTTCTGAAGTTCCACCATTCTGTCCTGAGAGAGAAGAAGAACAAATCCCTGGGAACCGCCTCCAAGGAGCCTGGCAGCATCGGCGCCATTCCTCATGGCAGCTCTTATTATACCGTCAACCGTATCATTTGTCACATCTCTTCCGAGACTCTTCTTTATTTCCCATCCGGTGTTGATGATTGATGCTATCTCCGGATATCTTTCCCTTGCTATCGCATCATTCATTTCAAGAGCCAGTCTTTTGATTGCAGCAAGCTTCTCAATCGTTTCCGGATCTTTCTGGTGGGATCTTCTGACCTGATCTGAAAGGATCCTGCTGCTCTGCCTTGTCTTGCCGGTATAAACAAGGAGGAGCGAAGATTCAAACTTCCTGATGAAATCCCTGCTCATGTCAAAAATCGAGTTTGAGATGCCATTTCTGTCGAAATTAAAAGATTTGAAGCCACCAAACGCAATCGCGTATGGATCCTGCAAGCCCAAGGTGATCCTGAAGAAATCTCTCTCTACCGCGTAAGCCTCCTCTGCAAGAGAATGCCGATCGGCCTTTTCTCCCCTTATTGTGTGAATCAGGTTCAGGGCGCCCAAAATGAGCGCACTGGAAGATCCCAGTCCTGAGCCAGGAGGGACATCACTGCTTATAAGGACGCTTCCCTTACTTATCCCCATCTTGGTGAAAAGATCAACCAGTTTCCCAGGCATGCCTCTTCTTTCAGAATGAACACCGGATACTGTGCTGCTGAAGAAATCCCTCGACGAGATCTCAAGCGGATACTGGTCTTCCCTGTAGTTCAGCATCACTCCCCTGTCAAATGTCGCATTCACGACAGATGAACCATATTCATCAACAAACGGCGGTATATCTGTGCCGCCGCCGGCGAAGCTGATTCTCAGCGGGCTGTAGGAGCAGTATTTCCACATTCAGCATTATAGCGCTTTCGTAGAAATAAAATTATCTAGAATCCGGTTAATCCATGCACAATCCTGTTTTTCTATACCTTCGCGATAACGGAGAATTGTCTTTGCGTTTACGTGATAAGGCTTCCGGAGGACTGATGCTCGGCAACCGGCAGCTATGGGCAGTGTCGACCGCATCCTGTATACGCAGCATAGGGTTTGGCGCAAGCTGGCCATTCATGGCAATCTTCTTCAACATAAACTTGAAAATTTCCATATTTTATGTTGGCGTAATTTTCACAATTCTTTCTGTCTTTTCATCGATATTCAGTCTTCTTGGCGGACATCTTTCAGACAGGATCGGAAGGAGAAACACTCTGCTTGCTGGATCTGTAATTGGTCTTTCAATATACGCGACTCTGTCGATTCTCGTCTTCACACATGCAAATGAATTCATCATCATCGGTTTCTTCATAAGCTCCTCGATATCAGGCGCCTTTGTATTTCCAGCCGCATCCGCCCTGGTCTCTGATGTAACATCTGAAAGTGAGCGAAACACGGCATATTCGCTTTACAGGATAATGTCCAACGTTGGATGGGCAATCGGTCCGCTCACTGGGGGCTTTCTGTCTGCAATAAATATTGGATATATCTTCACACTTGTAGCCATCACAAGCCTGATACAGCTGACTGTAGTGGCTCTGTTTCTGCATCCTGTTGGGCTTTCAGCACCTAAAAGAGGAAGTGCCGTGCGCATAGGACTCGACTGGAAACTGATCCTCTTTGCTGCTGGAACTTTCTTCATAACACTTGTTTCATCGCAATTTTCGGTAACATTGCCGGTATATTCCACAAAGGTTGTTGGGATTCTTGAGAGCAACATAGGCTACATATACGCGGTTAACGGTCTTGTCGTTGTTCTAGGTCAATATCCAATGTCATGGATAACCAGAAAGATCAGCATCGTTCATGTAATGGCAATTGGCTCGGCATTCTATTCTTTTGGGTATTTCCTTGTCGCATTTTCGCATTCTCTTTACGGCCTGATGTTCGACATGCTGTTCATAACTGTGGGTGAAAACCTCACATCACCCGGTATGAACACCGTAGTATCGCAGATTGCGCCAGAAGGCAAGACTGGAAGATACATGGGATTCCTGAGTATGGCAAATTCGGCGGGCAGGGCGATTGGACCGTCAATTGGATCTTTTTTCATGTTCTTCTATGTTTATAACGGATTAAAGATATGGTCTACAATAGGATCACTTGGTTTTGTATCCATCGCCCTGCTGCTGATATTCAATTTCACAGTTTACAGAAAGAGATCAGATCCCACCGAAGTTATAAGCTAATATCAGACCAACCAGAAACAGGATGCCTATAAACGAATTCGCACCAAAGAACGAAGCGCGGACACTTGACGGATTGGAAGGATCTATGATCCTGTGCTGTAATATCATAAGGCCCAGGATGGGCACAAGCATAACAAAATACCAGAATGAATCTATGTAAAGACCAACAATAAGCATTGCAATGAAAGATACAGCATGCGTGAGTGTGGATATCAGGAGACCACGGTCGGTTCCAAACCTTGTCATCACGGTCTTGAGACCTAGCCGCTGATCAGTCTCGATATCGGGTATCACATATATCATGTCAAAGCCAGCTATCCACAATGTGCTTGACAGGAATATGAGATATATCTGCGGGGTTGATGGAATCCCAGGCGTTACTGCAAGATATCCACCAAGCACGCCGAGTCCAATCGTTGCACCCATGTAAATGTGCCTCCAGGGTGTTATTCTCTTAAGTATTGGATCAGTTATGAACATGAAGAGAACTATCGGGGAGAGCAAGAATACGAAGAAGTTCAGTAAATATGAGGATACCTCGAAAAGTGCTGCAAAAACAACTGTCATTATGATTGCCGATCTCAGGCTTAGATTGCCATTAACAAGGACCCAGTTCTTCTTCCTTGGATTAACCAAATCCCATTTTCTGCCCTCGATCCTGTTGATTGCCATGCCGGCAGCTCTTGCAGAAACGGCTGCCACAAGAATGAGCAGAAAAGTAACCGGCAGGAACCTGCCATGCGCCGCAATAATTGCGCCGCTGAAGATGAACGGCAGATCGAACACGGTATGTTCAATCTTTATCATCTGGAATATCTTTTTAGCAAAATCAAAGGCCAAGTTTAACCCACCTATCCTTTACCTTTTTCTCTATCTCCGCGGTCATTTCAAGCACATCTGGCCAGGTTCTGTTATAACCTTCAGCCTTTGTTTTACGGGTTGCGTCTATGCCCATTTTAGAACCGTAATTCATAATCGGTGATGCATGATCCAGGGAATCAGTCAGGGTACCGGGAACGATGAGAACATCCCTTTCAGGATCAACCCGGGTGCCCATAGCCCATATAACCTGCTTCCTGTCATGGACGTTTATGTCATCATCCACTACGAGAACTATTTTAGAAAACATAAGCTGGCCAAAACTCCACATCGCGAACATGACCTTCTTAGCGTGACCTGGATATTTCTTCTTTATTGAAACTACAACCATGTCATGAAAAACAGCCTCCTCCATTGTATTCAGATCAACAATCTCAGGAAACTGCATCTGTATAAGAGGCAGGAACATTCTCTCTATGGCTTTTCCGATCACCACATCCTCATGCCATAATTTACCCACTATCGTCGTTGGGTATATCCTGTCTTTCCGCTCAATTATTTTTCTTATATGGAATACTGGAAAAACATCCTCAAGCGAATAGTATCCTGTGTGGTCGCCGAATGGGCCTTCCATCCTAGTCTCATCGGGATCAATATAACCCTCCAGCACTATCTCAGCGTTTCTCGGATATTCCAGATCAACCGTCTTTCCCTTAGCAAGCTCCATCCTTTTCTTTGATACAAGACCCACAAAGGAAAATTCATCGAGATATTCAGGCAATGGAGCAACGGCTGAAAACATGGTGAGAGGGTCGCTTCCAATCACAACTGCAACATCCATTTCCTTCTTTCCCTGTAACAGGAAATGCTGTGATCCTCCTTTATGAATGTGCCAGTGCATACCGGTGGTCTCGCTGTCGTAGACCTGCATCCTGTACATTCCGGCATTGCGTTCTCCCGTCACAGGGTTTTTTGTTATCACAAGTGGCAATGTTATAAATTTGCCCGCATCCTTCGGCCATGTCCTGCATATCGGGTACCTGGTGAGATCCACCTTTTCCATCTCCTGGTAGTTACCTGGCAACCCGGAGGATATTTTTGGCCTGACTCCACCAAGCTCACGCCACATCTCGAACCCCCTGGAAATCATGGATTCCGACTGTTCAGGCATTCTCGTCAGGTTCCTGAGCCTTTCACCGATTGCCTGAGGATCATCGCCCAGTATCAACTTCATCTTATCCGTGGTTGAGAATATATTCCCAACGGCAGGTACGGATGATCCCTTGACCTTTTCAAAAACGAGTGTTTTGGACCCACCAGCGCGCTGTTCTTCGCTCAGTATCTGGGTAAGCTCAAGATCCGGGTCTACTTCATCACTTATAACCCTCAGATAATTGAGCTTCGCAAGATGCTGTATGTAATCGTGTAGATCCTCGAACTGCACTTATACATAATGGCAAGCATACTATTGACTTTTATTACAGGATCTAATCAACAACTATTTAACCGTGGTATTATGAAAAACTGATTCAGGTTTTCTGAAAAGGGATTCATGCCTTTCTTAACATACCACCACAAAATTTAGGAAACTATCGCTCAAAACGATGTTGTATTATTTTGCTTCTTTCGCTACTGACATTAGGGGCATAAAACCAAGAATGTTAAAAAGATCCGAATAAATTTTTTTTCCACCGTTAAGCAGGTGGATTTTGTTTTTTCTGGACAGTTAATTTTTCGACATTTCTGAATCAAATTTCTGTCTGATGTAACGATTATTTAACCAGCTAACTTGTGGGAGCAGGAATTTTAACTTCCTCTATCACTTTATTCGTAAACGAAATAACGGCAGATGATCGCCATGGAGTTACCCGATAAAAGTTTATATACAATAATCAATTACATTTAATATGGTTTCTTATTCCAAGTTTATAGCAATTTTCGCAAGTTTGTTGTTCTTGGCATCGGGATTTGCCTATGTAGCAACAGATACAGGGGGGGGGGTCACTGAAGGAAGGTTCAAGTTATTCCGTTCCCTCGTCAAGCAGTAACTGTAGCTTTCCAGTCGATAGTTTTGATGGTGGGCTGGCAGAATCTTTGGGATCAAGTATCACTACTTCATTTAGTCAAAAGGGAATAGTGGTTAGTTCTGGATACTTTGAAAACACCCCTAATTCAGGCATAGTAGGTAACTTAACTGCCAGATTGAAGAATATATCTTATGAGGGGGCGTTCACGCTTATTGTTTATCATGCTTTTGCATATAGAAAGGACATACTAAATGATTGGTTATTTGCAATATCCAATTCAACCAGAAATAAATCTAATGCGCCTCTTCCAGTGATGCCAGTTTCAGCGAATTCCACAAAGAACCAATCACACCCTTCAAGCGCATTTTATTATTCGAGCACGGTAGCTTTTTCTTTTTCGCCTGAGTCGATATTTTTTTCAAATTGCGGATCATCAATCAACCTTCTTGGATTCGAGTCGTTTCTCGGAAAAAACTTGAGAAAACCAGTTTCTGATGTCAGTTTTCGAACAGATTTCTATTCTTCTCAGGGGTATACCCCAGATTCAACAGTAGGCATGAAGTATATCGGTGAATATGGTTGGTTTTCTTCCTACACCAGCAAGGGATTCAATGAAGTTCTTTACAAATATTATGAAGCGCAGGCTTGTCACAATGGACAGGAATATTATTGGTTTGCAAGCAACGTATCCCACGCAGTTAAAGGTTATACTAACTTTTGGGGCGGATGCAAGGCGTGGAAATACAACGATATAACAAACTGGCAAACAAGCGTCTATGCTGGACAGGTTTTATGCAACTACTCACCAGTTAATAGCGGATGTCATAACTTTAAAAGTGGTAATAATCCACTATTCAAGATTGGTGCCTCCGCTTCCATATTTGGTGCCACAATTGGTATAAGTTGGCCCATTTATTACGGAGATTACCCGAATCTGAATTGGGTGGATGACAGTAACCCGGCTACTGGATGCGTCAATACATTTTATAGATGGGGGATCTGCGCGGATGTAGGGGGTACTTATACCGTGTATTCTATATCTTTGGGCGAATTAAACCCAACTAAGGCCGGCGGCGTTCTTCCGATGGACATAATTCAAAACGATCCAGCACAGCTGCAGAGCTACTGGGATGATGCAAGCTGCAACTTGCCGTCCAATACTTCGTATGTTGACCTCTGCTCACATTCTGTTTAATCTTGGTGATTGACTTGTTGACTAAAAGATTTAAAATTTTGGCAGTAATTGTGGTCGTGGCTATTGTAGTGGGAATGTATGGTTACACTGCAGCATCCAGTGCGGGACTTTTTAAAACGCCCCCAAATCCAAATATATTATATTACAATGGCACGAAAATCCCTTATTGTGAGGTGGGGGCAGCGGGGGGTCTTCCTTCCAGTTTAGATGTTGGACCAGTTTGGTTCGGCCCACCACCTATCAATTCGACTCATGTTGTTCATGTTACGGGAAAATGGAGTTCGACTGCAAGTTTGAGATTGCTCATTATACCGACTTCACAAGTGAAGAATCATACATATAGATATTCCATACTCCTTAATTCGACCATTGCAACATCAGGCGTGGTCAACATTACTCTTGCTCCGATCGAACTTGGTTATCAATTAATTTTTGTACCCGCCGCAAATAGTTCGGGTACCATTACTATCACTCAGGAATTCTTAATGTCGAATCCAAATTAGTTATGGATATCGAACCCAGTTCTTGAATCAACCGAAATATATACTGTCCTAACCGTTCTTCTTATGAGGAGTTGAGGTATGTCAAAGAAATTCATATCCAAGGGAAAGGGCGCTGACAGGAAGAGTTATTTTCGGTTCATCAGGTATTGAACGTGAATTCGCAAAGCTCAGGAAACCTTTCATGAAAGATGGTATGACAAGGGAAAGAAAGAATGAACTCGTTGAAAAAGGGACAGAGATGATACTCAAAGGTGAAATAATGAGCAAAGCTTTTTTGACTCATGACAAGGGTCCTGATGGTCTATGATCGCTATTGCGTAAAGGATAGATTTAATTGACCCTGAACATTAAGACTATATGACTATGATGGAAAATCCGATTTTGAAGGATATAGAATGGGCAAGTTTGTTGGATACCTTGGCTTCAGGTTACGATGGAGATTATGCAAGGGCTATGGATGATCTCGATAAATATAGACCTTTTGAGCAAAAAATTCAAGAAGGAGATCCAAAACCAGGGAAGATTATAATAGACTTTCTTCACAAATGGCATACACAGGGTGTGCCTAACAAAAGTGATAAAGAGTTAACTGTAAGAATTAAAAAGAATGCTAAAGAACTTGATTCTTTGTATTATGTTAGTCTACATGATGTTACATCTGAAACAGTAAAAAGACTCTTTGAGGGATTTTCTTCCCCAAGCATACCTGGATTTGGTCCTACTGCTAGGACCAAGACTCTCCACTTACTTCGTCCTAAAACGTTTGTAATGTGGGATGAAAAAATAATAGGAGTTTTTACGGAACGTTTAAAGGAAAAAGGAAAGGGAGACATTAAAGGTTCCCAGATGTATGTAGAATTTATAAAAGAAATGAATAAGTTTTCTAAAAACGTGTTAAATGATACTACAATATCTTCACTGAACGCACTTTTGAAAAAACTCTCAAAGGCAAATGAAAAGCGTTTCTACAAAAAGACAGAAGCAAAAATCATTGATGAATATAACAGGCTTACAAAAACAAGAAATGCAAAGGTCTCATTCAAACTGCGAACAAGTGATTGTATAAGGTTATGACAGAATCCAACCTATTTGCAGGCAGAGAGGTCGCAGGAGTGCTTTTTACGCCTATTAGTAGAAATTTGTTATTACATCGGAAACGGGAGGTTATAGGTAAACCTCTGATCCATTCCCTATGCCGATTCACCCGTCCATAGAGGCCGGCTAAGTATGCATTGCAAAACTATGAAAGTCGGTACAACGAAATCGGAAAACCATTCCGATATATTCGGCTCTTTAGCTATGTTTGAATGGACATAATTGTTGAGTTTTGTGTAAAGCTCTGAATAAATTACATCGCCAAAGTATCCAGGAACTTTTTTATCCGTGTAATCGAAAGAATCCTTTAAACACGAATTAATATGATCTAGCTCTACCTTAGACAGTTGAAGCTTGATTAACTTGGACATCAGTCTGGTATCTGGTCTTGAGTAAATCCCAAAAATGGTGGCCTTATTTTCGCAATAATTACATAGAGGAATATTTTCATTCTCCTCAAATTCTGGACTGCTGAAAGTTAAGCGCATGAGTTCTTGTTTTATATCCTCAGCCAAATCGACTTGAATTTCCAACTTGTTTTTTAAATCCTCCAATAGTTTGCCTTCATGTTTGAGGCAGGATCTAAGGGCGAAATCAGGATTATCCATCAATATCCAGTAAAAGTAATCTGTCTTGCCAAGTGTTTCTTTTGTGATTTGACCCCATTCTTTATCGCTTTTCAATATATCCATAAAATACTTCTTTAGTGATTGATTCAACGATATTTTCAATTTCTGAATTGTTTTATTATTTAACTTAGACAGATCAAAATTAAACTTATTGATTGTTTGTTCAAAGAAATCTTCCGTCAGCTCTTTCAAACTATTTGTTGCTGATTTCCCTTTTCCCTCTTCACCAAACATCAACGTTGATAGAACCATCATATCAGAGTCCAAAGGTTTCATTTTATCCCAATACCCAGAGAAAAAAGCTTCAGCCATAGGATTGGTATTATCTTCGCTTTCTGCACTTCCTGGCAGAAATGAAGAAACAGTAAACAACCCAGCGAAGAGTAGATCCAGCACAGACCTGATTCCCCTTAGAGAATATTTGATGTAGCCTTCGCCAGCTAATTTTATTGAAATTGCTAATTCTCCAAAAATATCGTCAAGCAAAAGACTGAAATAATAATCCCTCTTTCTCGTTGTCCTAGTCATGGAAACGAACTGCATATACGCAGAATAGTTATCCAAAAGCTCAGATAAGTACCTAATTGATTTTGGCACTTCCTCGTAATTAGGGTACGGAACATTAAATATTTCATAAAAGTCTTTAAGGCCAAGCCCCGTATAGGCCCAACGAGTTAAGCTAATTATATCTTTCTTGTCCATCTTAACAGATCAGTTGAAAGCATTTAGACGTTTTGTGTGTTTTTCGATAGATGATTACAGGCTTATAAGGTTCATTTATTAGTTTCCCATAACTCCAGATATTGTATATCGGAGGATCGAAGTCTGCATTCTGGAATAAGGCTTGCAGTTTTTTTACTTTTTCCAGATTTGCGGCTTTGCGCCTAAAGTCGCTCACTTGCACCCAAATTTTGCCAAAAAGCCGCTTTTAGGTAAACAACCGCTTGACTGTATTCTCATGAGGATTTCCAAAAACCCCCACCGAAAACCTTTTTCATGACTTCATGATCAATATTCATGAATCTTTACCATACTGGATTATCTGAGCTCTACAGGGAGATTGAAGCACTTGGCGATCCATTAACCTGCATCTCAGATCTAATTGATTTCTAAAGGATAAGGCCAATGCTGTCAGATCTATATGAGAATGACACAGAGAAAGGTGGAAGAAAAAATTATGATCCCATTATAATGGTTAAAATACTCTTACTGCAGCAGTGGTATTCTCTCTCAGATCCGCAGATAGAGAGAGATATCAGGGACAGGATATCATTCATGAAGTTTCTCGGATATCCTGAGAAGTTGCCGGATCGTAACACAATATGGTATTTCCGTGAGAGATTATCGAAAACAGGAAAGGATCGTATTGTATTCAATGATATACGGGATCAGATAATGTCTAAGAGAATCCGCATCAAGAAAGGTACCATGCAGGATGCTTCATTCATAGAAGAGGATGAGGGAGAATATTCGAAGCCAAGAGGAGACGATGCAAACACTCGAAGATCTAAGGATGGTGCATCAGCAACAAAGAATAATGAACACCACTTCGGCTACAAGGCACATACACTTGTCAATGAGATAAAGATAATCGAGAAGCTTTCAGTAACACCTGCCAATGTGCATGATTCTCAGATAGATCTGAGCATTCCAGGAATCATATGTTACAGGGACAAGGGATATTTTGGATCCGAATGCAGGGGAATAAATGGTACAATGGATCGATCCGTAAGGGGACATGCACTGCCGGTCAAGAGCATACGTAGAAATATAAGAATATCTAAGATCAGATCCATGGTGGAACATCCATATGCATTCTTCAAGAGGATGTTCCACTTTGGCCATGTAATGGTAACAACTGTACAAAGAGTAAGAGTGAAGACATACTTCACAGCAATATGTTACAACTTAGTAAGGGCAAGATTCCTTGACAGGATAGCGTAAGCTATCGACATTCAGGAAAAAAACAGTAAGAATGTGTCTAAAATTGCCACAATAAGAGTGAGTTTGAAGCTATTTTGCCCAAATTTCACAATCATTCTGATGAATCATTGAAAATTGGATGGTTTTGGGAAAACCTCATATAATCTTTCAAACAACACATAGATAACAGTATTTATTGTTTACATGTGAGCGCGAATCGACCAGATATAAAATAGCTATCAGATAAAAGAAATCTCTTCAGAAATGTGAATCGATCAGAAATTAAAAGTTCATGTCCTAGCTGATTCCTCCACAAGTTTAGCCCGTGCTGCACAGAGCCTTGCTATGGGTATCCTGAATGGAGACGAAGAAACATAATCCAGTCCAATCTCATGGCAGAAATAGATGGTTTCAGGATCTCCGCCCTGTTCACCGCAAATTCCGACCTCGAGATCCTTTCTTGCTTTCTTCCCTTTTTCCACGCCGATTCGCATCAGTTCTCCGACGCCTTCCCTGTCAATCGACCTGAATGGATCAGATGTGAGTATTCCATTCTCGAGATATTTATTTATGAATTTCCCCTCGGCGTCATCCCTGCTGTATCCAAATGTAAGTTGCGTGAGGTCATTGGTTCCAAACGAGAAGAAATCTGCAAATTCTGCAATCCGGTCCGCAACAAGACACGCCCTGGGTATCTCGACCATTGTCCCAATCTTGTATTCCAGGGCTGCGCCATCAAGAGATTCAGTGGCTGTCTTTGTCAATCTCTCCCTGAGTATGCGCATCTCATTCTGTAGGCCCACAAGTGGTACCATTATTTCAGGCATGACCTCTGTGCCCTTTGCAGAAACCTCCTTTGCTGCCTTTATGATGGCCTTAACCTGCATTTCGTATATTTCAGGATATATCAGGCCTACCCTGCACCCCCTGAAGCCAAGCATCGGGTTGAATTCCTCCAGGTCCTTTACAGTGGCAAACAGGCGTTTAAGCTCAGAAAGCCTGTCTCTTTCTTTTGTGTTCAGCCGCATTCTCTGCTCCAGTGTGTTGATTTCATTGATAAGAGATTCCTTATCCGGCAGGAATTCATGCAACGGTGGATCCAGTAACCTGATAATGACCGGATAACCCTCCATTACCATGAAGAATTCCTTGAAGTCTGAGATCTGCATGGGCAGGAGCTGATCCAGATACTTCTTCCTTTCTTCACTGGAACCGCTCATTATCATACTCCTGACAATCGGTATCCGGTCATTGCCAAGAAACATCCTCTCTGTCCTTGCAAGTCCGATACCCTCTGCTCCATTTGCCCTGGCGGCTCTTGCCTCCTCCGGTGTATTCGCATTTGCCCTTACGCCCAGCTTCCTGTATCTGTCGCACCATGTTAGTATTGTCTCCATCTCTTCACTTGCCTTGGCATCCTCGAGCTTGACCTCGCCGAGATATATAGATCCAGAGGTGCCGTCTATGCTTATAATATCTCCTTCCTTTAGAACAACCCCGCCAGTCTTTAAAGTACCTGCCTTAAGGTCAACTGTTATTTCCTCAGCACCCACGACTGCGGGTTTTCCCATTGCCCTTGCAACTACAGCCGCATGGGAGGTCATGCCACCTTTCTGTGTGAGAAAACCTACAGAAGCTGCCATTCCCCTTACGTCGTCGGCGACAGTTTCAGGCCTTACAAGAATTAGATTTTTTCCTGTTTTTGAAAGCTCAACTGCCCTGCCTGAACTGAACACAATGCTGCCGATTGCGGCACCAGGTGAAGCTGCAAGTCCCTTTCCTATCATTTTTTCCTTCCCGGTCAGCTTGATCTGCGGATGCAGCACTGTATCAAGCACTGAAGGTGCAATTCTCATTATTGCTGTTTTTTCGTCAATGATCTTCTCCTTTACAAGATCTACCACTATCTTCAGGGCTGCCCTGGCAGTCCTCTTTCCAACCCTGACCTGAAGCATGTATAACTTTCCCTTTTCGATCGTGAACTCAATGTCCAGCATGTCGCGGTAATGTTTTTCAAGAATCTCCACAGATTTAATCAGATCATTGTATGCATCAGGCATCTCCTTTTCGAGATCGCTTATCGATTTCGGAGTCCTGACCCCAGAAACAACATCCTCGCCCTGGGCGTTCGTAAGATACTCTGCAAACAGCTTCCTCTCACCCGTATTCGGATCCCTCGTAAACGCGACTCCAGTTGCGGAATCATTCCCCATGTTTCCAAATATCATGGAAACAACATTGACAGCGGTACCCATGTCGTCCGGTATCTTGTTAATTTCACGGTAAGCCT
>JAKBLT010000061.1:0-5781 GCA_021831925.1 Thermoplasmata archaeon
CACATTTCATATAAATTAAAAACCGGCCGAATCTTGATGGCGCCAATTTTACGGAAAAAACATATAACTGTGCCATATCCTAATATTATGGAAGATTTTGTTTTTTCACCCACTGATCTTTACCTCAGGCATACAAAAATTCACATGCTGAAAAATAAACTTGGTTTTAATAATTTAGAGGAACTATATACTTTCGCTGATAGCGAACCAGAAAAATTCTGGAGGTCAGTTATTGATGACTGCAGCGTAGATTTTTTTGAGAAATTTGAAAAGGTGCAGGACTCATCAAAAGGCATACCTTACACAAAGTGGTTTGTGAACGGCAAGATTAATGTTGATTACAACTGTGTCTACAAAAACAGAAATTCCATTAAACCGGCAGTTAAATGGGAGGAGGAATCCGGAAAACACGGTCATCTATCTTACCATGAACTGGATGGGATGGTGGGAAGACTTGCAGGTTCTCTGGTGGATCTGGGGGTAAAAAAGGGTGACAGAGTTGCGATATTCATGCCACTATGCAAAGAAGCGATCATTGCATTCTATTCAATCGTAAGGATCGGTGCTGTTGTGGTACCGATATTTTCAGGTTATGGAGAAGAGGCTGTGAGGAAGAGAGTAGAGGATGCGGGTATCACATTCATGTTCACATCACAAAAGTACATGCGGAAAGGTAAGGAGATTAGGATGGGGGATTCGATCCAAAAAATACATGGTATCAAAACAATAATTTCAGGAAAAGGCGAAACTGGAAAGGGGGATTATTCATTCGAGGATCTTGTCAGGAATGGAAAATATAGAGTAGATACGGAAACTGGTTCAGAGGATCCGTTCATAATGCTGTATACCTCAGGAACAACTGGAAAACCAAAAGGAACCGTACATGTGCATGGGGGGAGTTTCATTAATATCGTGAAGGAGGTCAGGTATTATATGGATGTTGATGCCGAGGATACCGTATTCTGGATAACAGACCTCGGTTGGATGATGGGCCCGTGGTACATCGTGGGCACTCATGCGCTTGGTGGATCAGTTTTCGTATACGATGGTGCAGTGGATTATCCAAGCAAGGACCGTATGCCCGATATGATCGTCAGGCATGGTATATCAATCCTCGGTCTTTCCCCCACTTACGTCAGGATGTTAAGACATGCAGGTTTCTCCAGAAGATTTGATGGAGTCAGGCTGTTTGGTTCCACCGGTGAGCCATGGGATGAAGAGGGCTGGATGTACCTTTTCAGGGAACTTGGTGGCTCTGAAACACCCATTTCAAACATATCGGGTGGAACCGACTTAATTGGATGTTTTCTGGCTTCCAACCCAGGTATACCTCTTAAACCAAGATGCCTTTACAGGGGTCTGGGCATGAATGCATCTGTTTTTGACGACTCAGGGAATGAAGTTTATGACAAGGTGGGTTACCTTGTCGCAAAAAAACCATCACCATCGCTCACCAGGGGGTTGTGGGGTCAGGAGGAAAAATATATTGAGACATACTGGTCGAGATTCAAAGATGTATGGTTTCATGGGGATTGGGCAATGATGACCCGGGATGGGTATTTTTACCTATACGGCAGGGCAGATGATGTGATAAAAGTCGCAGGTAAGCGGGTTGGTCCGAATGAGGTTGAGGACGCAGTCTTAAAGGCCCATGGTGCAAGGGAATCTGCGTGCATTGGGGTACCGGATGATTTGAAGGGAGAGGCATTGGTCATTTTTTACATGGGCGAGGATGCTGAAACAACAAGGAAGGACATATTTGAAACGATTCAAAATTCACTGGGAAAATCATTTGCCCCGAAAAGCGTCTTCTGGATTAGCAATCTTCCACGAACACGATCAGGGAAGATAATGCGCAGGCTGGTCAGGGCTGCTTTTCTCGGACAGGATCTAGGAGATACGAGCAATCTTGAAAACCCTGAAGTACTGAGTGAGATTGCACAGCTGGGCGGAAAGAAAAATGCATTATGATTTCCTAAAAATATTGAATGGCGGAACATTCTCACTTGATCCTGGAGCGATTTTTGGAATTACACCTAAGGTTTCTTGGGAACGGTTTTTCAAGCCAAATCAAACCGGGAGGATCGATCTTGCTGTGAATATTCCTTTGATCAAAGCATATGGAAATCTTATTGCACTGGATTCTGGCCTGAATGAAAACATGGAAGAAAGAGGAAGGAGGTTTTTTGAGGTTAAGGTCAATCCTAATTTGAGCGATCAGGTTTACGATCTAAATGCAGATCGACATATTGACTATACTATCCTCAGTCACCTTCATTTCGATCATTCTGGCGGGCTATCTGGGAAGAAAGGTAACGCTTTTCTAAATTCGCGCAGGATCTATCAGATCTCAGAACTGAAAACAGCAAGGGGGCACCTGGAATTTACATCCGGAAGTTATCCTCGCGTGAGAACTGCCAGATCTGATCTGATAATTAAGGGCTCAAAAAGGCTCAAGTCATGGATCCGTGTGATATATACAGGCGGTCATTCCTCCGGTCACCAGATAGTTGAATTTAACATTGGGAATCTAAAATATATATATCCAGGAGATCTGATGCCTTCAACCTTTCATGTAAAACCCACTCACATAACTGCAATAGACACATTTCCACTTGATACATTCAGGTGGAAAAAAATACTGATTAAGAAAGCGATTGACCAGAACATCAGGTTAATTTTTTCACATGACAGAGAAGTGAAAGTCGCTGTTCTATCTGGAAAATACAATGACCCTGAGATTACACCTGTCGATGTCACCTGATCTCGAATGAAGTCTCGTTCGCCAGGAGATAATCCATACCAAGCTCAGCGATATCTGTGGAATACAGACCTATCCTCAATATTTCTTCAGATACAGCGGTGGCAAGATTCAATGAGTCGTCATCAATTGACGAAAGAAGATCGTTTTTAAGCTGGCCAACTTCCTTTTTCTTTTCAATTATGGCATTCATCGCCTCTATATTTCCAGAATAAAAACATGACATGGAATCCTTGTACATTGCATAACATGAGCCGAGGAATTCAGATAGCGCGATCAGGCATTTTTCATTCACCTTTTTTGCTCTTATGATTGCATTGCATATGTTTACTGAATGATCTGCCATCCTCTCAAGTATTCTTGAAAGAATAAGGGCATACACATTACTTTCCCCTGATGCCTGGGAGGCCTTTGTTTCCCTGAAGATATACCACTGGTATCGATCAACCTCATCATCTCTTTCTATGATATTGAACATCATCTTCCGGTCTATAGATTTCATCGCGTTGATTCCGTCTGAGATCATGGTGTCAACATTAAGTGACATCCGCCTGATTGCATTCCATACAGTGAAGGTTTCAGAGTTCAGGACATTCTGAAGCACAATAGAATTAGATGTTTCCTCGAATATCTCAACACCCATAACGCGTCTTGCGAATCTTTTGATCGTCTCCCTTGTTTTCTGATCCATGATATCTTCAGTTTTTATAGTCAGTGCATCGAAATAAGATATGTACAATGATGTCATGATTCTTTCGAGGAATGATTCCTCAACGCTCTTTGATATTGTGAGGATTTTTGCCTTTTGAGAGGAACCAGCAGATCTGGGATCAAGAACAAGGTTGCTGCCTAATTCAGATAGTTCAATCTCGCTGCCTTTCGACAGGTTGGCTTTTTTAACCCACCTTGATGGCAGGGATACTGTATAAGTGGACCCACCTGTAAGCTGTATCCTCCTTGTATATTTCACAATATAGAATCGCCAGGTGAAATATATAGATTATGTAGATTTCGATAACCTACTGTGTCTTGTCTCCGTCTATTGTTCCTGGTTGAGGTTGATCAGGAGGTGGTGGCACCTTAGGTGGCATGTTTCTCATTCTTGCACTGTTGGATATGCTCCTTGCGATCAATAGACCGACAACAAAGATAAGCTCAAAGATCAGCATGAAAGATATTGAAAAAGAAAGGAGAAGCAGTTCAAATGTGTCGACCGAAGAAAAGAGTGGTCCGTAACTTCTGATATCAGTTCTGTTACTTCCATTTCCAAAGTAGAGATAATAATCGTAGATCCCAGATGGGGTAATATTGTCGTCATGATAATAGAGGACAAGATCCTTATTAGAGTTGTATCCTTTCAAGACATTTTGTTCGCTTACATTTACAAAATAATGATTGTTGATCCCTATCACCTGAATGTAATAAGGGGCAATGGATTGATTTCCAGCAATTGCAAAACTAAAGTTGTAAGATGTTGATACCTGATCGAAGGGCGTAACTGAAGCAGTGATGTTTGAGCCATTCGGGAAAGGTTGGGTTACGACTTTATATGATGAGTAAAACGCCGGGGTGTATATACCTGCTGCGACGATAAGTACAACAAAGAATATAACAGTTGCACCGAGGATTCTTGGCTTAAAGCGATAAAACTTCAGATAATGCATTACGAAAAAAACTTCGACCGGAACGAGATATATTAGAATTTGTACGTAGATGCTCAGATAAACTAAAAGTACTCCGATAAGTACTGATAATATTAGTACTGATATCCTAGCCTGCCTCTGAAGAGCAGCAACTATCGGGTTCATTATCTCACAGAAATAGAATCATGCCTATTATTACTATCGTAGTTCTATCATTAAAATTAATGTATTTTCTTTAGTAAACACATACGTAAAGCCCTGGCACGATTGAGGGAACTGTACTTTGGTTTATTGTGTCTACAAAAACAAATTAAAAATAACTTTTACTGTTTCTGTATTTCCTGATTCTGCTGGTATTTCCCCTTTTTATATCCAAGACCTCTAACCACATATGATGCGGCAAGAAGGATCACGAACACAACCACGTCATATGAGGTTGGAATGAGGAAACCTCCGGCTATGTTGTAAAGGAAAATCAAGGCAAGAATGGAAAGTGCTGAACTAACTGCACGATAACTTCCAGGCATCTGCCTTCTGGCCCTGCTGAATGCTGTATTTGGAGAGCCCCCGGCAGGTCCCATATTCATGTATCTGGAAAGAATAGCATATACTGAAAATGCAGGAACTTCGCTTCCAGAGGTGGTGCAGTCAATAGTATAATTGTTGTTTTCCCTTGATATAGTGGCAACAACCATGCCAGAACTTTCAATATTTAATGTGTTTTCAAGCCTACCTCTGAACCTAGCTGCACTTCTGTTATCAGCTTCATAGGTAGTATAGTTGTAATCGATCTTCAATCCCTTCTTTATCCTGCCCATCTCGACTCCACTGTCAATTATCTTGTAACTGCTGGATTCCCTTTCCAGGGTGAAGGTTGCCGGACCGGTAACAAGGGCCTGACTGAATCTTATTCCATTACCGGTAAAAGTAATCTGGCCGATCTTGTTGCCATCTTTCATTATATCGTTTCCTACTATGGTGTATTTCATTTCAAATAGAATTGCATATTGATTAAAATATATAACTATTTCCCATTATTCTCTGTCATCAGAATGATTCTTTTCACCATTCGTTTGAACTTTTTTCAGCCGATTAGCATTTCGATCAAGTTACCATTAAGAGTATTATTGAACTGCGAAGTGAATATTATTTAGAAGTTCATGATATGATCTGAAAATATGCTCCCTTCAATACCGGAAATCAGGAAGATGAGGAAAAATTTAGGCATAAGTCAGAAGGAACTCGCAGGTCTGACTGGCGTGAGCCAATCCTATATTGCAAGGCTGGAGAAAGGGGAGATCAATCCCACCTACGAGAAAATCAGGAAAATTTATGAGATACTTAACCAGAACGGCAGCAGGGCTAATAGTCTCGACC
>JAKBLT010000062.1:0-5747 GCA_021831925.1 Thermoplasmata archaeon
GGATTTTACCTCTTCAATTTCATCAAATACCTTATTATCAGATATCGATCTTAAAAGTTTTATATATTCAGAATGGGCCCAGACCAGAGGGGTGGCGGATCCTGTCTTTCTTCCAAGAAAAAGATGCTTTTCTGGGATGTCCTCGCGGTCCCAGACCTGTTCAGGAAGCATTAGCGTATCAGATGCCAGTCTTTCCATTGCTTCCACAAATGATGAGACATCATGTCCGGCTGCAAGTTCGTAATGTGCCCTTTCTCCAGTGAGCAACGGCCAGCCTCTTCCTACTCCGGTTCCCTGGAAACCTGATCCATCAGCATTCTGCCCATACCCATCCTCATTATAACGATGCCAGACAGGGCCATAAGGAGTGTCCGTCTTCAGGGTTCTATCAACCGCCTCAACGCTTTTTAGAATTAACGGGTCATCAGCACTCCTGATCCCATACCGCACAAGGAGAAGGAACCCAGTGCTGACAATGTAATTGGCAGGAAATGTATTTGGTTTATCTGACGGGACATTCTTGATCAACAGAAGTTTCCCGTCAAGATGCTCGTCTGGGTCAGGTGAATCGAAATCTGCAGGGTTTATCCGGACGTAATGTTCCTTTATATCCGGACAGATCTGGCTATCCTTCGTTACAGTCCATTTCTCGATATTTCTTTCAAGGAAATCTGCGAACGACAGAAAAAGATCCCTTAAGTCAAAACGGTTGTCAATTTCCGCAAAATAGGCTGCACATACAAGTCCGGCAATATTAGCCGCGATCGTTGCCGGAGAATAACCTGAGTTCTCCTCCCACCTGTCCTGCTGTGTAACCGGTCCGGTTTTGATCAAAAATGAAACTGCCTTGTATACAAGTGGTCTGGCATCGAATAATTTTAGTGCATTAAGTTTCGAAAGCTGATAGGCAAGTATTATCGGGTAGGCTGTTTGGTCCAGCTGGACTGCATTCCAGTAAGGTTCACCGCTTACCCAGAAGTTCTGGGGAAAACTCCCATCCTCACGCTGATTTGCACTAAGATAGATAAGGGATCTCAGAGGCGTTTCAAGATCGCCTGCTGCCAAAAGCCCGGTTGCTGCGTTTACAAGATCCCGGCTCCATACCAGGTGATAGCCGCCTTTGTTGCTGTCATCAGATAGCTCACCCCAAGGTATGGATAACGAAGCAATGATGCCGCCTTCATGTGTCTTGTCTTCATGAGACATTATGAGGCTGTATGACATCCTGTAAAGATTTCCTCCATCCTTAGAATGTTTTCCGAGATCCAGTATGGATTCGAGCTTCCTTTTCCAGGATGCCGTGAACCTTTCAAGGTGGAAATCAAATGGCACAGATAGTGATTGATATAATCTCGATAACGCGGTTGGCTGGCTATTGCCGAATGATAATATTATGTTTGTCCCGGTTTCCTGCTGCAAAAGAACCTTTGCAGTGAATGCAATATTCCCGGAGGAGGCATTATCAAATTCCCTGCTCAAATTGAATGTCTCCTTCAAATCTGTAAAGCCGTCACTTCTCCCTACATATCCAACCGAGGACTTTACGAACTGGCTGCTTGCCTTCACAGCCATGTATGTGCCATTTCTTTCAGCGATGAATATCCTGTCAAAATTCCTGTGCAGGATGTAACCATGATTGTTCTTCCCCTCCCCATCAATATGTGGATAAATTGTGAAATAACTTGAGATTGCATCGTTCCAGTTCTCTCCATGCAGTATTTTGACGTTTATAATTACTGATGGTGCATAATTGTCTGTAATGATCTCCTTTATCAGTGTAAATCTCCGATTCTGGTCCTCAGAAATTATCCTGTAAGAAGGCGAATATTCAGTTATTCTTTCGATTCTATGGTTCAGGGAGGATTCATCTATGAAGAAAGTTGAGCCATCTGTGAATGAAAAGATCAATTCACGTATCTGTGGTTTGTCAACATGTGGATAATAAACCTCGGTAAGGATGCCGTTCCAGATAGAAAACCACACACGGGATGATGATCTGTAAGCAGTTCCAATCCCGTCTTTGTCACCCCTCGCCCATCTTGGATCAATGCCTGGAGAACCCAACGCCTCGGCGCCGGTTTTTAACACACGCCGTTATTGTTTATAGATATTTAAGTTCGCTTCTATTGTCAGCCACATCTGTACTGAAGTATTGCATTTTTACGTTCCATGCAATATCGTAAAAGTATTATGGTCTTTTTATTCTTATAATATTCATAAGGAAACAGTTTATAGCATCCATTCTATACTATGCTGATGCCGAACAAAGATGAAAATATGAAGCCAACCTTAGCAAGGAGATTTTTCAGGCTTCCGATCCTGACAATAATAGGAATTGGCGTATTTGTGATATTTCTTATAATAGCAATTGCCGATGGAATTGTAGCAGCTGCCTATGAATTCAGCCACGCTTTTGACAGATTCTTTGCTGTCTATTTCTATATCCCCGTTGGCGCACTTGTTCTGATAATTCTGGGCGTTATTTTACATTATAATTCGAAGAAGAAGAAATCTATGAAGACAGAGGCAAAGGTAGAGGAACCCAAGACAACACTTGAACAGGAGCCTGCTCCTGATACAAAAGAGGAAACTCCTGTTGAAGAGGCAAAGACGCAGGATGATGCGGCGCAGCAGAAAGAATAAACCTTTATTTGAGTGGTTCACCGCATGAAGGACAGAATTTCATTCCCGGTTTGACAGGTTCGCCGCACGAAGGACATGTTTTTTCTGATTTCGTAGCTGGAGGGTATTGCTTAGACACCTGCATAGAAGTGCCTGTAGAATCACCTTCTATTATGTCCTCGTCCTTTTGTCTTGGAGGAGTAGGTGATTGATTGCCTTGACCCGGTTTCCCATAATAAGCAACGCCAACGTTTGTAGTACCTGACTTGGCTCTTGCCATCTCCACACGCTTTCTGTAGATTTCGTCCTGTTCTCTCTTTATTCTCTCCTCTTCCTGCCTCTTGGAATCGGCTATCCACTTGCGAATCTCCGTTTCCCACTTTGATGGATCGGGCAGCAGGAATCTTGCCTTGAGGACATCCTTTTCACTTTGGTACTCAACGGTCAGAATTTTCTTCGTGAACACCTTTATCTTTGGAACCGCGCTTGATATATTTGAAATCTCATGTAACTGGACGTCAAGTACGACCTGTGGCGGAGTGGCGTGAATGAGGCCACGCTTTCCCTTCTTCTCAAAGACTAATCTCTTATCAGAAAGATAAAGCATGCCGTCATAATATTCGTTCTCTGCATAGCCGTATGAAGCTTCCTCTTTTAGTATCTCATGTTCCCCAACCTGATAGACTGGCATTAGACAGCGAATTTAGCCTGAATCTTAAACCTTTTCATTTTTGATTGCGAACTCAAAAATTGGAAATGTCTTAAATACAGCGCAAAAATAAAGATGCATGGCTAAAGATGCTGCAATCAGCGGCTTTCACAAATTAATGCCGGAAGAACGCTTAAAACTAATTACTGAAATACTCAACCTTTCATCTGAAGACGTGGACGCATTATACAAACATGGTGCGTTATCCATCGATGTAGCCGATAAATTAATAGAAAATGTTATCGGTAATATTGAGGTTCCGCTTGGAATAGCCACAAATTTCCTGATCAACGGGAAGGATTACTTCATTCCAATGGCAATAGAGGAAGCTTCAGTCGTTGCCGCCTGTTCCAAGGCTGCCAAGATTGCACGTCCATCGGGTGGATTCACTGCGTACTCCACGGATCCTGTAATGATTGGGCAGATACAGGTCATGGATCTTCCTTCACCAGAAGAATCTTCAATCAGAATACTTTCACAGAAGCACAAATTGATTGCACTGGCAAATGAGAAGAGCAAAACATTAAGGGAAAAAAATTCAGGTGCGATTGATATAGAAACAAGGATCCTCCACGCAAGAAAGAAAATGCTCATTGTTCACCTTCTCGTAAATGTTCAGGACGCCATGGGCGCAAATATTGTCAACACAATGTGCGAATTCATCGCCCCTGAAATAGAACGTATAACGGGTGGAAGGGTAAATTTAAGGATACTCAGTAATCTTTCGATATACAGGAGGGCATATGCCACTGCAAAATTCCGCAAGGATCTCTTAGGGGGCGAGGCTGTTGTTAACTCTATTATGGAAGCGTATGAGTTTGCAGAGGCAGACATATTCAGGGCTGCCACGCATAATAAGGGTGTTATGAATGGCATCGACGCTGTTTTGCTGGCGACATTCAACGACTGGAGAGCCGTGGAGGCTGGTGCTCACGCGTTTGTATCCATGGGCGGGTACCATTCAATGACAAGGTATTCGGTTGATAATAACGGCGACATCATTGGGAATATTGAATTACCCCTGGCTGTTGGTATAGTTGGAGGTGCTGCATCAGTATCGAAGAAGGCTATGGCATGCAGAAAGATTCTTGGTGTAAAGAGTGCCAGTGAACTTTCAAGTATCATTGCAGCAGTCGGGCTTGCACAGAATTTTTCAGCGATAAAGGCACTCGCTTCCGAGGGTATTCAAAAAGGTCACATGAAGTTACATTCGAGGAATATTGCAATTAGTGCAGGAGCAACTCCAGATGAGGTTGGCATGCTTTCAGCAATGCTCGTTGAATCCGGGGATATATCTCCTACAAACGCAAAAAACCTCCTTGAAAAATTAAGAAAAAAGTAATAAATACAGAGGCGGGATATTCTTAATGAACAATGTCAGAAGCAGAGGATTTGATGAAGAATGGCTTTTCCCTTATAGACAAGGGAAAATATCTAGATGGTCTGAGGGAATTATCAAAGCTGGAACCACAGTTTCAGTCGAAAAGTAATGAGGAGGCTGCCGACCTGTTCCTCGGTATCTCTCAGGCTTATTATGGGATGACCCCTAGTAACGATGAAAATTCATTGAAATATGCAGATCTTGCAATTGAGATACATAAAAAACTTGGTATCACTCCAATGGTGATCAGTGATCTTCTTTATTCATCCTTTATTGAAACTGATGCCGGTAAACTTCCTGAGGCAGAAAAAAGAATAGAACAGGCTATTGAGCTAGCCAGGTCCTCGAAGGATACAGAGGAACTGCCGGAACTGCTTAACTCCAAGGCTGATCTCCTGTCTACGATCAAGAAGAGAAGAAAGGAATCCGCAGCTTTGTACATTGAAGCTTCCAAAACTGCAAACGATTCAGGTAACCCGCAGGCATACTTTCATTCCAGAACCGGCCTCATAAAACTGAAGCGCCTGGACGGTTTGGATCCAGAAAAGGCACTTGATGAGGCAATGAAGGTCATAGAAGAAGCAGAATCCCTCGCAGCGCAGATAAAGAACAAGAAGGAAAGAAAGGATTTTATCGACGACATTTCAGAGATCTACGACATCGCTACGGACCTTGCCATGGAAATGGAAAAAGTTGATCTCGCTATTTCCATAGCGGAAAGGATGACTAAGGCTCAATCTAAATAATTTCTTTTGCAAAATCCCTGACATCTATACCGCGATCAGATAGAACAATCATGAGCGCGGTCTCAAAATCAAGGAATTTCATCGTTTTCAGGAAATCGCCTGCGATCTTTATGGCGTCCTTCTTCGAAATGTTGCCTGAGTTGACAGCAAGATCAAGCAATCTCTCAGATAGAGGCTTGTCACTGTTCTCAGAAAATAGATCCTTTTCGTTTACCGAGAAATCCAGCGGTACAGAGATACCGGATACTGTAAAATTAGGTTTCAGGTTTCCGTCGTTTTCCTGGACAAG
>JAKBLT010000063.1:0-5655 GCA_021831925.1 Thermoplasmata archaeon
AGGTCACCGATGAGGGATGCAACCCGTCCATAGTATTCCCTCATCCTCGCATTCATCTCCCTTACATCTGTAATGACCTTGAGCTGCCTTATCTTCTGTGTGCTCAGATCCGTGATCTTCCTGGATGTCTTGTCCATTTTTGAAAGGCTGATCTTGTATTTATCAAGATCAAACATCATATCAAGCAGGCTCCTGTAGAAAGGGTGAAGCCTGTCAGATGACGGAAAGGTTTTGACAAGCCTGTCGAGATTGAACACGGCAACACCCTCTATTACAGATATCCTGTCCTGTATCTCCTTCCTGACTCGAAGCTCCATGGTGGGGTAATACGGCTCCTCGATCTTTGATGCTTTAGAAAAAGCCTTGTCTATCAATTCCTGCGACCTGGGAACTGTTGGTATCTTATTGAACATTTTATGTTTTTAACCTCTAAGTCTTTTCTTTTATGGATTCATTTATCTTCTGCTCAAGCTCCGGTTTCATTTCGAACACATTATGGGCATATCTGCAGTGAATCCTTATCCTTGGCATCAGATCCTTCTTCTGTGCCGCCTCATAATGAAAGGAGCAATCGTATCCTATATCCTTGCAATCGAATGTGAAAGGCATAAACATGTATCGTTATTCTGTATAAAACTGATTTCAAACATTTAGGGTAAATAAGAAATTCAGGTTCGACCTATTTACAGTCGAAAACAATCATCAGTAATGAACTTAGTTATTAACAACCCTTTCAGGTTCAATGAAAATCATTCTGAATATTGTGAATTCACCATCATGAGAGGAAAAGGTTCAAAGTTCTATATTTCCTGCAAAAAGACCTCGAATTTCTGATTCAACAGCACCCGATATCTGATGAACATACGTGGCCTCTACACCTACATTACCAGGTGATACCCCGGTCTTGAAATTCAATATATTCATTATTCTCAAGGGAAATATTGGCTAAGTCTTTTGCGTGGTTATATCGAAATAAAGCGAATTTTGAAACTGGATCGCAAAGAACAGGGACGTTAGACTTTTTAAATGGGTTTTAACTATGTGATTAATGCTCATAGATGACGAACGAAACGTCTCATGCGGTGGTGATCCTTTCAATTTTCTCAAAAGCGTGCTCAAAGGCATCTATATCCAGCTTGACCCGGGCCAGGATGCGACCGTTCTTGTCATGAAGGAAAAATATCCATACCAAAACAGCATTTTTGAAGGGCTCGCGGGAACTGCAAAGCTGAAACTTGTTGAGATCAAGGAAGTAAATGATGAATATCACATCGTGGTCAGGAAGCAACAGGCTTAATCTACAAAATACAACATATTTTAACCTTTTTTGACATATACCCCGGTATAAAGATGGAAAGTTACGATGCATCCCAGATACAGATACTTGAAGGATTGAAGGCGGTAAGAAAAGTCCCTGGCATGTATATCGGTTCGACCGATACCAGGGGGCTGCATCATACTGTCTACGAGGTCATCGATAACAGCATTGATGAGTCAGTGGCCGGATTCTGTAAGAATATATCCATTCTCATCAGTAAAGACGGGTCCATTGAGATCGAGGATGATGGCAGGGGGATTCCGGTCGACAAACATCCAAAGTATAACAGGCCAGCTCTTGAAATTGTTCTGACAGAACTGCACAGCGGTGCAAAGTTTGACAAGAAGGTCTACAAGATAACTGGAGGCCTTCATGGCGTCGGTGTGCATGTAGTAAATGCACTCAGCAGGCTCCTGATCGCAGTTGTGAAGAGACCTGAAGGTATCTATTACGAGAAGTTCGAGAAAGGCGTCCCCAGCGGTGGCCTAAAATTCGTTGAAAAAGAAAATTGGGGAAATACAGGTGAACCAGAAATAGATTCCATCGAGCCAAAACTGGCGCAGGATCATGGACTGATAATAAAATTCTATCCTGATCCTGAAATTTTTGAGGATCTTAACTTCTCTTACCAGGTAATCCATGAGCGAATTAAGGAACTTGCGTTCCTGAATCCGCAGGTTGCCATCTCAATAAAGGACGAGAGGATTAATGCAAGCGAGGTCATGCACTTTGAAGGCGGATTATCGCAGTTTGTCGATTATCTGGGCGAGGGGCACCAGTCTATCCTTAAGGAGCCAATCTACAATCTTGAGGAAACTGAGGATACAGTTGTTGAATTCGCATTTCTTTACAATAACAGCACATCCGAGATAATGCAGTCCTATGTAAACAATATAAGCACAGTCGAGGGTGGAACCCACGTGACAGGGTTCAGGGCAGGACTCTCCAGGGCCGTGCAGGATTATGCAAAGAACCATGATCTTGTTAAGGGTGTTGAATCAATCGTTTCCGATGACGTCCGGGAAGGACTTGTCGCTGTACTGCATGTGAAGGTAATCGCGCCACAGTTTGAGGGCCAGACTAAATCCAAGCTCGGGAACAGCACTGTAAGGGGGATAGTCCAGAGCTCGACTGAGAAATATCTCAAATCGTATTTTGAAAGTTTCCCGAATATTGCGCAAAATATAGTACGAAGAGTGATAATGGCCGCAGCTGCCAGGGAGGCTTCGAGGAACGCAAAGGAGCTCGTAAGAAGGAAATCCGCACTTGAGAGCGGGAATTTACCAGGTAAGCTGGCGGACTGCTCCTCTTCCGATCCCGCAAAGGCGGAACTTTACATTGTGGAAGGCGAATCCGCAGGCGGTTCCGCAAAGCAGGCAAGGACAAGGGATTATCAGGCAATCCTTCCATTGAGGGGAAAAATACTCAACGTAGAAAAGGCGGCTGATATCAAAACACTCGCGAACGAGGAGATAAGGAATCTTATAACCGTCATGGGCACAAACATCAAGGACAGCCTGGATCTTTCTAAGCTAAGGTATGGTAAGATTATAATAATGACGGATGCCGATGTTGATGGTGCGCATATCAGGACCCTGCTTCTGACATTCTTCTACAGGTTCGCAAAGGAGATAATACAGAATGGGAATCTCTACATTGCGCAGCCACCTCTTTACAGAGTCCAGAAGGGATCGAAGATCGAATACGTTTACTCCGAAAAAGAGGTTGATGAGGTTATTCGCAAAATGGGCGCAAATTCGGTGGTTCAGCGATTTAAGGGTCTTGGAGAGATGAACCCTTCCCAGCTCTGGGAAACAACGATGAACCCTGAAACAAGGAAACTTCTGCAGGTCACGATTGAGGATGCCGCATATGCAGAGCGCCTGCTTTCAATACTTATGGGTGAAAAGGTTGAGCCCAGGAAGAAATTTATAGAGGAGAATGCAAAGACCGTCGAAAATATAGATGCGTGATTTTATGATACATTCAAAAAGCATTGAAGATGAGATAAGGGTTTCATACCTGGAATACGCGATGAGCGTGATTGTTAGCAGGGCCATTCCTGATGCCCGTGATGGACTGAAGCCGGTCCAGAGGAAGATAATATATGCCATGGGTGAACTCGGTTTCACTCATGACAAGCCGTACAAGAAATCTGCAAGAATAGTCGGAGAAACGATGGGTAAGTACCATCCGCATGGTGACATGGCCATTTATGATGCACTAGCTAGAATGGCACAGCCCTTCTCCTTGAGATACCCGCTGATTGACGGGCAGGGTAACTTTGGTTCGATAGACGGAGATTCCCCTGCAGCGATGAGGTATACTGAAGCAAGGTTGCTCTCGATCGCTGAGGACATGATACAGGATCTTGATCGCGAGACTGTTCCATTCAAGCTGAATTTTGATGGTTCCCTTCAGGAACCTGAATATTTCCCATCGAAGATACCGCAGCTTCTGATAAACGGTTCATCGGGAATAGCAGTTGGGATGGCAACAAGCCTGGTTCCTCATAATTTAACAGAGATATGCGAGGCGGTAAAGGCAACAGTGGCTGATCCCGGAATATCGCTTGGTAAGATAATGGAGATTGTCAAGGGCCCTGATTTTCCTGGTGGAGGTCTCGTCTACAGGGATGAAGGCATGCTGAGCGCCTATCTCACCGGAAGGGGAAAGGTCAAGGTAAGGGGGGAAGTTGACCTCTCCGAGGAGAAGAGAATCGTAATAACAAGCATCCCGTATGAGATGAACAAGGCAAGGTACATAGAAAATCTTGCTGAGAAAGTGAAGAACGATCTCATACATGGAATAGTGGATATCAGGGACGAAAGTGACAGGGATGGGATAAGGGTGGTCCTGAAGCTCAGGGATGAATCTTCAAAGAATCTCATACTGAATCAGCTGTATGAGATGACAGAACTTGAGAAAACCGTGAGCATAATCAACCTGGTTCTTGTGGACAACCAGCCAAAAACTGTCAATATCAAGCAGCTTATTGAAATATTCATCGAACACAGATTGAACATCATACTGAAAAGATCTGAGTTTGATTTGAAAAAGAGCAGGGAAAGGGAGCACATCCTGCAGGGTCTCTTTACTGCCGTTTCAAACCTTGATCGTGTAATACAAATAATAAGATCAAGCAGGGAACCTAAGGACGCAAGATCCATGCTTATTACAGAAATGAGCCTTTCTGAAATCCAGGCAGATGCAATCCTTGACATGAGGCTGCAGCGGCTTACCGGTCAGGAAATATCAAAGATAAAGGAAGATCTTGATAACATTAGAAAAAAGATAGAGGACCTTCTGAAAATCGTTTCAGACGAGAAAGAAAGAAGAAAGATACTTGTTACAGAAATGGATGAGCTGGTTTCGAAATATGGTGATGACAGGAGATCGAAGGTTATAGAGGGAGAGATAACGCGAAGATCTATGGAGGAACTGATTCCGAAGGAGGACTGTGTTATCATATTGACTGAGAAGGGTATTGTGAAAAGGGTGCCGCTTGAGGAATACAGGGCACAGAGAAGGGGAGGAAAAGGCATCATTACATCCACCTGGAAGGAGGATGTGATCAGGTCAGCGGTGTCTGGAAATTCACATGATGACATACTGTATTTCACTGATCTTGGCAGGGTGTTTGCAGGGAAAGTATACGAAATTGAAAAGAGGGCCAGAACAAGTAATGGAATTTCAGTTCAGTCTTTCCTGAAGCTGCAGGACAAAGAGACAGTCAGGCAGATAATGATTCCGTCATTCTCAGAAGGTTCACATATATTCATTGCAACAAAGGCAGGCTACATCAAGAAGATTGATTCCGATCAGCTGCAGAACATCAGAAGTACAGGAATAAGGATCGTCACTCTGGAAGAAGGCGACACCGTTGTAGCGATTGAGGTCATACATGAAGGGGAGAGGATTGCAGTCGTTTCTGAGGATGCAAAGATTGCCACATTCGACCCCATCCATGTAAGATCTATGGGTAGACAGGCGAGAGGGGTCAGGTCGATGCGCTTGCCGAGGGGCAGATCTGTCCTGACGGCATTCGCCGTATCCGACCACGATTATATCATGAGCGTTTCAGAGAAGGGTATTGGCAAAAGGACCAGGTCAAGCGAGTTTCCTATTCACAACCGCGGAACCTCAGGCGTTTTCATATTCAGGGAAAACAGGAGAACTGGCAAGCTTGTATCAGCTATTTCTGTTAGGGAGGACGATGAGGTTCTAATATTGACCAGGGGTGAAAAATCTATAAGGATTGCAGTCAAGGATATCAGGGAGATATCACGGGTCACAAGCGGTGTCAAGCTTGTCGATCTTGACGACGATGACATAGT
>JAKBLT010000064.1:0-2844 GCA_021831925.1 Thermoplasmata archaeon
AACCACACCGATACAAAATCATGTGGATATGTACCGCCATGGTATATCCCGATAAGAGCCAGAAAGAGAGACGATATCATGAGAAATGAACTACCGCTGGACTCGATTCGATTCTTTGAATGAAGTAGGAGCGAACATGCAAAAACAAACAATAGAACAGATGTGAACATCAACCCAATGTTGTAAACCCAAGGATCATTCGCTCCAGGTGAACCAAGCTGGCTGAGAGCACCTGTGTAGAAATCGAACGAAGAGTTTATGGCAATTGCTGTCGATATCCATATCGCTGCGGAAATCATTGCAAATATGCCAAAGTAAAGCGTTAATGACATAGCTTTTTGGATATTCATGGCAGTAAATACGCAGGTTGCTTATCAGGTTAATCCGGCATAAAGATTGAGACCAGGGAAAGCAGAAATAAAGTTCTTAACACTATTTCTGATGTATCAGGTTGTTGCCCAAGAATAATATCTAAAAAAATTAGAGATATTTCTTATCTACGTAGCACCATTTCCACTTTCTGTCAGGGTGTGCGGTCATTACTGCATGTCCGGTTTTCTGAAAGTGCCTGGTCGCATGCATTCCCTCTGAAGAATCGCAGCAGCCTAAATGCCCGCAAACTAGACACATTCGAAGCTGGACTGTTTGAGTGCCTTCCTCACGGCATTCTCTGCATTCTGTTCCTGCTGGCTTTACAATCTTTTGAGCAAGAAAGCTCCGATCTTTAGAGAGGAGATGAATTGCGATAGAGGAGTATATATGCAATAACCATATATCTTATTAAATATATGGAGATAACTAATAAACAGAAGGAGTATCATCATGAACCGCATTTGGTATACAGTTGCCAGTATCATGTGATATTCTGCCCAAAATATAGAAGGAAAGTTTTAACGGACGGTGTGGACACCAGGCTTAAAGAACTGATTTTTGAGAAGGAGGGTGAATATCAGTACAAAATACTTGAAATGGAGGTAATGCCAGACCATGTGCATCTTCTCATAGATGTTAATCCCAGACTTGGCGTATATCATGTGGTCAACCGGATAAAGGGATACAGTTCATTTGTTCTTAGAAATGAATTTCCCGTACTGAAGAAAAGACTCCCCACGCTATGGACACATTCCAGATTCATTTCCTCTGTTGGCGCTGTAACTCTTGAGGTCGTCAAGAAATACATAGAGGATCAGAAGAACGTATGATATTAACCTATAAGATTAGGCATGAAAGGGATTTCTCCATTGAACTTGGAAAGGCAGGACAGATAGCACAGTATGCCATAGATCACAGAACCATCTCATCGAAGGATGTCAAACAATTTGGCTTGAAATCCGTGATATCCAACCAGATTCTCAGGAAGTATTCAAGAAACCGGAATGCCAGGAAAGCCAAAAGCGTAAAGCTAACCATACCGGCACAAGGGATCAGGTTCAATCATGAAGACAGGACAATATCCATACCCTCCCTCAGGTTTGAGGTAAATTATCTTTTCAGGAATGATTTCGAGAAGATCAACCAGATCGAGTTTGACAGGAATTTTGTGTACATTTCCATAACGGTTCCAGAGAATGCAATCATAGAACCGGAAACGTATCTTGGCGTTGATCGGAATACAACGAGTCATATTGCCGTAGTGGGCAACCCTGTAACAGGAAAAATCCTGAAGCTTGGGAAACAGGCTGAACATGTGCATAAGAAGTATAAAAACATGCGGAAGATCCTCCAGAAGAATGGTAAATACAGGAAGATGAAAAGGACAAAGAGAAGAGAGAGCAGGATAGAAAAGGATATCAATCACAAGGTTTCGAAGAAGATAGTGCAGGAAGCAAAGCATAAAGGAATGGGAATCAAGCTCGAATATCTCAAGGGCATAAGGGATGCAAAATCGGGCAGGAATTTCAGGTATTCCCTGAATAGCTGGTCATTCTATCAGCTTCAGCGGATGATAGAATACAAGGCCAGACTACTTGGAATACCCGTTGTATATGTTGATCCATACCACACTTCAAGGGAGTGTTCAATTTGTGGACATATAGGCAACCGTTCAGGCAAGAGTTTTAAGTGCCAGTGTGGGCACGTTGATCATGCCGATGCCAACGCCTCGTTCAACATAGCGTTGCGTCCAGTATTTGAGGAAGGCATGGATCGATTGCACGTAGACAGGGATGCGTGCAAGGGGAACACTGATATCCCCAAAGAGGCAACGTTATGAGCGATAACGACCTTAGAACCTCCGATGCTTTAGCGAGGAGAGTATGTCAGTTATCGTCTGAAGCTCTATGCCTTTGAATTTCCTTGAGTTCCTTATTCTTCTGACATATTCAAAGACAGCTGGCTTAATGTAGTTCTCGATGTAGTCCAGAATGTCAACATCTGAGTCATATGCCTCAGTGAAAACAGCCGAAAGGAGGTATCGCATCAGGGTCTTCGCATCCAGAATGGTCAAGTCGTGCTTTGCCCATATCTTGCTAACCTCGGACGCGATGTTTTCCATGCAGGACATCCTGTCTCCGGTTGTTTCCCCTTTCTCGTTTCGCCGACTTATCTGGATATAATTGTTACTATATCTTCGTCTTCCATTTTGTAGTCCAGGCCCACTCTCATCTCAGCGGTCTTCCTCCTGCTATTCAGCACAATCGCATACCTGAACGATGAAAGCATCTCCCTGCTGATGTGCCTGCATACATCCCTGACCTTTGCACCTCTTCTGAGTATAAGAGGCCTCTCATAATCTGTCTCGCCAGATTTTTCTCGCATATAAATCCGGAGAAGGTTCAGAGAATCATATATTCCAACTTTCAGATCCTCAACGCCAGTTCCTGTCGATGCTGATACGAATACATG
>JAKBLT010000064.1:2944-5478 GCA_021831925.1 Thermoplasmata archaeon
CCGATGTGGTGCTCTGTTGCCTTGTTGTACTGGGTCTTTTTCAGCTCAGCCTGGATGTCCTTAATCTTATCTTCAATTGTGGGCAAAATTATCTCCCTTGTGTGATCATATAAGACCAGATCGATTCGAAATCAAACCTTGCCTCTTTTATTGGCTTAAAGGCAAGATCATTGAATTCAGAAATGATTGATTTAATGTCAGTGAGGTCAGACAGGATTGTGAAAGCAGATCCTCTTTCAGAAAGATGACTTTTCAATCCGCCAAGAAATCTTCGAATAACCGCAAAGCCATCGGGTCCACCATCCCACTGTTCAGATCCGGGCAGGTTGTCCTGTGTCGGCAGATAAGGTGGATTAAAAATGATTGTATCGTAAATTCCGTTGATATTCTGGAACAGATCCGATTTGGTTATTCTTAAACTTATTTTATTAAGAGCAGCATTTTTTCTGATACATTCAATTGCGGAATCAGATGTGTCTGAGGCCTCAGTATCGAATCCTCCCTTTGCGCA
Organism: Thermoplasmata archaeon; assembly: GCA_021831925.1. Lineage (GTDB taxonomy): Archaea > Thermoplasmatota > Thermoplasmata > Thermoplasmatales > Thermoplasmataceae > UBA582. The sequence goes on from JAKBLT010000064.1 coordinate 3,456, forward strand.
GTAAATCGCAAGGATTCCTGATCCGGAACCCAGTTCCAATACCTTTCCAGAAGGTTTTACAGTCTCCATGAGAAGAAATGTGTCTTCCGAAGGCGGATATACGCCTTCGCATTCCTCAAAGCAGACGTCGCCATATTTTTCTACTGGCATGTGCCACAATAATGCATATCAAACTTAATAAGTAATCTTTTGTGCTCTTTACAGGAATAATGAATGGAAAATTAAATAGTCCTGGAACATGATCGGAGCGGATCAATGAATTATACTTTGATTGCATTACAAAGGGTTGGTTTCACGTGGCACTGACTGTTATCATTGCTGAGAAGGCAGATGCGGGACGCAGAATTGCATATTTCCTCTCTGAAGGTACTCAGAAATCCAAAAAGGCTAATGGAACGAGTTACATAGAATTCAGCAGGGATGGAAGAGAATATGCTCTTATTTCTCTTAGCGGTCATATAGTGGAGCTTGATTTCCCAAAGGAGATGAATGACTGGAGCAATGTTGATCTCCACAAACTGATTTACTCAAAAATAGAAAAAAACATTAAGAATAAAACTGCAGGGAAAACACTGGCTGGTTTCGGACAGCCTGGTTCTGAATTTATTATTGCAACCGACTATGACAGGGAGGGGGAGCTGATCGGTACTGAAGCACTTGAACTCGCAGGTTTTGATCGTGAGAAAGGGAAATTCGAGGTCAAGAGGGCAAAGTTCAGTGCCTTGACCAGGGAGGAGATCCTTTCTGCGTTTGAAAACCCGATAAGCGTGGATTTTGACCTGGCTGATTCTGCTGCTGCGAGAGAGGAGATTGACCTGATTTGGGGTGCGGTTTTAACAAGATTCTTTTCAGTTTCCACAAAGAGGCTCGGAAAGGATTTCCTTTCCGTAGGCCGGGTACAGACCCCAACTCTTGCAATAATTGTTGGTCGCGAGGAGGAAATACAGAACTTCAAGGAGGAAAATTTCTGGAGAATAACGGCGACTTTCTCCAAGAAAGGGAACTTTAAAGGAGTGTATAAGGAAGAGAGGATATTTGATAAGGCTGATGCCCAGAAAGTTTTTGATGCAGTCAATGGAAAGGATGGTCTGACTAAGAGCTTTTCCATGGAAAAAGTTAGGATATACAAGCCGCCACCATTCAATACAACAGAATTTCTCAGAGAGGCAAGCAGGATCGGTGTTAACCCTGCAAGGGCAATGTCTATTGCTGAGAATCTTTACATGCGTGGATACATAAGCTACCCCCGAACAGATAATACCGTTTATCAGCGTAGTATAAGTCTCACAGGCGTTCTAAAAAAATTACAGAAGGGTGAGTTCAGGAATGAAGTGGAAAAGGTCATGGCACAGGAATCCATACGGCCATCAAGGGGCAGAACTGAGGCAACTGATCATCCACCCATATATCCTGTCAGTTCTCCCAAGACAGGCGAGTTAAAGGGGGATTTCCAGAAAATATATGAGCTGATTGTCAGAAGGTTCCTGGCAACCCTGTACAGGGAGGGTGAAAGAGAGGTCAGGAAAGCAGTGATAACGATAGAGGGATACGATTTCAACACTGAAGGTTCCAAGATAACAGATCCGGGATGGCTGGATCTATATCCGTACAGGAAAGTTAATGAATCGTACCATCCAGATCTTAAAGAGGGGGAGAAAGTAAAGGCTGTAAAATGGGAGATTGAAGAGGACCATACTAAACCTCCACCAAGGTACGACATGGCGAGCCTTCTCAAGGTAATGGAGGATCTCCGCCTTGGCACAAAGAGCACCCGCCATGATATAATCCAGAAGTTGCAGGATCGTGGCTTTATACAGGGAAACCCGGTCAGGCCTACTTACCTGGGAATTGGTTTCATCAAGGCTGTGAATACAGTCAAGTCACCAATATCAAAACCAGAGATGACGGCTAAACTGGAGGAGGACATGGATCGCATCACGAAAAAGGAGATTACGAAACAGTCTGTTGTCCAGGAGAGTCAGGAAATGCTTGATTCTGCGCTTAAAGAATTCATAAATAACAG
>JAKBLT010000065.1:0-5387 GCA_021831925.1 Thermoplasmata archaeon
AGGATGCGTGTGACCTCCCTTGGTGAGTTAAAGCCCTGCCTGATGACAACCGGTGATCTCACGCCTGTTTTCAGGAGCGGGAAAGAGACCACGGATGAGGAGATAGAAAACGCATTCATGACTGCAACCCTGAAGAGGAAACCTTACTGGACCAGAGAGGATAATATTGAAAGTCAGGTACTTTGCGAGACTGAGAGAGCTAACTAGAACGGACGAGGATATTTTTCATTTGAGCAACGACCAGACTGTTTCTGGCGTTCTTGAACGAGTTAAGGAAAAGTATCCTATTCTGGCAGAGGAGAAAAATCTGCTGATTGCATTAAATGAAAAGTACGCGAATTTAAATGATCCTGTCAGGGATACTGATGTGGTAGCGATATTTCCAGCAGTGAGCGGTGGTTGAGTTCAGTCATGCCATCTCGTTATTTTTTCATCTATTATGTCCTTCTTCCAGATGGGGGCCTCTGCCTTGATCCTGTTCAGTATCTCTGAGCATCCATCAAACCCCTCTTTCCTGTGCTGTGCACTCACAGCTATTGCGATTGATGCCTCACCGATACCGAGCCTGCCGATGCGGTGAACTGCAACAGCATCGATAAGAGCAAATTTCTTTATGCTGCCTGCAAGTATATTCTGCATCGTAGATTCGGCCATCTCAATATATGCTTCATATTCCAGCGCTGTAACAGTGATATCGCCACTCTTCTCCCTGACCGTGCCAATAAATGTGACTATGGCTCCTGTATTTCCGGGATTAAGTTTTTTTAATATGTCATCGATGACAATAGGCCCAGATACAATTGATGCCATCATAGCAGAATATATACAAATACAATAATTAACTTGCCCTTAATCGCTTAAGGCTGATAATATGATAGACATATCAGATAAAAAAGAGGTAGCAAGGGAAGCTCTCGCTTCCGGATTCATTCACCTCTCGGAAGAATCATTGAAGGCCATAGCTGACAACACTGTAAAGAAGGGGGATGTTCTGGCGACAGCAAAAGTTTCAGGCGTGATGGCCGCCAAGCACACACCGGATATAATACCATTCTGCCATCCAATACCACTCCAGAAAGTCGATGTCTCATTTGCCATCCATAAAGACGGCATAGAGGCAAAATGTTCTGTAAGGGCATCATACTTGACTGGAGTAGAAATGGAGACGCTTGCATGTGTTTCGGCCGCTCTACTCACGATCTGGGACATGACAAAATATATCGAAAAGGACGAAACAGGAAATTATCCAGATACAAAGATAACTGATATTCGTGTGATAAGAAAGGTGAAAAATGCCACACACACATAATTCAGTCGGTATTGTACCTATTTTTGGTGTACTTACCTGCAGCAGCACGCGTTCGAAAGAGGAAGACGATAGCGGAAAGATTATCGTCTCGCTCCTAAAGGAGTCGGGTTACAACGTAAAGGATTACGATGTGGTCAAGGATGATTTCCATGGTATTTCAGCAAAGATCAGGGATATGTCCTGTTCATGCGACATAATAATTGTAAATGGTGGCACAGGAATCACAAAATACGATGTTACGATAGAAGCTGTCAGATCCATATCGGAAAAGGAACTAACAGGATTTGCGATTCAGTTCCAGGTTCTTTCTATGCAGGAAATGCAATCCGCTTCGATGCTCTCTCGTGCATCGGCCTTTATAGTCAACAGAAATGCAGTATTTTGCCTCCCAGGGTCAAAAGATGCCGTTTCTCTCGGCATGAAAAAGCTCATTATACCAGAGATTGCACACATTATGCACGAACTCAGGAGATAATCTGTATGAAAGGTTTCAGTGATCTTATTGAATTCGATGATGCAGCGGAAATTATCCGGGAAAAATTCAATATACCCGAAAGGAGTGAGGAGGTAAGTCTTCAGGATTCCATTGGGCGGGTCTTAATTGAGCCGTTGTTCAGCAAACGTAACCTGCCAGAATTCAGCAGGTCCAAGGTTGATGGATTTGCTCTAAATTCTGTGAGTTTAAGGGATAGATTCAGGAATGGAAAATGCAAGATAAAGGTCGCAGGATTCCAGAGAATCGGGGAGAAACCACTGCGCCTTCTTAATGATGATGAATGTTTCAAAATTGCCACTGGAGCACCTATCCCTGACGGCTGTGATTCAGTAGTTATGCTGGAAGACTGCGTTAATGACGATGATTACATTGTAATTTCTTCTGCACCGGTTCATCTTGGTAATATCTCTATGGTAGGGTCAGATCTTGTCCAGGGTGAATTCCTGCTTTCTTCTTATAGAAGGATTTCGCCAGACATGATAGCGCCCCTTTCGGCACTCGGTATTTCTTACCTGAAGGTGCGAAGAAAGATAGAAGCTGCAATAATTTCAACCGGAAACGAGCTTGTTTATCCAGGACGTAATAAAACAAAGTACATGATTTATGATTCAAATGGCCCGGTTATAAGTGCAATTCTTGATAGCACTGGATTGTGCAATTCTAATTATATGGGTATTGTTAAGGACAACCCTGATGATCTTACACAGAGGATCAAGTCTGCAATTTCTGAAAACGACATATTGTTAATTTCCGCGGGTACTTCTGTAGGTGAAGAGGACTATCTTGAAGAATCCATCAAAATACTTCATGGAACAGTACATTTTCATGGTGTCAACGTTCGACCGGGAATGCCTTTCCTGTTTGCTGAAATAGATGGTAAACCTTTATTTGGATTGCCGGGGTTTCCAGTTTCCTCCATCATGATCCTCCGGGCGCTTATTTTACCAGAATTGATCCGGAAGTTCACATGGGCAAATACTGATCCACGTAAAATATCTGAGACCCATGGGTACATCGCAAACCAAAAAGAGCACAGGAATGCGACCAGGCTTTTTCCATCTATTAATTTTAATGGCAATCCCGACTATAGTGCAATGATTGGCGGCGAATCCGGTTGGGTTGCGAGACTGACCAATGCCAACTCCCTTGCTGTAATGAAGCCTCCAAATGGGAAAGAGAACGTGATTTCCAATTATACATACAATATTGATCTCGAAGGGAATGTTGTTTTCATCTACGGTTCATTTTCAAGGGGCATCCACGCAATTCTTGAAAAGGGAAAATTTCCGCATGTTTTTCTAAACCCTGAAATCATTGAATCGGGCAATGAATCATTGATCAACAACATGGACATGCTTATACTGGAAGAAAAAATTCAAAAAAATAATCCAGCATATGGCGAGGGATACTTCCTCAGGAAACTCAATCATACAAAAAAATACGGAATTGTATCCAGGAGAGCATTACCAGATTTGAATGAGGTTTACGTATCATGCAGGTCAGAAAAGTTATTCGAAAGAATGATTCCTTATATACAATCAATTGCAGGTAAGAAAACGAGATATATCATGATAAAGGCAACAAGCGATCTACACGCAATTCTACTGGTCAAGGAGGGTATTGCGACATTCGCTATTTCGGATGAGGATAATGCAAAAGATTCTAACCTGATATTTAGGCTGGCGCTTGAAATAGAGCAGAATATATTAATAAACCCAAAAAATAAAAGGTTAGCCTCATTGTTTAAAGATGTTACCTTTTAGATGCATATGGAAACGCGTGAATTAGAAACTGATGTGTGTTCTTGTTCACTAAAATGATGGAGGGAAGGAATAAAGATCAATTATGATCATAACGGTCAGGATAAGGAAAGGAAACCAGCCAATAGAATTGTCAGATGGTATTCTGACAGTTTACACCAACGAGGAAATGATTGAAAATCGAGCTAATATTGACATCATAAAACAGTTATCAAAGTTCTATAAAGTAAATTATAAGAGTGTAAAGATACTCAAAGGGCACAGATCAAGAAGAAAAATCATTGAAATCTCTGATCATGAGGTCTGATCGTATTACTTGTAGCTCGAATTATGGCCTGTCAGATCCTTTAAGTGTGAATATATAGAATTAAAAGAGCAAGTTTTTCATTAAATTATCAATGACCATTTGAAATGTTTATCGATAAGATCAGCAAGGAGGAAAAGAAGGAGATATTGGAGGTGGCAAGATCAATATATGATTTTGCAGAAATTGGCAGCAAAGAGGAGAAATCGTCTTACCTTCTTGCAGAGAAGCTTTCAGATCATGGGTTCAAGATAGATATGCCATTCCAGTCCATGAAAACGGCTTTCAGAGCAACCTTTGGATCAGGAAAACCCACAGTCGGTTTGCTGGCAGAGTATGATGCACTTCCAAATGGACACTCCTGCGGGCACAATCTTATTTCAGCGTGGGCGTTTGGGACTGCACTCCTGCTTTCAAGGCACCTTAAGAATGGTAAGATAGTAGTTTTTGGAACCCCTTCCGAAGAAGGTATTGGTGAATATTCAGGAAGCAAGGTTACATTTTCTGATAATGGTGTTTTTTCTGATGTGGACTTCGTCATTGGCATGCATCCTTCGGACGAATGGGCTGCTGGCTCGACATCATTCTGTGATATTTCCTACCTTTTAAAATTTCACGGCCGGTCAACTCATGCTGCAAACTCCCCTGAAAGTGGTATTAATGCCCTCGATGCAGCAGTCTCTGCATACGTCAATATAAACCTGATGAGGGATTCTATAAAGGTAGATAAATTTCCAGTTATAGGGATGGTATTCAGGGAGGGCGGAACAGCAACTAACGTTGTACCAGATATAGCATCGATAGAAGTTGACCTAAGATCTAAATCACATGTTTTTATTGAAACCATGGTGAAAAGAATGAAGAGAATTGCAAAAGCATCTGCAGATGCATTTGGCGCTCAGGTTGAAATTCAGGCAACTTCCCCGCTGTATCTCTCTTATAAAAATATCAAATCAATCAATGAAATAATATTGGATGCCTTGAACGAGGTGGGCATTAAATCAAGAATGGTTCCCCCAGATGAAATTCCATCGGGGAGCACAGACGAGGGGAATGTAAGCAGGGTTGTTCCCACAGGGCACATTGACATAAAGATAACCGAACCCGGAACACCAGGTCATTCTGATGAATTCAGGATAGCAGCAAATCCAGACCGTGCTGGTAAGAACCTGATTAACGGAATAATTGCATCAGCTAATGCTTGCCTTAAGATCATGAATGAAGAATCCGTGCTTAAAGAAATTAAGAAGGAATTTCTTTCGCAGATGTGATATACAAAACCAATTATCCTTAGAAAATTAAATTCCACTCAGAGTGAAGTCATATTGGAAAAAGCCTGATTCTGCTTATTTACAATTTATAACAGTTTAAATACGTCATTCAGATATCGATTTGTCTTTTTAGACAAAAAGGAAGTAATCGAATGGAAGGAACTACCAAAATTAAAGACTTGACACCTTCTTCGAGACGTGTAAACGTTCTTGGAAAGGTTGTCTCAGTGAGCGAGCCCAAGGAGAT
>JAKBLT010000066.1:0-5382 GCA_021831925.1 Thermoplasmata archaeon
CAGATTTTTGACAGCTGGGCTGGGTCTCTTCCGTACGGTCTTTTTGATCTGTATTTAAATAAATACCTTCAACCACTCTCCTCTGAAATATCAAAATATGCTTTTAATGTATATTTTTCAACGAAGACTGGATCATACGCTAATCTGCTTTCAAAGACTGATTTTGATTTTCTCTCCATGGATTCCAAATCACTTTTATCCGATATTCATTCGACATGCAAATTCGAAAAGGGAATGCAAGGAAACCTCGATCCTGTGTATACGACGTTAAAACCAGAAATTGCGTTATCAGAAACAAGAAGAATTCTAGACGATGCAAAATTGATCGACAGATTTGTCTTTAACCTAGGTCATGGGGTTCTTCCAAACTCAAATGTTGAATGCTTAAAAGAAATAGTAAAAATGGTGCAAAATTATGGAAAACAATAAAGCAGCTGTAATAATGGCTTATGGAAGCCCTGAAAACATAAATGATATCGATGCCTATTTACAGGATATTTTTGGGAAAATGCCTGTCCCTCCAGATGCAAGAGCAGATAATCTAAAAAAGTACACGCTTTTTGGTAACAAATCACCTTCGAACCATATTCTGGAATCCCTGACAAAGAAACTTACTCATAAACTATCAGATAGGGGAGTTGACACATTCCTGGCATTCAAGCACTGGCACCCCAAACTGGAGCTTATCGCCGACAGAATAGCAGAAGAACGCTATTCTGATGTAGTAGAACTACCATTATTTCCATTCCCTTCCGATGGGGTGTACAATTCATACTCCTTGCCATTTTCAGCAGAGCTCGAAAAGAATGGGTACAAAGGACGAAGACATTCAATAAATGGAATTTATCAGTATGATGGATATCTCAATATATGGATTTCACTGATCAGAGAAATGCTACAAAAGGCGGATTATGACCGGCTGATTCTTACTGCACACAGTCTGCCGACCGGTAGAAGCCCCGAGACAGTATACAGAGATGCTTTTTATGAATTCAGCAGGAAAATTGCAAACTCGTTCCAGTCAATAAAGACCATTACAGGATTCCAGAGCAGAAGTAAATATGGAAGTTCGTGGCTGGAACCAGCGATCCAGAAAGTTGTAACGGAGGAAACAGGGATGAAATCTGCCCTTGTAGCACCTATTGGTTTTTGTTACGAGCATCTTGAAGTATTATATGATCTGGATCTTGATTTTTCAAAATTTCTTTCTGAAAAGGGGGTAAAATATACGAGGGTAAAGTTGATGAATGACTCAGATGATTTTGTTGAATTTCTGGGTTCTGTCATCATGGCAAATCTAAAGTAAAGTTTGGGGGATACATTTCTCAACATATCATTTATTAATGTATAATATTGAAGTTGAACCTTTGGAGACTGGGTTTTCGTTATTCGTTATTTTAAAGAATTTAGGAAGGGCGCTGAAGGAAAGTGCACAAACTGGGAACAAAATAATTCCCACATATACATAGATAAAATTAACGCTAATAAATAATGAAAGAAAAGAAAAAACCTCATCCAATGCTGGGGTAGCGTTTCCTGGAAATATCTTCAGAAAAACCATCACCTTTCTATAAATATTTCTAAGTCTGACCTTCATCAGATTAACTGAGACCTGGATATTTATGACCGGAAGCAGAAATAGAATTAAGAATAAATCTGTGATATTTTCTGTTGCGCTATTTACGAGTACATTAAACAGTATGACAGGAAAAATAGTATAATTAGGGACGACATTGATGGGCAGTGTCAACAAACCGATGCAATCTTTCTAATAGCAAGATCTTACCAATCATTGAGTCTTCATGACAGGTCAGTCATAACAAGTAATATTTGGCGTTTTTCTGGTTACCCATGGAAATCTCTTACGACTCGTAAAGACGTCTCAAAGACATATGCTTCTGAATAAAAACATTCAATTATTTTATGTCAATTTCCATTGATATGAGGTATAAGGTTTGCACGAACTGCGGTGCAGAAAATGATGCAACCAGTTCACTGTGCTCAACCTGTGGCTTTGTACTCCCAGATGCTGTTAAATCTTCTAAAACTAAGAAGATTGATATCGAAACAGAAATACAATCGAACTCTTCCTATCATAAAATAAAGAAAAATGATCAAATAATTGCAGAATACAGGCCAAATCCTATAATTTACAGTCACCTTTTGAAACAGGGTATTATAACTGCCGCTATTTCAACTCCAATATCAATAGCTCTTCCTTTATTAAGCGATGAATTTACTGGTTTATCAGATCCATTTGTTCTTGGCGTGATTATAATTTTGATTATTTATCTTGCAACATTGCCACTTACTTACTTTAGACTCAAGAAATACCTCTGGGGATTATTTGCTGCTAGATACTTGATTACACAAAACAGTGTGATTGTTTTTGTTTTTAGAAGAGGCAAGTTAGTCGATTATGCGACACCAATCAACGAGATTTCAGGTGTCCTTATTACTCAGAAGAATTTAATAAAATTTGGCTTGGCAAATGCCACAATTCAAACGAAATTATTTGCCCGCAAGTCCAGAAAGGAGCGAAAGGAATCTATTCCAATTATTGAAGAGGCTCTTACAGATGAACCGGAAAACAATGAAATTGCCCGGAAAAAATTAAAGGTCAAATCGGGTGGAAAAAAGTTGAGAGTTTTAGGCCGCCAACTTAAATACTTGAACTTAAAGGATGCTCAGGATGCAAAGAATCTGATCGAAAGTCTAATCCTTAAAACAGAAAACAGACCAAAAGTCTGAATCAATACAATTCTTAATAATCCCCAATTTCCACATTGTCAGAAATTGAAAGCAGACAACATAATAATACAATCTTTCTCGAAGAAGTCTCACATCATGTTATATATTTTATAGATAAATAGATGAACAAATCATGATTAATTGAGGATTTCGAATAAGGTACTTGAGTTCCAGGGAATTCTTCCTATACTTGACACAATAAAGCAAAACCGTAACCCGGGTGATATTTTCACTTTTATTTTCTGCATTCACCTGTATTTTAAAAGTAAATGTACATAGCTTACGCTATCCATGCGGAATTTTAATGGCATGAACATTGTATCCGAAGCATTAAAACATGAATTTCACCCTTACTCTTCTCACAAAGGTGACCATGACATGTGAAAAGTGAAACATTCTTTTCATGACAGCATACGGATATCCCACCAGTTATCTCTTTCTTGAAATTCTTAAATTTCTCCTCACAGATTCGATGGACAGATTATGACCTCTCACAGATCTGTCGATTGTGCCATCAATTCCCTTGGGATCACTGCCAAAATATCCCTTGTCCCGGTACACAGTGATTCCATGCTTTGAAAGGTCAATCCTTGTGTCATGATCCTTTGCTATTGTTACCGCGTATGATCGGATGAATGGAACGCGATCGTCATCATCAACAATTGTGTGACCCTTGTAACCGAAGAATGTTTTATTATTCTTTTTTGTGAATGAACCATCCTTTGATCTTCTTGTCTTTCCTTCCTCTCTCGGATCATCATGCTTCACATGTCCGGGATCTGATGTTATGAATGTTGCATCCTGTGCAGATCCCTTTTTCACCTTCATTCTTTTCAGTTCAAGCTGTCTCTTTAATTCATTCCATATGATACGATCCATTCATGTCTTCGATAATCTTTCCCGGAAGAATCATATGGTCTTTGCGTCCCGCAGGAGATCGGGATAATCAAGGAAATTCATTAATTATACCCCGTCACGTATGAGTGTTTCTGTCTGTTCATCCACCATGTTGAACATGCTCTGCAGGAAGAGTACCTTCACCATTGTTATTATGGGAATATGTGGGCCTCATCCCTTGTCTGTATCGTTATGATACAGATCCATGCAGGGGAGGAAATACACTCCAGTCAACTGCATCCTTTGCAAATGCAAGTGGATCATTAATTGCATTTGTCCTGTATTTTTCCTTCAGCGCTTCATCAAGAAGGCTACTCATGCAGTAACATGGCTATCCCATGAATAAATGTTATGCTTACAAGGCATGCTCAGAATGCGGCGTCTTTAGAAATCATCCTTGGATTCAATATTTTCTAGTCTTTATCTTTGTTTTGATCTTGTAAAGGATTTCCTTGATATCCATTTTTCATTAGTGGTTTCACAATGTGATGGGATGATACTGTGATTGCAAGTGAGGCTTGCAAGAAATCTTCTGGAGGGGATATAAAAGTACTCATAATTCTTGACAGTGCCTGTTCTTACATATTCTTAGGTGTCAAACTAAAAGATTCACTGTTCATTTGAAATCTCATGCTTTATCTAGATAGATAATATCTTGTTGATCCTCTGCCTGACTGAAGGATGAGAGCCAACCTGCAAATTTATCGGTGTCATGTTTAAGTCGCTTCCCTTTATCAGCGCTATGGCAAGATGATTAGCATCACAGTATTTTGAAGCAAACTTGTCGGCCCTGAATTCCCGGATTCTTCCGATCATTTTCATGATGACTGGTATAAGAAAGAAAACCAAGACAGAAATGGCGAAGAGAAGTGGAAAATAAAACTTGTAGAAAGGTGATTTTATTAGCCCGTTGACATTTAACATCACCATAATGATAGGATACTCAACAAATATGAATGGTATCAGGGATAAAAAGAATAAAAGCCGATTATCCTTATGCTTCATATGACCTATCTCATGGGCGAGGATGCAGGCAGACTCTTCAGCGTTCAGATTGTTGTACAGATAATCTGTTATGTATATCGTGTTTTTTAAAACACCTGCACAGTAGGCATTCGCAACCTTGGATTCTCCTACGGGAACCAGCATTGGAACTACACCTGGCATATTCTCCGAGGACGTTATGGAATCCAATTTTGCAAGAAGTTCATTGGTATCTATCGGTTGAGCATGCCTTATGGAATTTCTCACCCACAAATTATAGAACATCAGGAACCATAATATCACAAGAAATAATTGCATAAGTATGACTTCATCAAACGAGTTCAGGGTAAAATCTATTGTGATCATTAATGAACCAAAAAGAATCATGGTAAATATACCGAACTTGAAGTAGGAGTAAAATACTGGAAGCTTTCCAAACGATTCCAGATATCCGATGTTTAATTTCCTGTATTTCCTTTCAACAGTAAATCTTGCATAATAAAGGACCAAAAGGATTAGCCAGTAAACTGCGACAGATGCAAATGCGAAGACGAAACTTTTAGCAAGTAATCCAGCAGAGAACAGGAAGTAAAACGGAGACAGAAACACAAATAGTAAATAAAATTTTGAATGGTGCTTCAATATTCTGAAATACTGGGTAGATTCGGTCTCATTATCTCTTCTGCTCTTGATATATTCGATTGCCGGAGGTAATTCCATCATTCCTGTATTTGTAAGGAGATATAAGGT
>JAKBLT010000012.1:0-27066 GCA_021831925.1 Thermoplasmata archaeon
GACCGGCCATGTTTTGGTCCATTGCAACCTTCTCTCTATAAGAAAAGATGAGCTTAAAACTTTCTTCTGATTTTCCATGAAAAATACGAATGATAGATGATATCCTTCTGTCGGCGATAACCGGCTTAGATATCCGAATTTTATCGAATACAACTATCCTGTCCAGATAGTTCTGATCGTCACGGACCATTGACAGTATCCTTCACATATCCGGCAATTTCGGACAGGTTCCCGAGAGGATCAAAAACAGGTATTCCAAATTTTTTCTGTGTATCCTCAATGTATGATTGAAGCTCCAGAGAAGTCATATTTTCCTTGTTGACAGAAATCGCAATCACCTTTTTATCTGACATCAGTTCAAGAATCTTGATGTATTTCTCGAGAGGTGGGATCCTGAACCGGTCAAATCCGTCGTAAAATAAACGCTTTGGTGCATGCTGAAGTATTATTGCATCGGGGTGAAGCGCACCTATTATCTCGTAACTGCCCGGATAAGCCGGGTGGATAACAGAACCCTGGCCTTCGAGGTACATGAATTCAGGGTGCAATTCGTCCCATGCCTGAAGTGCAACTGTTTCAAGAGCTCCAGATACAAAATCATTGACAATTGCATCCAGTACTATTGTATACTTGAAACCCTGCATCCATGATGTTTGGCCGGTTCCAATCATGACAGAATTTATCCCCCGCCTTTCCATGGTATCAGACAGGAATACCGCTGTAGTCCGCTTCCCGACTGCGCTATCTGTGCCAAGTACTGCAATCTTTTTGGATGTGACATCCAGTATCCTGCCGGTGAACAGGTCCTTTCTGTCGCGAAACATCTTTCTCACATCCGTTATTTTAGAGCCGGTACTGGATGCAAGTTTTGAAAATTCAGGGTCATCGCTGATGAATTCGTGGAGACCGCTTACGATATCAAGACTGTTATTAAGGGCCTGGATTATGAAAGGCCTATATTTTTCAGGCAATACTCCACCATCAGTTGCAATACCGACGATCAATGTTTTTGCACCTATTGCAATGCTTTCCTTTACAGATGATACAATGGGTATATTTGCAATCCTGTTAAACAGAACAGATCCAGCATCTTTGCCAGCCTGGGTACTGTCAATAACAGACTTTATCCGGAATCGTTTTGAGTACCTTACAAGACCGTTGGCTGTCTTTCCATATGTAGTTCCGAAGACAGATTCCGCAAGTACAGCAGCATCTTCCACTATTTTCCTCTTCCAGTCAGAACAACGACACAGTCTATCTTTCTGTTGAGATTTATGGCAACTAAATTAGAAGCAACTATAGCTGAGCTCGAGGCGGGAAGCGCGCTTACTCCCTCTGCTTCCTTCAGTATATTGGAATATCTCAGCATCTCCATGTCAGATATTTCAAATGCAAAACCGTTGCTTTCATATATTGAATCCAAGGCGGTCTGCCCATCATATGAAATGTATGAAACCAGGGGCTCGTTGATTGACGTTTCATGTATAGCTGACTGCTCAAGATTCGAGACTACCCTTTTTCTCTTTGTCCAGGCCTTTACTATGGGATTGCCGTTATCCGTGGATGCAGCAATAAGTCTCGGCACTGATTCCGTCAATCCGGCTTCTTTCAATGTCTTGAAGCCTTTATAAATACCGGAAAGTGTGGTTCCGTTACCAACTGGGACTGCGAGAAATTCCGGGACCCTGCCAAGCTGATCAAGGATTTCATTTGCAATTGCAGAATAGCCATGAAAATCAAGTTCAGAGTTTTTTCCGCCAGGATTTGAATCGTACCAGTTTTCCTCAACTGATTTCTGCCTCATTATCTCTACTGCCTCTTCGTACTTGACTGGCACTTCCATTATCTGACCGCCATAAGCCCTGATTTCGGGTATACGATCACCAGAGTAGAAAGAAGGCATGCCTATTACTGACTTCATTCCATATTTATGTGCAAAATATGATATTGAAGCACCATAATTTCCGCAAGATCCAAGTGAGATCGTGTCATAGCCAAGTTCTCTCGCACGCATTACATGGTATTTTGAAATTCGGTCCTTCTGGGTACCGGTTACTCCACTGCCTTCAAATTTTATAAAAAGTCTTTTGAAGTGGAGAGCCCGCTCCATCCGGCGTGCTCGGAAAAAAGGTGTTTCGCCAGGAGGCTCCTCTTCTGCGCTCTCTTCCATTTATTTATTCCCAGGTTTTATCCTTGGAATTGGTAAGATCAACATAGTATAAGAATTTACCGTTTATATCTGAACTAAGTTGTCGTTTAAATACCGTGTTTCAGCAGTAAAATAAAATTTCAATTGTAAATATATTTATGATTTTATAAATAGTTATATAACAATTAATTCGCAACTGATTTCATCAGCAAATTTTTTGACTATTTCCCTGACAGGCCCCCTCGTGCCCTTCTTATCCATTACTATGCCCCTGAAGGATCTGGTCCTCTCTGCCGCCTGTTTTAGTATGGAGGGATTCAGGTTCTCATGATTATGTTTTGGAATAATATGACCAACATTTATCCTGTTTTGCAGGACATAATCGGTAATCTTCGGCGAATAATGGCCTCCACCTATACCTATGAAACCGCCTTCTCCATTGTCTCTGCATTTTATTACTGCCTGTGTTACTGTGTTCAGCGCATCCCTGTTTTCCCAATCCTTTGGCTCCGTTCCGATCTCGATGAAAAACGAGGGTGTCATGGTCAAAGGGCCATGATGGGTAGCCTCGAAGGTTACACTGAAATCATTAACTGGAAGTTGCTTCATGATCCGCAGGGCGGAAGACATGTTTCCAGGATCGGCAAAAGATAGCTGACCGGGTGTCCCACCGAGTGAGGCCTCAGAAAAATTTCCGGTGGGATGGACCGTAAGTGAATTTATCTTGGCCTGTGAACTGTGTTTCGATAGAAAGATAAGAGTCTCGATATTCAGGTCAAGTTTGGATATCTCTTCATCTATGTTATCAAAGTAAAGATGCTTTTTATCGGTTTTCAGAAGATATATTTCTCCAGCTCTCAAAAGGCCAGGATTATCTGTTGGGCTAAAAGATAGTTTTTCCTGCAGAAAGGCCGATATTGAAACACTGGCAGGATCCTGTGCGGACTCAAGTACCAATTTGACTTTTTCTTTACTGTGAACCATTTGTGTTTCTGAGACCTGATGCTTCGATCATTATTGTGTTTTTTTCCCTGGATCTAGGGGTCATACTTAATAAGCAATTTCAATATGACTTTTGGAAGATTCATGGAAAGGAATTGTATTTTTTGTAAAATCATAGCAGGGGAGATTCCTTCAAAGAAGATCTTTGAGGATCAGGTCACATTAGCAATACTTGATATCAACCCTATTTCCGAAGGACATTCTCTCGTAATTCCAAAAAAACACGTTGCATATCTGGAGGATGCTGATGAAATTACATTGGGTCACATGACGGGAATTGCTGGAAAAATAGCAAAAAATATGATCAGAAACGGATTTGCAGACGGCACAAACCTTTTCATGGCAAGTCACGAGAGCGCGGACCAGACGGTTTTTCATATTCACCTCCATGTCATTCCAAGGAGAAAGGGAGATAACATGGGCATTGGTGACTGGTGGAGAGAGAAATCCGGAGGATTGGATGAAACTAAGATTCCAGAAATTTTAAGGATGCTATCCTGATTAAAAGGCAGGATTAAACAGTTCAATTTTTTATGTTGTTGGTGATGGCGCATCATGGAAACAGACCTATCGTCAATTGAGAATAAATGGAGATCATTCTGGGATAGGAATGATACCTATGCGTTCACAGATGATGGAAAAGACAAGATATTTTCAATAGACACACCGCCTCCGACTGTCTCTGGAGAACTACACATGGGCCATTCGTTCTCCTATGTTCATCAGGACATAATAGCAAGGTACAGAAGAATGAGGGGATTCAATGTCTTCTATCCTATGGGGCTGGACGAGAATGGCCTCCCCACGGAAAAACTTGCGGAGAAAATGCTTGGAAGAAGAGGATCAGATATGCCAAAGGAGGACTTTATCGCCGCATGCATTAAAGCGGGCGAAGAGGGGGGTAAAAAAATAATTTCTATTTTCAGTCAACTTGGCATAAGCGCGAATCTAAAAAACCCATACAGGACATATTCAGCTGAAAGCAGGAGAATTTCACAGTCAATGTTTCTTGATCTTGTGGAAAAGAAGAGGGCCTATAGAGAGAAGGGACCCGTTGTGGTTTGCCCCACCTGCAGGACTGCAATCTCACAGATAGATATGAAGGATATGCAGAGAGAGACTGATTTCTATTTCCTGCGTTTTGAAGGGCTGGATGGGGAAAGTATAGATATAGCAACCACAAGACCGGAGCTCCTTGGTGCCTGTGTAGCTGTTTTTGTAAACCCGGATGATGAAAGGTATAAAAAAATGATAGGTAAGACTGTCAGGGTACCATTATATGGATATACTGTAAAGGTACTTTCAGATCCACTGGTTGACCCAGAAAAGGGAACTGGTGCCGAAATGGTATGCACATTTGGGGATCAGAATGATGCAGAGCTCTGGAGAAAGTACTCCTTACCCACCCGCATGGTTGTTGATGGAAGCGGCAGGATGCTGGGTGATAATTTCATCAAGAAGGGATCCGTATCATGGGAATCACGGAAAGATGTTGTTTCCTCCTTACGAGATCAGGGACTTATACTGAAATCTGAGAGAAAAAAACAGACGATAAATGTCCACGAAAGATGCGATTCTCCTCTTGAGATAAGTATACTCACACAGTGGTACGTCAGGTATATGGATTTAAAGGAAAAACTCCTGGAGCAGGGGAGCAGGATAAATTGGTTTCCTGATCATATGAAGGTCAGGTATAACAACTGGGTTACTGGATTGAAATCTGACTGGTGTATATCCAGACAGCGCATTTATGGAATACCATTTCCTGTATGGTACTGCAGTAATTGTGGAGAGCCGGTTTTTGCAGATCTGAAGGAATTGCCGGTGGATCCAAGATTCCAGAAATGTAATAAAAAATGCAAAAAATGTAATTCTGATTCATTCGTCCCAGACACAGATGTAATGGATACATGGGCAACTTCCTCTTTGTCACCAAGGCTTGCCACTGAGCCTTATGGTTTGAGAAGTAAAATCAAAAAAATGGACGTTAGATTCCAGGGTCATGACATAATAACAACGTGGGCTTTCACAACAATTGTCAGATCTCTTTTACATGATGATCAGGTTCCATGGAATGATATAAGCATCAGTGGAAACGTGATGATTGCCCCGGGAGCCAAGATGAGCAAGAGCAAGGGAGTACAGTATTCGCCTGAGGATTTCATAAATAGGTATGGCGTTGATGCTGTAAGGCACTGGACTTCAGTTGCAGGGAACGGTGAAGACATTAGGATAGACGAAAAGGATTTTCTGCGCGGGCGGAGGGTGGTAATAAAATTACTGAACGCAGCGAACCTTGTCCAGATGCTTTCCGGAGAGTCTCGGGAGACTGATTCAGATGCATTAGATGGAGCGGACAAATGGATAATGAGCAAGCTGACCGGTCTTGAAAAGACCGTGACAAAACTACTTGATTCATATAATATCTCAAGAGCCAGGATAGAGATAGACGACTTTTTCTGGAATACTTTCTGTGACTCATATCTTGAAATGTGTAAGGTGAGGTTACGTGACCCTGAATTAACTGAGAATGAGAAAGGAAAAACGCTAAAAACATTGAAGAAATCTTTCCGGTCGATATTGCTTCTCTATGCTCCATATCTTGCGTTCACAACAGAGGAGGTGTTCAATTCTGTCTTCAGCGAAAACGCTTCTGTTCACAGACAGTCGTGGCCTGATGATGACATCCAGGAGGATGAGGTATCCAATGAGATTGATTACGTCATTGGGGTTGTTTCAATTGCGAGATCGGAGTCAGCGAAGACCGGGAAATCGACTGGAAGGGAAATATCTGTATCAGGAAAAAAGAAACTCATCGAGAAAAATAGGAAAATTATTGAGGGTCTTTTGAGATCGTCAATCGTTGATATATCTGAATCAGATCATTTGGAGGTTAAAATTCAGAAATAATTAACTAATGCTGGCTATTATGCCATGAAGGGGCACAGGATTGCTGAGAGACTACAGAAAGATTGCAAGGATCGCATACATACTGATAGTTGTTTCAATAGTTCTCTTTGCAGTTTCAGGTGTCATATTGACCACGAACAATGCGATGCATAGAACAGAAAGCATTGCAGCAAATGGATCAATTAGCATGAAGTATAATGCGTCGATTCAGGTCGGAGACCTGATCTTTTACACTGTATCCTCGAATCAGTCATCAGCAAACTTTACATCGTATATTTTACAGTCGCATAGTCTCCGGACTGGATATGCCAATTTAACCGGGTCTGGATCGGTAACGAGGGAATACGTCTCAGGGTCGTCAGGAAATATTTCGCTTGTTGTAATCAACAATTCAAATGAATCCTCGAATGTGTCACTTTCAATTGAAAGGATCAGTTATATAGTAATATACACAATCGTTTTTGGCCTTGCATTTCTTCCTTCAGGCCTGATTCTACTTGCGTCAGCGTTCAGGATACGCAACAGAGAAAGACCAATTTCAAATAGACAGAGAGATTTCGATTGATCAGTAATTATACCTGCTTTCAGATACCCTCAGATTCTGTTTAAAGGAATCTGTCAGTTTACTTGCGCACCTTATCACGCCTATATGAGATAAGGCCTGAGGAAAATTACCGATAAGGTCACCAGTGCTGAAATCTATTTCCTCCGAAAAAAGGTTGAGGTGGTTGGACCTCTGAAGAAGGCTTTCAAAAACCTCTCTCGCTCTCTTCAATTTACCCATTTCAATCAGATCTTCAACATACCAGAAAGAGAGCATCAAAAACGCATTGTCCTCTCCCTTCAAGCCATCGTCATTGAGGTATCTTCTGAAAATATATCCATCATGCATGAGGTCTTTCTCTATCTTTGCAACTGTTCCTGTTATAAGAGGATCCGAAGCAGGAAGAATGCCAAGAAGAGGAGCCCTCAGAAGAGCTGCGTCAATCTGATCAGACCCGAAAGATTGTGTCAGGTATGAATGTGTTGGATCAGTTCCATTATCCAGAATTGTCTGTTTTATCTGGCCGGCTATTGCTTTCCATGCCTCGTATGGAGCAGACATCTTCAGGATCTTTCCCATCTGTATTGCCCTGTCAAAAGCCGCCCAGCATAGGAGCTTCGAATAAACGTAATGCTTTCTCTCTGTTCTAAATTCCCAGATACTGGAATCAGGTTCCTTCCACAGAGACTCAAGTTTCTTAAGAAAATCTATGACGAAATTCCACATGTAGGAATTCACCGTCCCTCCGATTCTTGAAAGGTGATAGATTGAATTGATTATCGAACCGTATTCATCAATCTGAAGCTGTCTTGAAGCTTTATTCCCGACGCGGACGGGTCTCGAATGCATGTACCCGTCAAAATCAACCGTGCGTTCATTAAGAGAGGAGGAACCATCAATAGTATAAATTGTCCTCAGTTTGTCGTTATCCTTTGAAATGTTCTCCATCATATCATAGAGAAATTTAGTTGCCTCCTTCTTCAGACCAATCATGGAAAGTGCTTCAACAACGTAAGCAGTATCCCTTATCCAGGCATACCTGTAGTCCCAGTTTCTCTCGCCTCCTATACATTCCGGCAGGCTGGTTGTAGGGGCTGCCACCATAAGCCCGGACGGTTCGTAGAATAACCCTTTAAGGGCGAGTGCTGATCTTAGGACATGCTGGCTGTAAATGCCATGATATGTGCACTGTGAACTCCAGTTTTTCCAGTAATTTGTGGTTTCCTCAAGTCTTTCATATGATCTATAATCTGTAATTCTTAAGGTATGCTTAACACCATTCAGGAGAACGAACCATCTTGAAGAGTGTTTCTTAAGAGTGAAGACGCCGTGAACACCACCAGACATTATTGCGAGAGGAACGTCACACGCCAGTGCCACCGAATAATTTCCCCCATTGAAAACATACCCTGAAAGCGATTTTTCGATGGTGGGCCTGTTATTCCCATAATCAAAAATTGGATTGAAAGTTACAGAAACCTGGATATCTGACTCCGGTGCCTCGACATATCTGTGTATCTCCGGAAAATTGATTGTTGTGAATTCAGAAACTGGGATGAAGTCTGTTAGCCTCAAAATAGTTTTATTTCCCTTTATGAATTCAGTGACCAATATATTGGTCATTTCCCTGTAATTCTGGTATACTCTGAGGTCAGATGTATCATTTGGTGTAATAATAAAATGACCGCCCTTCTCTGAATCCAATATTCCTGCAAGAATGGGATCAGAATCAAACTTTGGAAGGCAGGCCCAGTCGATATCACCATTTGCGCCAACAAGTGCAGCAGTTCTGTTGCTCGCAATCAGGCCATGATTTCTTATTAAAACAAAACCATCTTTTGTACACCCTTTTAAATCTATGGTGTCGCTGAACATTTAATCCTTGGGACGATAGAGCTATTAAGCTTAAAAGAATTACCGGATATTAATTTCAGTCAATTGCCAGTGGGCATACTGTCAATCATTTTAGTATTTTTCTTCATGAACAAGGAAGCACACGATCGTTGAATGAACCCAATGAAATGAATTGGCAATGGAACCGTTGTGTTTTTAGCTAAAGGAATTCAAGAATCTTCTATAGAAACATCATCATAATTTTGTTGTAAAAATATTTCATAGCATTGTTCAGATATGGGATCCAATTTATCCTGTCTGTCAATAAATAATGTGGCCTGCACGGTAGAATAGAATTTATTTTTTTCTTGCATGTCTACCCGTCAACCTGAGATGTTATACAAACAGAAAACTTTCTCTTGACATCTTTCTTCCATGAACTTCCAATAAACTGCCATGACCCATCGGTTATCCCATTTGAACATGATTGGGATTGTGACTGACTAATATGTTTGCCGTGAGTAAAAATAAGGTTGGTTTTTGGAAAATCCCGTTGAACGCGATTCTGTGCACTTTCTCATATTATGACATAATAAACACACATCAGTTCCCTCACCCTGAGTGAGTTCATTTAATTACTTTCGAGAGAATATTGTAATCAGGTGAGAAGATTAATCTAAAGCAATTTAAGGTGTTTGTTATTGTTCTAATAATAATCATTGCATTGGAATTAACTTTGGTATCCTTTTATCATTCCTCCTCTAATTATGAATTTGTTCCAAATGAGCAATTGAATGAAACTAATTATATCGTTATAGCCAAGCTGCCTGGTTTCGATTCAAAATCTGCGATGCATCTATCCGGAAACGGAATTTATAATCTCTCAATTGAGGTACCTGAAAATTCATCTTACCTCACAATTAACAAAGTGGGTTTCAATGGAACAGTGATAAATCCATATATTGATTTGTTGTTCAACTCAACCTCTGACTTATCAAAACTGCCCCAGTTAAATTTTACTTTCAGTTTCATTAAAAACCTCTCTTTTTTCAATCCCTTCATCATAAAATTACTATCGAAAAGTCAGTATCCTCATCTGAAAACTGGGTTATTCAATGACGGTGGGCGCGAAATACTTGTAATATATGTTAAGAACGTTTTCTCCTTATACTATCAGGTGGTCGGCAGATGACTGACTCAACAGACAGAGCAATTAGTGCTGCTGAATCCCTGAAATTTTTAATAGAGAAAACAAAAAGATATAATCATCTGTGGGAAGTTGCGGGTGAGATAATTGCACTGATACTGGCCATCAGCGCAATTTTGCTATTAGCATTATTGCTAATTTTAAATTATGACTTCGATAACTTAGTCACTAATTTTGGTGTGTTCAGGTTATCTGCCGGAAATTACTTGGATGTGTTCAATATACTAGAACTGGCAACAGGCATTGTCCTATACGCTTTTGTTTACCGGAAAAGCAAAGTGATAAAAAAAGAACTTGAAATAAATAAAGTTGTGCCTTTTGAACATGGTGATATTAAGAGTCTTGTCAAGTTTATCGTAAGCCAGGACTGGGATTCTCTTTTGAGAAATATCTCAAGAGGAAAGAACAGTTTTTCATTTTACACAGGTACTGTTATTCTTGTTTATGCTTTTATGATTTACCTCATTCTCTCATTGTTTTTTCCAATAATTCTTGCGCTGCTCGTTCGGCTACTTGCAATTGGTCTGAACATCTTCTACTTTTATCAGTTAATCACGGTTATATTATCAATAATTTTAGCATTTGTCGTAAGGCACAGGGAAATTACGAATTCATTGAATGAAATCAATGACATGAAATACACAATAAAACAGCTGAGGTGGTTTGCTGAAAGATTCCAGGAATCAGCTGTTCAAGCCTGATCTATACCTAGTCGCAAGGATCCTTTACAGCCTTGCCGAGGACGGAGCCTCAAATCGTTCAAATCTTTCCGTCAAGACAGGGCTGGCATATGATCGATTGATTAACTATTTAGACTGGATGTCCGAAAGGGATCTAGTTGTAAATGAAGATGGGCTGGTAAAAATTGCAGAGAAAGGTTTGCAGTCCTATGAAAAATTAGTGAGCTGGATAATGGAGTATGTGGGAAAATTGAATTTTCCAAATAGAGATAGAAAAAACCATATTAAAAAATAGAGAAATGTCGCTAAGTATTGAAAAAGAGATCGTTGTTGAATACAAGGTTAAATTCGTTGTTAGATGCAAGAATACATTAAAGGTCCTTTTGGTGCCATCCATTACTAGCTCTGTTCTATAGACGAACCATCCTGGATGCAGTCGATCAAGGCACTTTTTAAACGCAGGAAATAGTGATCTCAATACTCTCTCTGGCACCCTCAAAAACATATAGACACTTACCATGTGAAAATGGTTACATCGAATCAAAAGTACCGACTTAAGAGCTAATTTATGAAAGTTATTGAATTGTGGTGCAACAAGGCGATTCATAGCTACATGCCAGAACTTTAAAATTTTTCACATTAATTTGAAGTTCTTCCTTACTTCTATTTCGGTTATAACAAAGATGTCGTTTGGAACAATATTAGAAGTGGCCTATGCTAGATCCATCTTATTGAAGTAGCCAATTGTCAATCACGCTTTTACCTGTTTCTGTCTAACAGCAGGACGCAGCTAGTTTATATATGCAAGAACGCATAAAATCGCTTTAGAACGAATATATTAAAGGCAGTAGACCACGACCATCAAAGGTGTAGAATCACAGTATAGTTCTGATACATGATGTACAGCGCAACTATAATGACGATTATTGCAAATATCTGAGTTAGTCTTCTTTTCGGTACTTTGCCAGCAAGTCTTGCACCAAACCACCCGCCAAATATCCCTCCTACTATGAAAAGTGCTGAAATTATTAAGTTCAAATCACCACTTATGGCATATCTGGCAGCCGTTATAACGCCGAAAGTTCCAACAGCCATGAGAGATGTTCCCACAGCTTGCAATATATTCAGCCCGCCTCCGAATAGCAGTCCTGGAACTATGAGAAATCCCCCACCTATACCAAAATAACCCGAAGCGAAGCCTACGGTTAGGCCGGCCAAGATCAATATTGCCAATGACCTTGATGATTCAGATACCTTCCTCTCAACCTGCGATATATCAATGCACTTTCGGTTTAACATGTAAATAGCTATACCTATCATTAAAAAACTGAAGAAGAATAAAAGATCGTTTCCGGGGGTAAGAAGCCCCAGTTCAGAACCTGCCAGAACACCGACGATTCCGGGCAAAGTGAATTCAATACCAATCTTATAGTTGACGTGTTTCTTCAGCGTGTGTGGAATTAGATTCAGGTAAGCGTTTATACCAACTGCCAGCGCAGTCGTTCCAATGACTATATGTGGATGATCGAACCCGACAAAATAGATCAATAACGGTATAGCGAGTATTGAACCTCCTCCGCCAATCAGTCCTAATGAAAAACCAACTAATATGCCGGAAATTATTGACAGAATGATTTGTATTTCAGTTAGCGTAAAGATCTGACCTAGAATGTTATTACGGAATATCCTTCCTGAATCCTGGAATCAACTTCGACTCCACCATAAACTGATTCCAATCCAGAAAATATATCATTTTCTGTAAGCCCTTCTCCTGCCATGCTCACCTTGCAAATCTTCAAAGGTATTCCTTCGGATCTGAGAATATTGATCTGTTCTAAAAACTGCGGAGAACTTTTTTGGTTTTTATTCGCAGCTTGCACTCCCCTTCCCAGAAATAGAAATTCAAGGTTTGACTTGGCATTCTTCACTGCATTGAAGGCAAAACTGAATGCCACCATTTCAGTGTTTATGTTTTCCTTTCCCGTAACCAACATTACCAGAATTTTCGCCATTTACATTCATCCCATTACTTCATTACTATATTTCAAATTACAAATAAAGTTTGTATCATTCCTCTGTTCCATCGTTTGAGTATCCAGGGTACTTTGTTCTATACCAAACTGTGGTGAGTAGAAGCATCACTATTAAAACAAATGCCGTTGCTGAAACCGAAGACGGAGTAGGATCATAGCCATTATAAGAGCCTACTGTGAATGCTGCCACTATAACCAGCAAAGCTGTCATTGCAATTATAAACCCTTTAACTCCCTTCTCACTTTTTCTCTCTTCTCTGTTGTTGTTATTCATTTAATTTACCCCCTTTGATTTACCATATAATATCCTGCCAACTATCAGAAGACTGATCGCTACTACAACAAAAAATTCAATGCTGCTTGCCGCCATTTGAAGGTCTCCACTTAGAATGTGACCGGAGGCACAACCGTCTGCCATTCTTGCCCCAAATAGTACAAGGAAAGAACCTGAAAAAACACCTATGGCTCTCTTCAGCTCATTCGGTCCGAACCTTTTCTTCCATGTTCTCGGTACCCAGTAATTGAAAGCTTGAAACCTTCTGGAAACAAATATTGAGACAAGAAAAGCTCCAAGAAGCGTACCTATATCGGTGAATGGTTCCCACCCCACAGTGGCAAATACAAGTTTGCTGTAGTTGTATGAAGGCAGCCATAGATATCCAACCATCCAGCTATATGTTGTCGATTCGCCAAATATTTGATGTAAGAACATTTCAAGTACAACGATTAGTCCAATAAAAGCTCCCACAAATGTCAGCATCCACTTAAGATCGTTATTTGGGGCCCAATGCTCATTAGCATTGCGAGCGAGCTTATCCCTGGGACCAATCGGCATTGAACTACCTTCTATTAACGTCTCAGTTGCTTCTTTGTGCATGGCTAGTTCAGGAGGTGGCATTTTATAGTCCGAGTGGGTACCAATGTAAACACAGCTTTTGCCACCTTTGTATCTTGGAAGAAAATAAGCTACCATTAACATCAGTGCAAGCCATGCTATAGAAATCAGAAAACCATCAAATAAATTCGTACCTACTTTGCCTCCAAGATAAAGTTCGCCGTAATTGTCAGTATTCACAAGCCACTGACCAGCGGGTGTTTGATACAGAATAGTCCATGCTGCCGCGCCAAGAAGACCACCAGCTACAGCATATACCGCTTCTCTTCGTCCTTCGCCCAATGCCATCCACTCTGTTCCTGGGACATAACCAGACAAAGCTATGCCGGAGCCAAAAATAACAGCTCCTAGCGCAACGCCGATAACATATATAGGCTTTACACCGAAATGGAAACTAACACCTAGCGCTGCCAGGCCATAAAGCGCAACAGCACCTACGCCTATTGCAATGGCTATGCAATTTATGAATAATCTATCTTCCCATTTGGAAAGTCTGAGAAGTATATCCGAATTTGAAATACCCCATAACTCGGCAAAACCACCGATTGCGGCTCCAATAAATATACCTATCCACAACGCAGCTGTGTACGATATTGTCATAATGCCCAAAAGTCAATGAGATATCTCTTTATTAATATAATTAATCTATGCATAATATTTCTTTTTTTCGTGCAAATAAAAGAAAAGTTTAATAATCAATTCATGCTCTGAATAAATGTCTTGGAAATATGCCATTTCGCTTTATGATTACGAAACAATTCCATTGATAAAGATCATTTTAGAGAAAAACACAAAAGTAGAGATGGTGTTTCTTCTTTCTACCAAGGATAGAAAGCCCGGAGATGAATTGGTTGATCTTTCAAGGCATTTTGGCATTAAAATAGAGGTTGTTCCAATTTATGACATCAATAATTTTTATGAGGTTTACCTAATGCTCGAAAAGATCTGTAAAAATTATGGGTTCCCATCCTGGATAAATATCGCGAGTGGTTCAGGAATTGCACTTTCAGCTCTAACCCTTCATGCTTACTTCAAGGATGCACCTCTTGTAATGTTCGATAAGGAAAAAAAAGCGGTAGTAAAAACCGACGTGAATAAATTAAAAAAAATAAAAATTTACAAAAACCGTTATTTTGAGCTTATTTCTTTAATTTCGGAGAAGAATCAAACTAACTCAGAGCTTGCGCATCATTTTCAAGTTTCTGTCTCTTCCATGTCGAGGAGACTCAAACACCTGGAACAGTTAGATATAGTATCAAGAAGGGGCTTGGGTAAGGTAAACTCCCCGTACTTCTATAAGTTGACGGAATTTGGAAAAAGACTCCTATAATTAGAAAATTTTTGTCTAATGAAGCTGCAGATCAACTTATTGGAACGCAGTGTTTTCAAAGAAATGTAGTTTTTTTCATGAGCAAAGATAGGATTCAACTAAAGAAGGGTCGTCATCTTCCGAGAAGTCGTTTATGGTTCTGATTTCAATTTTTCCTGACAAGATTTTTAGGTATTCGCCATAAATCCTATTTCAGATAATTGTGTTGAATAATTCAGTTAATTTCTAAGATATAGCTACCTGCACTTCTTTCGGATGCAATCATGTTAGAGTGTTAATTGGCAATTCAACTTTTTATGGTTTTTTACACCCTTGTAGTTTCAGGTTCCTTTAAAACTACCCGTGTGGTATATGAATCAGAATAATCGTGTCGTTCGGTTAACTGATTCAAAATCATCATGCACGCACCATCTTAAAATCTACAAGAGGAATTTAATGTACTCAAGCCGGATTTGTAATGTTTGCTGTCTCGCTTTGTGGTATTAATCTTGTATTGATTATGTTTATTAATCCAGATTGCTGGCATTTTGCCTATTTTCCCGAGAATAGATCCACTTTAAAATACCTGATGTATATTGCTACAATTATATCTGCACTGCTCCTATAACCAAAAGGTATGTTATAACATAGGATATTCTGTGTTATTCAAGTTGAGCGATTTTCAAGATATAGAATCATTGGGACATTATGTAAAACATTAAATTTAGTATTAAGATTAGAAGAAGTTGAAGAGGAAATTATACTCAATTGAAGGGGACGCTAAAAAAACTGAAATTGTAATTGGCAGAAATCTGACCGCACAATACCTCTCTGAATTAGGAACACAGGTGAAGGGTCTTGCCTTAATAGGAGAGGGGCTATTCTCATCAAATAAAGAGCGTTTCAATAAATTTTTTTCTGAAAAAAGATCGATTGATTTTAAAATAATAGATGATTCGGAAATAAACAAAACATTCAGAAATTACCAGGCAATTCTTAAATTGCTGCATCTTTCACAGATAGAGAGAGGAAGCAACGTCTTCTATTTTGGAGGGGGGACAGTTTCAGATCTTGTTGGGTTCGCCTGCTCAACTTATAAAAGAGGGGTTGCGTTAACTGGATTCCCAACTACCCTTTTAGCTATGGTAGATGCCTCGATCGGTGGTAAGAATGGAATTGATCTTTACGGTGTCAAGAACCTTGTGGGTACTTTCTACCTGCCGGAGAGAATAATATGCGATCTGGATTATCTTAATTCAGGGAACGATTTGCAGAAACAAGGGTTGGGGGAAATAGTAAAATACGGTTTTCTGTTTGACTCGTCTATTCTTAATAATCTAAAAAATTATAGATTTTTTGGTGAACTTATATCGGCTCATGATATTGAGAATCTTGTATTGAAATGCATAGACCTGAAAATGAATGTTGTTAAATCAGATTTTTATGAAACTTCTGGAATCCGTCAGATACTAAACTTTGGACATACAATAGGTCACCTTATTGAAGCAGCATCCGGTTATAGGTTACCCCACGGTCAGGCGATCCTGAGAGGTATGATTATTGAATCAGATATTTTAAAAAATCTTGGGCATGACGCATATGAAGTCTCTAGCGATATATATGACATTATCGCAAGATACGGGATCAGTATACCTGTTCTCGATAAAGTATTCATACACAGAATTGCAGAGCATTTGAAAAATGACAAGAAGATAAACAACGGAATGATCAGGATGCAATTGATAACATCTCCTGGAAGATCTGAAAATGTCGATGTGAGCGTTGAATCGGTTGTCAGGATGTTAAAGAAATGGACATGAAAAATAGGCCTGCAGGACTTATTGGGAGGCCAGTAACTGCATCTTACGGGCAGTTCGTTTTTAATCGCATATTCTCCAGAATGAAGATTGACTCTGTTTATCTACCAATAGATATTTCTGCCGAAAACTTGGATAGGTTTTTCAGTATTGCCTTTCCTTTCTTCAGAGGTATAAATGTAACCTCACCCCACAAAGCATCCGTGCTCAAATATTGCGACAGCGTATCTGATACAGCTTCCGAAACCCAATCAGTCAATATTGTTGCGAATACTTCAGATGGAATATTCGGCGACAATCTCGACCCTGCCGGTTTTCTAAGCCTGTTGAAGACAAATAATATTTCTATTGAAGGTAAAAATATCACAATTATAGGTTCAGGCGGTGCAGCAAGGAGTGTTCTGCATGCCATTAGATCTGCAATGAATTTTAAATCTATTAAGATAGCAACAAGAAGGTTAGAAGATACCAGAAAAAAACTGAAAAACCTGGAGGTTACGGTGGTGCCGCATAAGGAAGCAATAACTGGATCAGATATAATTATCAACTGCACTCCCGCTGGTTCACAGTTGAATTTGGGTGATCTGGCCGGTTCGAAATCAGTTCGCGGGATTGCTATCGATCTGATATACAACCCAGGGGTGACTGATTTTCTTAATATGTTCTCGCAGCAAGGTTGGAAAACAGTGAATGGATCTGAAATGTTCATAGGTCAGGCTGTCGAAACGTTCAAAATTTTGTACGGAAATATCAGCGTGAATCTAAGATCCTTAATATCTGAAGCCTTTTATAGTATAGCGGAGGCACACATTTGAAGATTACTACATATGGTGGTTTATCTGTAATCTCAGCGTTTTCGACTGGTATCGGAGCAGCAGCATCAGTTGACCTTGAAATGAGAGTATCGGTTGAAGGCGACAACAAATCAGTTAATCCCCCTGCTGTGAAGAAAACTTTAGAATTCCTGGAATTAAGATTCGGTAAGCCTTTTGATTATCCTATTAAAATTGAATCTGAAATACCTCCAGCCGTTGGACTTAAAAGCAGCAGTGCTTTGACCTCTGCAATAGTATTATGTTATCTCAGAATGAATGATATATCGGTCCATGAACCTGGAGCAATTATTGCGGAAGCCTCAAGATACAATCACACATCTGCCACTGGTGCTCTGGACGATGCGTTGTGCTCCATATACGGAGGTCTCTGCGTTTCTGACAACAATAAAGATAAGACCTTAAGGATGGCAAAATTAAATGAGATTGATATTCTGATATGTTGGCCCAAGAATACAATCAGGAATAGTTATGAAATGACTTCTGAAAAAATGTCAGTACTCGGTAGATCTGTCAATCGATTGTTGGATCTTTTAGACTCTGGAAGGGTATATGAAACAATGGTACTGAATGGCCTTATTTTTGGCAGCTATTTGCGGTCAGATTTCATCCCATGCGGAAAAATGTATTCACTTGGTGCCTCGTATTCATCATATTCAGGAAAAGGTCCTGCTATCTTCTCTATCTTTGATGAACGAGATACCCTGTTAAGAGCAAGAGAAGAATTTAAAATGACTGGTTATGAGATTATTGAGACAAGATTCAATAACAAACCGGCAAAAGTGGAGTGATTTCTGGTGAAAGTTAGGGTTTCACCTGGAGAAATTTCTGGTATTGCGAATGTCCCTGGATCGAAGAGCTATACTCAAAGAGCCATATTGCTATCAGCGTTCTCAGAGACACAATTAGAACTGAGGAATGTTGCCTTCTGCTCTGACGATCTGATATCAATAAACATCGCCAGAATGTGCGGTTTAGATGTTTCAGAACAAAAAGAATATGTTACGATAAGCGGCGAATTCACAAAGCCAGAAAAAATCAACGCGGGCGAGTCCGGCACCTCTATGCGACTTTCGATTGGACTCCTTGCAGGAAAAGGGGCGAAAACAAGGATAGAAATGTCACCTAAATTATATAGAAGACCGGTCCAACCCATCATTAGAGCATTGGAGCAAAACAGCGTAAGATTCCACCGATCAAATAATAGCTTACAGGTGGATGCAACTAACTGTAAAGATGGAGCAGTTTCAGTAGATGGTTCAGTAAGTTCACAGTTTATCAGTTCACTGATTATGTTTCAGTGCCTGCGGAAAGCCAATAGAAAGGTAACCGTATATAACAAACAGGTCTCAGAAGGTTATATTGATCTGACAATCAGGATAATTAAAGAATTCGGACCAGATGTTATAGTAGATCAAAACTGTTACAGGGTTGATGGTGATTTCCTCAACCACAAAATTTCACTGGTTTCGGATGGGGACTATTCCTCTGCAACCTTTCTTGGAACTTTAGGTCTTCTTTGCTCAAATTCAGGCATAGAAATTAGGGGCCTCAGCTATGAATCTGATCAGCCAGATTCCTTATTCTTTTCTAATTCTTTGTTTGATAGAGAACCCGGTCAGGAAAGAATAAAAGTTTCCAAACGAGATTTACCGGAACTTACATTCGATGCCTCTTTAACACCTGATCTTGCGCCATCTGCGGCAGTCTTGGGTATTTTCTCCAGAAATGGAGTCAGAATTCTTAACACAAAAAGACTTGTTACCAAAGAAAGCGACAGAAAAAATGGGATCCTGAATCTTTGCAGAAGTTTTGGCGCAGATTTCATAGAAGAAAAGGATGCTGTGTTCATGAGGAAAGGTTACAGTGGAGATACCCCTGGTGAACTATTTTTTGACGATCATAGAATGATTATGGCAGGAATAGTGGCTGGCATAGCATCGGGCAAATCCGTCATACATAACAATGTTGAAAATATAGGCAAGAGTTATCCTCAGTTTCTCGATACAATCCAATCGCTTGGAGCAGAAGTTCAATATCTTTGAGATAGTTATGACATTCATAATTGTGCATCACTTTAATGGCAGGATATGTCGGAGCCATACCGTGAAACTAATCTATCTGGATGCGCTTTAAGTCTGTGCTGATATTTGAAGACCTTAAGTTAAAAATAGCAGATGAGGTTAGAAGCCATATGCCGGGTTTTGCGGACAATTTAATCGAACTGGATTCTACCGGCCGTGCAGATTTTACATTGAAACTGTTCAGGTATTCAAGGGATCCAAACTTCAAATCAATTGCTGAATCTCTTGTTTCTGCAATAAAAAGGCTTGATTTTGTTGAGACTTGTGAGCTGTCAGGAAACTATCTAAATGTTAGGATAAATACTGCCTTTATACTGGATTTAATCGAAACGTCGATCAAGGAAAAGGCCCAGTATCCTGATACTTTTCAGGATCCGGACAGGGTTCTCGTGGAACATACCAGCACCAATCCAACCGGGCCAATACATGTTGGCAGAACAAGAAATTCCGTTATAGGTGATTCGCTTTCCAGGCTATTAAGAAGATATGGTTACCGGGTATCAACGCAGTATCTCGTAAATGATACAGGAAAACAGGTACTGGGTCTTTATTTAGGTTATCTGGAGTCAGGCAGACCGGTTATGACTATACAGAATCTGCTTGAGGGTTACAAGAGAGTATACAAGCAGATAGAAGAAAACAAAGACAAGGAAAAGGAAATTGAGAACCTCATAAAAAAATATGAATCTGGAGATGGTTCAATCGTAAGAGATGTTAAATCAATATGTACTGTTATGCTTGATGGTATTAGAAAATCCTTACTTGATCTGGGTATAAAGATAGATGATTATGTCTGGGAATCCGGATTCCTGAAAAGCGAGGAAATGGAGAATATCATACAAAAATTAGGGGAATATCTGAAAGACGATAATGGTGCAAAGTACCTTGAAACAAAGGAAGGGCGGAAAATTTTCATCAGGCGTTCTGACGGTACCTCTCTATATGTTCTCAGAGATCTTGCTTATCATCTCTTCAAATCTCTCAACTACGACTGGTTGATTGATGTTTTAGGAGAAGATCACAAGGACTACGTGAAGGGATTGAAGGAAATTTTAGAGGATAAGATCGAGCTAAGGTCAAGTCTCTCTTTTGTTTTCTATAGCTATGTCTCGCTTGAAAGCGGTAAGATGTCAACAAGATCTGGGAACGTAGTTACTTTGGATGAACTAGTTGAAAGAGCAACAGAAAAAGCTCTGGAGATCGTAAGAGCCAAAAGACTTGATTTGGATGAGAGCAAACTTAAGGAAATTTCCAGAGCAGTTGCCATTTCTGCAATTAGATTCAACATAGTGAGGATAAACCCGGAAAAACAACTTATCTTCAGATGGGAGGAAGCTCTGAGCTTTGATGGTGATTCAGCCCCTTTTATCATGTATTCGTATGCAAGAACCACTAACATTATTGCAAACTACACTCCTGCTAATAATGTCCAGACAGCCGATGATTTTAACACTTACGAAAAGGCGCTTGTTTTTAAGATGTATTCATTCCCATACTGTCTGAACACATGCAGGGAATCACTGAGAGTTGACCCATTGGCCTCATATCTCCTGGAACTGGTAAGGCTGTTTAACGATTTTTACAACAACTGCAGGATACTTGGATCTGGAGATGATGAGCCGAAGAGGATACTTATCGTGAATGTCTACAGAAAAATAATCCAGGATGCATCCTCTATTCTAGGAATCAGCCTGATTGATGAGATGTAATTCTTTGCGGTGAATTGCCTCTATCTGAATGCTGATCAGTTCTTTTTCATAAGTGTTAGAAAGGTATCCTGTAACTTCTGCTATAAGGAATTATTCTTTAAAAATGATGTGGAATGGATACTTTAAGAACAATAGACACCGAGAATAAAATAGCGCAGGTAATTAGGCTATACAGAACCATTATCACAATGAATGAAAATTGAATTAAATTGGTTCCCCTTGAAAAAATATAAGGGGATTATTACTTCTTCTTCTCGAGTTTTTTCTGTTCCGGGATCTGTATTCGCGGTTTTGCTTCGGTTTTTTGCACTCTAGAACCACGGGTTGAAAACCTGTAATAGGCAATGAATATTATGACAATTACAGCAATTATTCCGACTATTATCAAGGGCGTAGTGTATGTGGGTGGAGCTATGGAAACCGAGGTTGTAAAGGAACTTAGCTTCGAGAAAAACGCAGGTTCGCTTGAGTTGGTCGATTCAAACTGGACTGTGACGGTGCCCTTAACATTGGGTTTCCATGTGAATGAAACGTTCCTTGTCTGGGAAACGTTCAATGGGGTGTTAGAATATGTGTTTGTCTGCACAGTTGCACCGTTTATCAGGATTGATATCTGGAAGCCGGATGCATTGACTGTCCCCTTGTTAGTGACATTTACGTATATTTTCGATGTGCTCCCGTCGTATAACTTTCCTGATACGTAGATTGAGGAGACAACTATTCTCGGGGTGTTAACTGTCAATGTCAGCGTTTTGTTCAGGTACCCGGTGATATTCGAGTGAGATACCTTTAATGAGACTACCACGTCATTCAGTGTGTTAATCTTAACGGCTATCCATGAACTGTTGAAACCACCAGTTCCTCCGGTTACATAAGAAAGAACCGAGGAGTTATCAGCAATCTTTGTTCCATTTGGGTATGAAAAAGTCCAGTTGAACTGCAGCTGCGTAAATGAGTAATACGGATCTGTTGTCTTATTAGCAGATAGAATGAATGTATCTCCCGCCACTGGATTAGTTATAGACTTACCCGTCATGTTATAGAGGCCGATTGCAGGTGAAGGTGGTGTAGTAACAGTCACGGTAACGTTGAACATAATTTCAGTGTATTTTCCTGTTACCGCAGTTACTGTAAGATTTCCGGGGGTTGTTGTTCCGTTAAGCGTTGGTGTCTTGAACTGGTTGGTCGCGTTAGGTGCTGATGACGTAAATTGCGTGAAGTTCCAGAGATAGGTCAGAAATTCGGTGTAGTTTGTGCCAGGGATCTTCAGTGTTGAATTGTATGCACTCAGTGTAATTGTAGTCAACTGTGGAACCGATATTAATATTGCACTAACAGATGATTGGTCAGTGCTTCCATTATACTGTGTCTTGCCGTTATATGATATCGTATAATTTGCAGTCGGGGTTCCATTGTAGGCATATACAGTGAATGAAGTGGAGTTTTTCTCACCTGACGAACTGATTCCAGTTATATTGACAGTGTTGGTCATCTTATCTCCAAAGTTTAAGCTGACATTATAGCCATAACCAACAAGATTTCCATTCAGTTTCCAGGTAAAATTAGACTGCTGATAGTTGCTCTGACCTGTCACTGGGTTGTAGAAGCCATTTGAGACGTTCAGAGCGACACTCGTGTTTTGTGGTACCACAAACACGGTATTATTCAGAGAAGAATTCAAAACATAATCACTGGAAACGATATTTTTCCAGGACAATTTTATGTCTGAATCGATAAACGTTGGAAGTTTCAGGGAGTTAAATGTCAGTGTAAAGAAACCATTTGAAGAGAGCGGAGATATGTTTATTGGAGATACGTATGAAGTTACAGATACTGACGATGATGCGAGACCAATTGTGGTGTTGTTATAGGCAAAAGAATACAGGTAGTTAAGCTTCCCGGGTTCCATGGTGGCTGCCCGTCCATATATTTTGACCGTCAATGGAGGCTTATACAATGTTTTCGAAATAGATGGATTGGTGAACTGGCCCATTACCGTAGCTTTGAAGGTCGATGATGTCATCACAATGGACCCAACCAGGTGTACAGAAATAAGCTGATAATTGTTTGATCCAACCAGTATTGTCCCATTTGTGTAATTGGTAAACTGCGAAAGAAGAAAACTTGACAAATAAGATGTTGTAAAATGATCAAGAATTGCCTGCCAGTAAAGCGAGCCGACAGATGCATTTGGCAGATTTGGAACTGGAGTTGAATTTGTCAGGTTATATGAGATGGATTCATTCATGAATGCAGGATTGCTCGAAAGTGAAAATGTCGTTGATATAGAAGAAGTGGCAGGGGTCAGGGTTATGCTGTAAGGATTGTCTGCTACATTGACAGGTGATATCTGGTATGGTGCATATCCCGGGGATGTTACGATTACAGACTGGTTATTCCAGGAACTGTCAAATAGAGCAAATGAGTTGGAACTAAAACTAATCACGTTGTATGTTTTATTGACATAGTTAAGAACAATCAGGTTGATCGATGATATCTTGCTACCGGTAGACGAAGTCACCGTTCCGAATATGTGATTCTGGGAGGTGCCCTTTACACTTACTGAAATGGGTGATGTTCCTGATACGCTCTCGTCAAATACAAAAGTTGCTGAGTCATAATAAACCTCAACGGTAACGAGACCGTCCGGGAATGGAACCATGGTTGTAGAACCGTTAGTGGAAAAAGTGTAATATGTGAAATCCTCACTGTCTGTAAGGGAAACAATCACATTCCCGGATGCTATGTTAGTGACATTAAATTTATGGTTGAAAGTTTGCTGAATTGGTACTTTTATACCGATAGATTGCGACGGCGAGGAAACCGTTAGATTATAGGTAGTCATATTTGCTATAACATAACCAAAACCAGCAACGTTTCCATAAAGTGGTTCAACTGTTAGGGAATAGTTACCATAGCTTAGATTTAGAGTGTTGCTTGGACCATTAACGGTCTGGATTAAGGTTCCCTGGTAGTTGAATACATTAAGAACTGAGGACGAGTTCGCTAGGGATACTTCAACACCATCAAGCTGGTAGTACACGTTTACACTCACGTCGCCTGTCTTTGGCGTTATAGCATTCGAGTTCCCTGTAATGAATACTGCACCCAGCAGCATCATTGTAGTTAGCAATATTGCGATTATTATGTTCCTTTTCAATAGGATCGTCCTCTCCCTCCGGAAAGGAATTTGTTAATATAAACGTTTTTGACTTCGAGTATTTCAAAGAACAGGAATGTAAGGAATCTTCTGTTTCACGAATTTTCTAGGAGATTTATGATCCTGGTGCAAGTATAATGCTGATGTTATTTCCAGGTCTAAACCCCGATGCTTGATCTTTATCCTAATCAAATGGTTAGCCTTGAAAAATTATATCTGCTTCGATGCATAATTATGTCAAATGGCGAGAGCATCTGAGATTTCACAAAAAGGAATTTATCAGTTTTTTTATTCTTCCTCTTGAAAACCTGCCTCCATGATTCGCATCCCATGTGCATAATTGCCGATGCTGGATCCTTTCCGGATATCTGTCGTGTCAGATATAGAAACTGCATTTCCGCATACATATCCGGATCAACAGTCATTGCATTGTCTGTTCCAAGCATC
Organism: Thermoplasmata archaeon; assembly: GCA_021831925.1. GTDB lineage: Archaea > Thermoplasmatota > Thermoplasmata > Thermoplasmatales > Thermoplasmataceae > UBA582. Next base: position 24,613 of record JAKBLT010000012.1, read on the forward strand.
AAATCTATTCCAGCGTCAATAAATTTCCTGTAGTTTGGGTTAAGGGAGAAGAAATAGTTTGACCGGGGCGTAATAACAACGGGAATTTTTAAATCAGAGAGCCTTTTGAGATCCTGTCCGGTGCATTTTAAGCAGTGTACAAGAAAATTCGGTTTCAGCGATTCTATGATTTCAATGTCCTCCCTTAGTGCCTCACTAAAATGTATCCCAAAAATCTTGCCGGTTCTATGACACTCTTCGGCAGATGAATAAAGAATCTCGATGTTATTGTCCACGACAGAGCTCATTGAAATACCGTCTGCTTTCGTTAAAATTGGCTTAACCTCATCGGGATTTAATGGTCGGCCCAGTATGTATCTCTGAAGTTTCGTTTCAAATGAGAGGGCGATTTCTGTTCCATGAAGGCCGCCTTCCCTGAAGTCACAATAACCAGTTGTTCCGGTTTCCTCCATTAAAGACGCTGACCTGATCATACCATCCATGATTTCTCTATCAGATGTGCTCTCGAGATTCCTGTGCTTGAAGCCGCCCGGACCAACTGCTTCCATAAGATTTATAGGTGGTTCTCCGGATATGAAAGAATCGCCCATGTGAACATGAGCATTGAAGGCCATAGGAACGATTGTTCCCATAAGCTTGGAAGATGCCTTTATATCAGATGTAAATACAAGAATGTCTCCATCTCTTCTGAGAGTGCCTCGTCTCATTATACCATCGATGAATATATTTCCTGAAATTTCATCAACATTATATTCCCTCACCCTTTAATCACCCCCATTGGTTTCATTCTGCATACAATCCCGGATATACCTGACTCGGCGGCAACTCTGACAACTTCATCTATATTCTTGTAGTTCCCAGGTGACTCCTCGACCAGACCATTGTTTGTAGCCGCCCGTGCGACGATATCTGCTTTCTTCAGATCTGCAATAATATCTGAATACCTGAAGGAAGACAGTGCTGTATGCCTGCTCATAATACGACCGGCACCATGGCAGGCTGACTCAAGGGAAATGCAATCGTTATTGTCATTTCCAGAAAGGAGGTAAGAGGCGGTTCCCATGTCGCCAGGTACTATAACCGGCTGCCCAGTTAATGAAAATGGGCTGCTTTCAGGGAATCTTGATGGCCCAAACGCGCGGGTGGCTCCCTTCCTGTGAACAACCATGTCAATTTTGTTTCCATCAACATTGTGGTTTTCTATCTTCGCCATATTGTGTGATAGCGAGTACAGAGGAGATATCTCATATTCATCCATCCTGAATATATCAGAAAAAATCTTTCTGATTTTCCACATAATAAGGGCGCGGTTCACGGATGCAAAATTAGCAGCTGCGTTCATCGCATCAAGATATCTTCCTGCTAACCTGGATTTAATGTGGGCAGAGATCAGCTGAGGGTCTTTTGGATGTATAACCGAACCCTCGGGTTTGCTGGAAAGCAGTTGCATAAAATCAGTTGCAACCTGGTGACCAAGCCCTCTAGAACCTGTATGGATCATAATCATAACCTGTCCCTCTTCAACACCGAGAATTTTAGACTTTTGTTGATCTGATACGCGATCCACCTTCTGAACCTCTATGAAATGGTTTCCACCACCTATGGACAATAACTGATTCATGCCCCTTGATTTTGCGCTTGCCGAAAGCGGGCTTGAAGAGTTCACTGGAAGTGAGCCACGGTCTTCCATCCTGTCCCTGTCGCCTGAAGTACAATAACCATTTTCCTCAGCCCAAATACATCCTTCCCTGGCTATTTCTTCGATCACACTTGTGCCGTTTAATTTCATACCAGATTTGTTGTTACCTGTCGGCACGGAGGAAAAAAGTCTATCCACAATTTCTGTGATTTTAGGTTTGACCTCATTATAATCTAAATCAGTTTTTAAAAGCATAATGCCGCAGTTTATGTCGTAACCGACACCACCTGGAGAAACCAGTCCTTCTTCAGCATCAAAGGCGGCAACGCCACCTATGGGGAAACCATATCCCTGATGAACATCAGGCATTGCAAGTGCTTTCCATATTATCCCTGGCATCATTGCAACATTTAATAACTGTTTAAGTGAGCCTTCGTTTTTGCTCTCCTTTAAGGATTGCATAAGGGTATCTGATGCAATCACTTCAGCCGGAACTTTCATCTCACCCTCCCTTTCAGCAGTGAAACTGAAGGGTCCGGTTTTTTTGAAGATTGCCATGATATTCAGAGATATCTGTAAAGGGTTGAAATTAATTTTGCATTGACCAGTATTGATTCAGAAAAATTAATCCGTTAATCCTGCATAATCATTTCATGCAATCTATTTCACTGGAAAGCCTTGATAACGCTACTGCCTTTAAGCTCAGACTTGAGATTGCACTGCGCTATCAGGCCATTAAAATCATGCAGGTTTCGAAAGACAAGGAAAAATTCAAAACATACATTAAGGAAAGAGAGAACATTATACACAACCTG
>JAKBLT010000067.1:0-5359 GCA_021831925.1 Thermoplasmata archaeon
AAGTCTTTCAAGTTCCTTTCTTAGCTCAGATAAGTTTTCTGCCTTTCCTATTACCATGTCATACCGTTTGAAGTAAAAAGGCTCTGTCATAATTATCCATGACATGATCCCTTTTATAGTTAACTGAGTGAACGACATTGGGAGAAAAGTAGTCAATCCAGGCCTGTAAAATCATATAATATATGTCGGAGTGATATTCCTAATTATGACAATAGAAAAGGTTTACGTGATACCGCATGGGGATGAGATACTTGACATGCCTAACCGTGAATCCGTAGAGATGCATGACAGGATAGTGCAGATGACTCATACTGATGGATCTGATATTATAGTTATAATTTCACCACATGGTTTGCGTCTCCAGGATAAAATATCGGTGGTTGGAACACAAAAATGCGGGGGCTATTATAAAACAGCGAGCAGGAGATTACGGCGGATGTATAACGTAGACCAGCAGAAGGCTGTTGATCTTGCAGGCGCCACGGAAGGATACTCGGAAATAGTCTCTTTCCTGACTGCTTCTGGGCCACATTCTATTTTTCCAATGGATTTTGGCATGATGATACCGCTTGAATTCTTCAAAATTAGAAGAATAATACCAATGGGTCAACCAAGGCCTGAAAGCGTCGATGGACTTGTTGAATTTGGCCGTCGCCTTAAGGTATGGGCCTCGAACCAGAAGGAAAATATCAGCATTGTAATAAGCGCAGATCAGGCACATACTCATTCCCCTGACGGCCCATATGGATATTCGGTTGCAGCAAAGGAATATGATGAATTAATCCAGAAATGCATAGTTGAGTCTAACCTGAAGCAGGTACTGTCATTAAGAAATGATTTCCTGCAATCTGCAAAACCCGACAGTTTCTGGAACATGGCAATTCTTGATGGCATTCTCCATGATGGTGACATAAGAATGAAATTTGTTTATTATTATGTGCAGGTTTACTTTGGGATGCTCGCAGCGGTTTCTGAATAGCTGTGAAAATTAAATAACAGTTTTGCCTATTGGATATGCATGGATACAGAAACGAAGATAAAGGCTCTTCTTGTCTTTGCTTCAGTTGTAACTGCAATTTTTGGTTATATGGTAGTTGCTGGATTTCTATTATGGACTCCTTAGGGTGCTGAGAAATGATTGATGAATTAAAGAGCCTGAGGCAGCAGCTTTTGTTTAGCGGGAAGTTTGATCCACCGGAATTCAGGAACTGCGTGATTGCCGGTATGGGCGGTTCAGGTATAGCTGGAAGGATCTTTTCTGATATATATACGAAGAAGCCGGTAACGTGTGTTTCCTCCTACGAAATACCTGATTTTGTTGATTCTGACACTCTCTTCATAGGAATGAGTTATTCAGGGAATACCGAGGAGACTATAGCTGCTTTCAGGGAGGCGGAAAGAAGAGGGGCTCAGATGGCTGCGATCACATCGGGCGGTGCTCTTGAAAAAATGTGCCACAGGACTGTGAAAATACCTCAGGGACTGCAGCCCAGGTCTGCACTTGGTTATCTCTTTGTCCCGCTTGCACTCTCTATTATACCGGGTGCTGCTGAGGATCTGATTGAGGCCTCAAATCTTGTAACAGAAATTGACAATGACAATTCGTGGATAAAAACCATGGCAGATTCTATGGTTGATAAAGGTAGGATTCCAGTCATACTGGGCTATCCTCCCTTTCAATCGGTTGCATATCGCTGGCAAACCCAGTTCAACGAAAACTCAAAATTACTATCTTTCAACCTGACTTTCCCGGAGCTGGATCACAATGCCATAATGGCCCTCGAAAAAACATATAATAAGGATTCATTTGTTTATTACACCTTTGGTGGTGCACAGGGGAGAATAAAGAACAGGATTAATTTTACACTTGATCTCACGACAACAGAGGCCATTGATATCCCGGTCAAAGGTAAATCCATTATAGCGAAGACATTCTATCTGACACATATTGGGGACTATATTTCTTATTATGCCGCACTGAAGAGAAAGGTTGAACCATTGGATGTAACTACAATAGAAAGACTCAAGGGTCTGTTGAGCAAGGTCTAAACGATCTGTGAACTCCCTGGCGGGAGGATGCCGTCAATTTCATCCCTCTCGAAACCCAACCGATCGGCGATCTGCCTGGCAACCTCTGTCCGCTTTGATCTTCCGGGTATTATCTTTATGCACCCATCCTTAAAGACAGCCTCATCCGGAGAGGCCATTGGTATCCTTATCCCCTCTATTTCATACGCTCCGATATATAATGCAAGGGGAAGGTTAAAAACATAATTTCTCTTGCCCCTGATTACCCATGAGCCTGATGAAATGAACTCACCTGACTGTGGTGTTTTTGAAACCTGTTCTGGAAAAACCCAGTAGGCAGAGCCTGATGCCTGGCCAGCACTCCATGCTCTCGAATAAGATACGGCAAACTGTGCAGATTCCATTATGCTCTTCTCACCAGGTCTTATGCTGTTCACAGCTTTCACAATTGTGCTGGGAGCGCCGTATAGATCTGCGTGGACATAGATATCAAACTGTTCCATGTGTTTCTTTACGACCTTTTCGTTTGTCTTTCTATCCTTTCCAGCAACAACTGTATTTCCCTCTGAAGTTATGAACCACCTGTAGGATTCGAACCAGAAGCGCCTTCTCTCCTTTTTTCTCTTTCCAGGCAGATCTGTTACTTCAGATCCTTTCAGTTCTTCGAGTATTTTCCTTGCCCCATCGATCTTGGAAAGGTAATCCTTTGATTCGGCAAAGGCAGAATTACCATTTTCACTTGCCCTTTTGTTGTACCGCAGGGGTATTTTCATCCCATCCATCAAAATATCAACTGTTTTCTTTCCCCCGTCAATTGACTGCACTACGCAATCCTGAGATATCGCGGTGCCGGGCCTCATCTCCTTTTCTCTTGATCTGACGGCGGATATTATCTCGTCGAATTTCTTAAGATCAGAGAATATTTTAGTTCCAATTCCCCTGTAATCATTCGCTCTAAGAGAGAATTCCTCAATGCTCTTTTCTATTGAGGCTATCTTCCTCTCATTCTTCGATTCCCGGATTTCACCTGCAGGGAAGTTGTCAAGGTAGTATTTCAGTCCTTCATTGAAAGACTCAAAAATCTTATCGGCCGACCTGCCAAGATGCCTCAATTCTATCGGTGACAGTATTTCCTCTTTTTGGTAGTAATATGATCTGTTTATCAATGATTCAGAAAGGACATCATCTATCTCTTTTCTAAGATCTGGTATGGAGTTGAAATCAGCTGCCGGCATTGACTTGTCTGCCCCAAGCCTGAATAATACCTCTTCCGCATCTTCACCACCGAGGTTTAACCTTGTAGCAATTGTCTGGACAAGGCTGCCCCTGCTGTTTCTGAATAAATCAACCAGGTCGTCAACATCAAGATCAAGGGGGTTTTTGGTCATTGGAGGGACGTACCCGGATCCGCGGACTATCTTCCTGTTTTTCCATTCTCTCGGGTTGAGGGCATATTGTATGATTCCATCCTGAACCACGATAAGATTGCCTTCCCTGAAGAGCTCTATTATTAATGACAGCCCGCCAGAAAGTTCAATGCTCACAACCCTGTCAAAATTGATCTGGGAGATCGATATTATCCTCCTTTCAACAAGCAGGCTCCTCAGTTGCATTGCGAGTCCGGATGGCATTTCAGGTTTCTCGGTGTCAAAAAAAGCAATCCCCTTTGAAAGTGATAATAACAGATCCCTTTTCTTTAGATCCGATCGATATATCTGAAGAACAAATTCATTCTGCGAAATCTGATGAATCTTCTTGATGAATGATGCAATAATTTCCTGCCTGTACAGATTGACAAATGCATATATGTCCAGTGAAGACTGCTTTAACTTCATTTCAATCTTTAAGGGTATATTGTCTTCATAAAAATAAAGGTCGGGAAGGTAAATTAAAGATGGATACAATGACCATACTGCACTGTAATGAACCTTGTCTGCATATTTTTGGATACTAGGGAATACGACCAGAGCAGGTTTCAGAGGCACGTTGAAAAACTAGGTATAAAGATCGAACTGTCGAATGATTGTTCAGCCTTAACCCCATTTACAGGAGGGTCTCACCAGGCAAATAGCGAAAATACAATCTTCATCTCAGGCGGAAGCTGTTTTCCTTCTGTCTTGAAAAATATGATCAGTTTTCAGAGAAAAGACTGTCTCGTTGGGCTGGACCCAGAGTGGGATGTATCCCTGAAACAGGATCTCTACAGGATCGATTTTCCTGTCATCCTGATCTGTGGGGGCGGGGAATCTTCTATGTCAAGAATGCAGTCCATGAAGTATCATGACAGGATATCAAAATCATCACTGGTTTATGTTAACTCAGATCCTGTCAAAATCCTGTTTAACAGACCTGAAAGAATCTTTAAAATATTTGAACAGTATATGACATAGTTGACCCTGAAAAGCTCGCTCGATATACAGGTCCGGTATTCCGATGTGGATCTTCTGGGTCATGTCAACAATGCGACTTTTTTAACATATTACGAACTTGGCAGAATAGATTTTTTTAGAAATTTCATAGATGATCTGGCAGAGATAAGGTTTGTGATTGCACATATAGATGTGGATTTCTTCAGCGAGGTAAGGCTTGGAGACATGCCGGTCTGCACTACAACAGTCGAGAAATTAGGTAATACAAGCGTTACTTTCAGGTCCGATATATCCATAAGAGGTGAAGTCGCATCTGCCTGTAAAGCTGTTCTTGTCTATGTTGACAAGGAAAACAGGCCAAGCAATATACCGGAGAACCTCAGAAAGCACCTTGCCGATTGATCTAAAAATACATGTTAAGTCGGCAGCATAAGGTAAGGTATCCACCCGGGTACCGGTGGCGAGAAATAAACAAGATCGTAAAGGGAGAGATGTACCAATATATCAATATATATCGAATTCCTGAAATATACCACGATTCCATAGAGGATCCCCATTATGAACATATCCATTATGTAAAGCTCCCTGTATAAACCCGGATAGGCCTGTGGTTCTAGGAAAATATAGTTCATATACAGCAGCATGAACAGCGCGGCCTGAATGATCAGAGCATACTCTCTTCTTGTATAACGGCACAGATAGTTGAATACTACAAATCTGAAATTGATCTCGTCTATGAAAGATATCTCATAGAACATATAAAAGGGCGAGAGATGCTTCAGTGCAAAGAAATATCCCCATATGAATAGACCTGTTATCAATATCACCCAGTCCCTGTTGCTCATGAATTGCAGTGCCTTTTCTCTGAGATATGGATCGTAGAGAACAGTCGCTATAAGCATAACTGGCGCTATTATCAGGTATAACACGTAAATGAACCCAGAAAGACTCAGATCAGATGT
>JAKBLT010000068.1:0-5315 GCA_021831925.1 Thermoplasmata archaeon
TGGTGTTGGATGAGGGTATGTTCGAGAGGACAAACTCGAATCTGATGTCAGTGAGGAGGGTTAAGTCGTAACAAGGTATCCGTAGGGGAACCTGCGGATGGATCACCTCCTAAGTAATGTGAACCACCGGCACAATTCTTACGCCTTTCTGTCTTTTTAAATTTATTCCGGAATATCTCTTTCAGTTCGCGAATGAAAAAGGAAGAGGTTCGAAAGAGCGGAATTCAAGATCAAAGATTTTATCTGTTAAATTTGAATGAGGTACAGGATTAAGATGCCGTTGGAAGAGAAGGCCATAGAAATTCAGGAACGCATTGAGAGGAAAGTAGGCGGAATAGGAAAGGGAAAGTACGCCAGGATACTCAAGATGGCGAAGAAACCCAATGAGCAGGAATACAAGAAGGTTCTCCTGATAACTGGTGCTGGCATAGTGTTTCTTGGATTTGTTGGCTTTCTGATATATTATCTGATGGGCTTTGTTTTCCACGTTCCGTAGGTGAATTTAATGCAAGAAACTGAATCAAAAGGCTGGATAGAGGGTACCCTGAAAGACAGGATGGTTGGCTGCGGTACGTCAGTGGACACATCAATGCTTGTAAGGAATACAGGCAATGCAAAGAAGACGTTTACAGTCAGCATATCGGTAAAATTCAAGCAGAGGGATGACCTTATAGAATGGTTCTTTTCGCTGTCGGGAGCATCATCCACCCAGAAGAAGGAGGAATTCACTCTTTCACCAAGTGAAAACAAGGGCATATCTTCCGTCTTCTCGCTTGAAAAGAGTGAACAGAGGGATGTAAGGCTTGTTGTTGCAACACCTAAGGGTGCATTCAAGGATGACAGTGCTACTGTATCCATTGCTATAACTTCTCAGGATAATGAAAACAGATTTGAGGGGAGCTTCACCATTACACTTATACCAGTCATCGTTGCAGTGAAGACGACCGTCGGGAACGAGATTTCTGTTGCACGAGACCTGGCAAAAAAAGGGGATAAGGACAAAGAGGAGAGAAATGCTGTTATCAAGAATGCAATGAGCGAGATCCTTGCAATAATGGCACCTAAGGAAGTTAAGGGTTATATATTCGTCGAGACAATGCATCCGGACAGGATCCCTTCTATAGGCAAAGGCATACGCGGATACAAGGGCGAAGTGAAGGGCGAGATATCTATTGAGGAAATAGAGCACTACCTTGAACCGAAGCCTGCTGTTACCGGACTGGAGCTTGGTGCCTTTGTTGAACTGATAGACGGGCCTTTTAAGGGCGAGAAAGCCAAGATAATGTCCATAGACACAGCAAAGGAAGAGGTCACTGTGCAGCTCATCGAGTCAATGGTCCCGATACCAGTGACAGTAAATGCTGAAGCCATAAGGATGCTGGACACGAAATAAACTCAAAATGAAGCTAAAATACAGGTCAAAGGAAAAGGAAACCGAATTCATCCAGAAGCTTCAGGATTTCTTCTCTAAACCTGATAATCTATTATCACTTGTACCGGACTGCATGGATAATTCCCTCCTCTGCCCCTTCGATTCATACAAGAAGAAACTTTCACGCATTTCTGGCTCCGCGATAGGGAAGCTTTCAGGATCAGCTGATCAGTTTTTAAGTGCAATAGGAGAAACATATCGTGTAATGGAATCTGAATCTGCTCCTATAATGGGGCTGATCTCAACACCCTATGGAAATGTCGATTATGCAAAGAGGGGCAGCACCGATCCAATGGTTCTCGCTGGAGTTCAGAATTTTTCCAGCACCGTCTGGAGAATGCTCTCGTTTTCCTCTTTGGTGCAGACAAAAAAGGTATCAGTATACAGTTCTGAGCATTATTACATTGCAAGCTGCAAGGGCAACCCACCTCCAAGAGAGTTCATACTGGATGCTTTCCAGTTTGAGAAGACGGATGATATCTCTGTCAACGAAGAAGATATAATATTCGGAACATCGGGAGACTATATGGTCCTGAATATAGGCAACCATATACGTATCAAGGTATACCAGGACTCAAAGAGCAATGTGATCAGGATCCTTCTCAGGCACATGCTTGTCCCTGATATTTCTAGGACTATCTCCATTCAGGTTCCATTCCTTGAGGATGTATCCAGCGAAATACCTGCCCAGTACCTGAATCAATACCTTGGCGGACAGCTTGAGGCGAGGAATTTCATAAAGAATGTCAGTGAATACAGAAAGAAGATTGCACTCTCTAAGGGTCTTTACCTGCTCGAAGGCAGGGTGTTCAATTCACCATCTGCATTTCTTGGAGAGATGTTCGATCCCGAGGAATCGAAGATTCTGGAAAAATATCTCGAGCAGAACGGTCCCGTCTCAATTGATACCAAAAGCGCGAGGAAGCTCCTGGAGATACTGTGGCCAAAGTTTGGAAAGGATATACTCAGGGAATATTTTCCTGACATCGACCAGAATGCGCTGAAGACACAGGCAGGCGACCCAATCAAGCAGATTGAAATGATCAGGAGGAAAATCGATCAATCCAGGGCATCCAGCCTTGTTACAGTGGAACCATGGTCACCTGACTCATCAATGCTCATAAACATGGTAAGGGATTATCTTTCCGTCGGTGGCCCGGAAATGCTCAGGAAATGGGAAAAATTTGTCGGGCAGTCCAGCATGTTCAATTCCATCTATTATGCTTTCAGCATATCCCTCAATGAGAGAACCAATCAGCAGTGGAGGTTCAGCTCAGAGCAGATGATGCTCGGCGAGAAGCTTGCTGATGGCATCAGGGACATAATTGCAACAAGGGACGGAAGCATAAACGAGAAGATACTCAGGATGAGGCAGCTGGTAAGGTGAACTGTGAGCAAACATTATCTTTCGAAAAAGGACATAAAGCACTTCCAGGAGAAACTATCATCGATGGGTCTTTCCCTTCCGGATCACGGCGACATCCAGGTCGACGAAACAAAGGGAAGATCCGTTTATTATCTTGGCAGGGATGAGGTTGCTGTTGAAGAGGGAGAATTGCTTCCTACTCCTGCTTTCCTGAATATTATACGGCCGTCGAACCGGGTGATAAAAGTCGATAAAGGGGCTGTTCCGCATATACTGAACGGCGCCAATGTATTTGCTCGTGGAATCCTTTCCATGTCTGAGGATATCAGGAAGGATGATTATGTCTTCATTGCAGATCAGGACGGTAGATTCATAGCCACGGGAAAGGCCATGGTGGATTACGACCCTCAAATCAGGTCCAAAAGTGGCGAGGCTGTAAGGACATTTTCACTGAAGCAGCCATGAATTTAAAACAGCAAAACATTTAATCGGCGATTACATCCATTATCATGTCCGAATTGTTAAAAGTTGGAACAAAAGCGCCCGATTTCGAGGCACCAGATCAGCATGGAAACAGAGTGAAATTGAGCCAGTTCAAAGGAAAACCGGTAGTTGTGTACTTTTACCCGAAAGACGACACACCAGGATGCACTGCAGAGGCCTGTAATTTCCGCGACAACAATGCGGCATTCGAGAAGAAGGGAATCAAGGTCCTCGGCGTATCAGTGGATTCCGTCAACTCACACAAGAAATTCCATGATAAATATGGCTTGAATTTCACACTGGTATCAGATGCAGACAAGAAGATATCTGAATCTTATGGTACCTTCAATGGAAGCTCAGATAAGAGGGTTACATATCTTATCGACAAGAACGGCACCATTGCGCATGTTTATGAGAAGGTATCTCCAAAAGAGCATGGCGTAGAGGTAATGAAGAAGATAGAGGAACTCAAACTTCTTTGATCCTTAAACACACCGGATTTACCTGATATTCATTTTTTTCTTTTCTACCTGAATTATAGATATGAAACTGATCAATTGAATTCTATAACAACCCGGAATAGCAAAAAGCTGTTATACTGCTGTTAAAGGGAGTGCCTGAAGTTGCCTGAATTAAGGGAAAGGTTGACACGGGAAATCGAACTGCTACGACAGCTTAATGAGATCCTCCAGAGAGACATTATACTGCAGAAATCTAAGGTTTCTGAAATGCAGGAAAATCTCACGGATATGCTCGAGGATTTAAAAAAGCTAAGGCAGATAGATGAAATGACGGTTAAATATGACAGAAGACAGGATCGATGACCTGAGATTTATCATGGCATTCCTTTCCATTGATGATTCTGGCATAGAGGAGTTCAACAGGGAATACCATAAAATCAGGGATCTCATCGCCGCATTAAGATACGAGAGCGAGAAGTATGATGACCTGAAGCATGAGTTCAGTTCCCTTGCCGCTGATGAGGCGTCATTGAACTACGATATTTACAAAACACTTCAGATTCTGAAAAACAGCTGCCTCCGCATAAACGGGGCAAAAGCAGGACTCAGGTTAAAAAAGACCCCTCTTCCACCAGATATTGAGGGGATAATCGAGAAAATTTCAAGAAAATATCTGGCATGAGATCAATATAATTCAGCAACCAACAGTTATCTTTGCTGGAGACAGGGTTTACTGCAAAAAAACATCAATTGCGATGAACCAATTTCAACAATTGAAACCGGCAACATAGACCGATTGTTTTATAGGAGGACAGTGATTGAATGCTCAACAAGTGGCAGACATTTTAAGGAAATCAGCAGCTGAGTTTGTTGGTACCTATATCTTTGTACTTTTTGGCCCGGGGAGTGTTGTCGCATTCATTGCTGCATTTCACCAGACATTAAATCCATCAACACTCTTCTATCTCGCAGTTACTTTTGGTCTTGGAATTTCTATTGCAATAATGGCTGTGGCTAACATATCCGGGGGACATGTCAATCCTGCGGTCACATTTTCGCTATTTGTTGCTGGACGGTTCCCTGGTAAAAATGTTGTTCCATACATCATTTCGCAGCTTCTTGGTGCAGTGCTTGCATCGGCGACTGTATCAGTGCTGTTTGGTTACAGCACTGCCGACGCTGTGCAATTCGGTGCAACGATTCCCGGCATAAGAGGACCGTATGTTGCATTTTTCGGTGAATTCGTAATGACATTCTTCTTCCTCTGGACTATAATGGGAGTAACTTCAAGGACTACTAACACAGCTGTAATTGCAGTTGTCATTGGCATATATGTTTCTATAATGATATTCATGCTTGGAACAGTCAGTGGAGGATCAATCAACCCTGCAAGATCATTTGGCCCTGCAGTTCTTTCCGGTATACTTTTCAAGGAACAGTATTACCAGTGGATATACTGGGTTGCACCCATCATTGGAGGCACGCTTGGTGCATTATCCTATAAATTCATGTATCGGGAAAATACAAGAATCCATCTTTCTGATTCATTGCCTGTTTGAATCATTTTTATTGA
>JAKBLT010000069.1:0-5226 GCA_021831925.1 Thermoplasmata archaeon
CCTGAACCCATTAACACGCCGCTGATAAGAAACATGATCGCAAACAGAAGAATTGGTGAAAAACCTGCAAGTATTCCAACTTCGTTCATAACTGCACTCTCGTCTGAAATTGGAAGCAGTATAACGTAAATTGCGGTCAGTATGATCCCTGAAATAAAAGCAGTCGGAAATGCCACTTTCCACCTTCCTCTTATTAGAAGAGATGAAATGATGCCGGAGATTACCAGCAGGTACCAGATACCTGAAAGGAGCAATAAATATCCCGATACAAGGCATACAGCAACACTAAGAAGTATTGACGTAAAAAGGGATAACTTCATGTTTTACCTCCAGGGTGAAGAGTAAGAACAGCGGTCACATCTGAATTAGGAAATTGAGAAAATTCTGAATAATATAGGAGCGGGAGATAGTTTCCTTTAATCCAGTCGTCAATGTAATTAGAGTACTGGGGGCTTTCCGGATTCTCGCTCTGTCCACCAGGATAGACACCATATGATCTCGACATGTTTGAGAGGTTGACAACCATGACCCAGCTCTGACCGGACTCAGGATAATCATTAGGTGCAATTCCAGGAGCATCATTCGGTGTGTTGAAATCCCCACCTTTTGCTATCGGCCCGACAGAAAATGGGGTCAAACCAAAAAGGTTCGGGAATTCAAAGCCATGGAACTGTCCCCAGGTGAAATTTCCTGACGGATACCTGCCCTCAAGAAATTGCATTGCCTGGGTAACTGCGTTAGTTATAAGGGATGACATGTTAGTGTTGTTGAAAGGTGCAGCACTGTTTTCTAAAATGAAGTGAAGCATATCTATATCCATGGAAGCATAGCCTGTGGTGTTTGCGAAACTGCCAGACATTCCAGATGGTGTACCGAGTGTTTCATTATACTCTGGAAGCCAACCCACCGCTTTCAGGTAGGGTAAAAAAACTTCATTGAAAAGATACATGTAACTGAAGAACCAGACTGAGGCAGCTTTTGAGCTGTCCGACATGTTGTAGTTCCAGGTTGAAAGAAGCGAGTATGCCTCCTGGACAGATGAATTAGTGCTGCCTGCGATGTCGTGAAGCATTATGGGAACGGCAGCCTGAGCCTCCTCATCCGTATAATTACGGGATTGAAAACCAATGAGCTTCTGCACAGATATCTTCTGGTTTTCCTCTATAAAATTGACCTCCATATTTGCCCTGTATCCTGAGGAGAATGACAGTGTATTGCCGAACCAGTAAGGATAGGATGGACCAACCTGCCTCTGGTTTGAGCTAACTATGAAACCATCCTTTGGGTTGACTACCTGCGGAACCATGTTGTAGGGAATCTTTCCTGAAATGTATTCAGACCCATTTCCCGGCATAATTGCCCCAGGATTGTATAGATGACCACCAAAAACCGGATAATATGCAGGAGAGATATCAGCTATCATTGACCTGTTGGCAAATGCGAAATTCTGGAACGGCGCCTGCCAGATTGACAGTGCAGATACGAATTGTGACCAGTTCTGTGCGACCATGAGGTTCAACAATGAACCAAGATCGTTTGAAAACATATTACCAAGCCAATCCATAACTAGAGCATTATTCCCGGACTGCTGCATAACTGGGCCAAGATTTGTCCAGTTGACGGTCATACCATTAATATGATACTGAATGAGCGGATTGTATGTCGAATTCCAGAGATATTTTCCATTCTCTATATTCTGTGCGAAGAAGAACGTCCCGTCTGAAATAGACTGCGTGTCAGTCAGTGTCCATGCTATATTCTGGTTAAAGCCAATCACAATGGCGGGCTCCCCTGGAAGCACTACCCCATATGCATCTATACCAGGCGCAACAAGCTGAACCTGAAACCAGATCGATGGTAAGCTGAATCCTAAGACAGGGCCACCCATCAGTATAGGGTCGCCTGTGGTTGTACGGTTTCCTGCAAGGACGATTTCATTGCTGTGATCCGGTGCTGACAGATTGAAATATGTTGGAGGATCATACTGGAAACATTTCATTAGGTTAGATGCGAGTGCAAGAATGGATGAATTTGCCTGATACGTGTTCATGGACTCATTCAGAACATGCGGGTTTGGCCTGCCGGAGAAACCAGCGTAATAATAGGTCTGGACAGTCGAAAAGGTAGGTATCAGATCATATGTGTCATTTCCAAGTAGATGATAGATCGTGGAAAACTGCAATCCGTTGTCACTGAACTCCAACTGTTGAATCATTATTTCCTCAACGGCAAATGAATATACCGGAGTCCAGTAATATGGCGAAACTCCAAGCAGCTTGAATAGAAGTGGGAGGGTGTTGTGTGATTCTGAGTAATTGATATAAGCATTCACGCCGTCGGCATATGAGATGAGTGCACTTGAGGTGAGGGCGTCAGTGGCGTTTGTTGCTGAACCACTCAAAACTGTATTCCAGTTATTCTGCGCTGTTATTGGTGCCCCGGTGAGTGTCTGGAAACGGTCAAAATTCTGATAACTATTTCCGAAGAATGACTGCATTCTGCCCATTCCCTCCAGCCCGAAGACTTCTATCTGAAATAGTCTCTCTTTAGCCTGTATGAAACCAAGTGCGTAATAGAGATCCCCGGATGAGGAAGCATAAATATGGTAAATACCGTATTTATCCTGTATAACTTTTACCTCGTTCTGAAGTCCTGGCAAATTAAATGATTCATTTCCAATTTCCAGATTTCTTGAATTGCCTATAACGCCGGTTACAGGGTTGAGTATGCTAACCAGAGGTGTGAGGGTGCCTATTATGACGATTAAAATCACTAAAACAACGCCAACAACAGTGGGTAAATACTTTCTTTTCGCCACGCGGAGTTATCTGAAGAATATTAAAAATATTATGTATCCTCAAACAGATGAACATTTGATTTTTCCAGACAGTATCAAACGAATTGCATTTCGCGAGGATCCGATTCATACTTGTTAAGAGTCACATAACCTTTTTATAAACATAAGGGTTCGAATCTTTGTGAGCACAACCCCTTAATATGGAGCATATCACCACACAACCGCTGAACAATCTGAGATAATAAGATCTGCACTTAAGACTGCCTTTATCGATGTTTTCAGAAAAATCGAAAACCCAGATTCCATTGAATTGATTCTAGATGCAGGATGTGGACTCGGGTATCTTTCTGAAATTGCAGCAAGTTTTTTTGATAGGTCATCCGTATTAGGAGTGGACATATTTGGATCCGAAAGCCTTCCGGAAGCAGATATCGAAATTGCAGAAAATAATATGAAATCTGCTAATTTGGGAGATCGAGTGAAATTTTTAAAAGCTGATCTTAATGGATTGGAATTCCATGGAAGCAAATTTGATCTTGTTGTTTCAAATCTCGTGTTCCATAATTTGGGCAGGAAAAAATTCTCAGCTTATTCTAAGATATTTGATGTTATGAAATATGGCAGTTATTTTGCCTTGGGAGATTTCTTCTCAGGTGCGGAGGACAAAAATTTTCTAAGTTCGCATCTCCAATTGTTAAATGAAAGGAAGACCATAGATCAAATGCCCTCCATGTTCTCTATAATACTTTTAAGGAAATAGTCTAACTACAAATCAATTATCGTGGCATTTTCCTCATTTAGGTTCTTGTAGGGTTCACTTCAGAAAAGATCATTTTTAGATGCAACTCTTTATTATCATACGTTGGTCCCTTGAACCAATGAATTATGATGACAGAAATAGGGGAAATTTAATTCCAATGTCCGTCAAAAAAATTATGCATGTTTTAAGGAACCGTCTACCTTGAAAACCATGAATGTTTCTTCTGGCCAAAGTTGCCGAGTTCAGCGATAAGTTCTTTCTCGCGTGAGGATAGGTGCTTTGGAACCGATACAAGTACCCTGACATGCAGGTCCCCTTTCGAGTTTGAATTCATCACAGGCATTCCTCCATTCTTCACCCTCAACACTTCACCGGGTTGTGTCCCTGCAGGTATTTTCACATCTATTTTCTCACGGAAAAGGTTTACTTCCACGCTCGTTCCAAGGGCTGCTTCAGGAAAAGATATTTCAGTTGTAATATAGAGATCGTTTCCCCTTCGGGTTATACCAGGCTCGTCCATTATGTTCAGAACAACAAAGAGATCTCCTGTTCTCCCTCCCTGTGACTGCCCATGACCCCTGAACCTGATCTTCACGTTATCTGGCGCACCTTTTGGTATTGTAACATTAACGGAGTCGTTTACTGCAATTGTCCCTGTTCCCTTGCAGTTCTGGCATGTTTCTATCGGTATCTTTCCTGTTCCGCCACATGTCCTGCAGGTTGTGACAGAGACCATTTTGAAAAATCCCTGCCCCTGAACCACTCTCTGCTGGCCGGATCCGCCACATATGGGGCAAGTCTTGACCTTTCCATTTTTTGCACCAGTTCCATTGCACACCTCACAGATGCTGTTCCTTCTGAATTTTACAGTCTTGGTCTCACCATAGTAAACATCAGACAATGTGACCTTAAGACGAACGGCAAGATCGAGATCCGGTCCCTGATTCCTGAAACCTCCACCGAATATATCTCCTGCACCAGAACCACCAAAAAATCTGCTGAAAAGATCGTCGAAATCCGAGAAGTGGCTGAAATCCTGCCAGGTGAAGTCTTGCCTGCCCTGGCCAAAGTCTACGCTTCCGGTCTGGTCATATCTTCTCCTTTTTTCAGGATCGGAAAGGACTTCGTAAGCCTCGCTTATCTCCTTGAACTTTTCCTCTGCGACCTTCTTGTCTTCAGATGTTGAATCTGGATGGTATTTTTTCGCAAGTGTTCTGAAAGCCTTCTTTATGTCGTCTTCAGAGGCGTTTTTGTCTACGCCGAGGGATTTGTAATAATCTTTTGCCATTTCCAAACCGTATTAATTACTTGTTCTGCGCGTCACCGTCTACAACGGTATCATTCTGGCCTTCAGTGCCCTGGCTCTCGCCCTGACTCCCGGTCTGAGCATCAACTGTTTCTGATTGCGCACCATTTTGGGAACCTGGCGAACCAGGATCTGCACCCTGCGGACCCTCGGCCTGTGATTCGGTCTGGTATAATTTTGAACCTATATCCTGTATCTCCTTGCTCAGTTCTTCCTGTAGTTGTTTGATCTTGTCAAGGTCTTTTGCGTTTATTGCTTCCCTGATTGCTTTAACTTTTTCCAGGATCTTGTCTTTTGAATCCTTGTCAACCTTGTCCCCTGCCTCGTTGACTGTCTTTTCCACGGTATATGCGAGTGTTTCTG
>JAKBLT010000070.1:0-5157 GCA_021831925.1 Thermoplasmata archaeon
CCAACGCCTGTTGCAGCACCTCCATAAGGATCCACAGCACTTGGATGGTTGTGGCTCTCCATTTTCAGGACATAAACATAATCCTGGTCGAAGGAGACAACTCCAGCATCATCCTCCATTGCGAGGACAACATAATCCTGCCTCAACGAACCCAGTATGTTTTTAAGGTAAAATTTTGATGACTTATAACAGCAGTGCTCGGACCACGCCTGTGCCATTGCCTGCATCTCAATATCCGTGGGATCCCGGCCGAGTGACATGAAATAATTCCTGAGCATCATCATCTCGTCGCCGTTTAATCCCAGCTTGTATTTCTTGCTGATTTTAACAAGCGATTCCTGATCCTTTTCCGTGATCTTCACAGTTTTTCTGTACTTTGCGGCCATTAATGATCTGTTTCCCTTATACGATGTATGCTGTATTTTTGTATAACAGGATTTACAAGCAGCGTGCGGGCGAGTTCTTCAATCCTCTTTTCAGGGTCGCTCTCGTTCACATCGAAAACGTATTCCTTTGCTATCTTTATCTTCGATAGATCCCGGAAACCAAGAACCTCGCAATTTTTTGAAACCGTGGATGCTTCTGGATCCTCTACGCCTTCCCTGTATTCTATCCTGAGGGCGATCTTCATGGTGGATAATCGCTACAGGGAATAAAATGCCAGCTATCCTGACCTGACGGCGTTGATAATTGGTTTCAGTACTTCAAGAACGGCAGATGCCTTTTCTGCCACGGTACCTGTGACAATTATATCAGCCCCCGCCATAGATATTTCCCTCGCAGACTTCTCGGATCTGATTCCGCCTCCCACTATCAGCGGTATGTTGATCTGCTTCCTTGCAAATTTTATCGTTTCCGCAGGTATGGTAGTTGGTGAACCGCTCCCGGATTCGAAATATACAAGTTTAAGGCCAAGCATTTCCGCGGCAACAGCATAGGATGCTGCTGTTTCCTTATCATCTCTGCCTACCAGGTCTGCCTCTCCAACACGTCCTACAGTCATTCCAGGTTGAAAAATTATGTAACCCATTGGTAATATCTCTATTCCAAGGCTTTTGAGATACCTGGCGGCCCTTACCTGGTAACCCATCAGGAATTTTGGGTTTCTTGAATTCATGAGTGTCATAAAGAATATCGCGTCCGCTTTCCTGGATATCATATCAGCGGAGCCAGGGAAAAGTATTGTTCTGAGACTGCAGTGCGCCTTTATGGAAGCAACAGTTTCATCGACCATTTCCGGGCTCACGCTGGTTGAACCGCCTATCATGATATAATCGGAACCTGCCTCGTCCGCCTCTCTCGCAATGATACCGGATTTCTCGGGAGACTGGCTTGCGGGGTCAATCAGTGTCATATGCAACTTGCGTTTGCCAACAGATCCTGCAATATCTGATAAAATACTCATATTATGCCCCCAACAGTAAATGCAACCAGGCCAATAATCATTCCGAGTTTTGAGAAGTTCTGGCTCTTTTCCGGGCTTCTCACCACCATAAAGAGTGAACCGATAAAGGCGGCATCCGCAAATATTACAGCAATGAAATAGTAAATTCCGAATACATGGATTAAGAAAGTAAGAATTGAAAAGGCTATTCCTGTCAGCGTGGTAACAACAATTATCACTATCGATGCCCGTATTCCATGAACCTTGGGAAACGTTTTCCTGTCCACGTCACCCTTTATGTCCTGAATGTCCTTTATAATCTCTCTTGCGGTATTTGTGAAGAATGCCATCAGGAAGAGAAGTATCATTCTAGAAATGGAATTTACAGCCAGGCCGCCAAACACAAAGATCAGGCCTACAAGAAGGCTTATTGCGATGTTTCCTGGCAGCCCGGTACCCTTCATCCTTGTTTCGTAACCAACAAGAACGGCGATTGCAAATATCACAACAAGCGCAGCAGTCGTACTGATTTCAATTCCAGACAGGACGGCAGCAACGGCAAAAAAAGCCAATGAAACAACCCAGGCGTCCCGTATATTTATCTCGCCTTTCGGAATGGGCCTGTTGGGATGGTTTATCCTGTCAGATTCAGCATCGCTGATATCGTTAATTATATTGCCACCTGAAATGACAAGAAAGACGCATAATCCGGCAATGGTTGCAACCAGTAGATGGTATCTCAGATCAAGGCCTATACCGACAAGACCTGAAATATAGGTTGCAACAAATCCCATGAGGGCGTTGACCGGCCGGATTATCCTGATCCACTTATACATCTGGAAACTCGTATAATTAAGATGTTATTGTTTTTGTCGATATATACGGGAAAGTATATCATATGCCATTCTGCAATCAACGGATGTTTTCAGCCCGGTATCCGAAAAATGTGTCCTGTAGGAGTCAACCGATTTTTCTCTGAGGTAATTCCTTGCTGATTCAATTGACATGACGTCGCCTTTATTGCACTTTGCAATTTCCTGCAGATCCGCAAAGAATAGTGAGTCATCCTCATGTTTCAGCTTGGGAAGAAGTTGCTCAATACCTGGATCGTATTCAGGGTCTATCTTTATTCCATCCAGTATCTCCTGAGATTCAATGGGACCAAGCCACATATCACCTTCCTTGATTGATTCCATGCAGTCTGGATAGAAATCAGAGAGGTCACATCTTCCTATATTTTTCAGCATCCTGTCTGAACCGTTTGATCCTTTATGAACCCTGATCAACAGCCTGTAAAAATGACCGTGCCAGAATGAGATCTGAGGTTCAATATATCTGTCGAATGCCGCAGCTCGTCTCGCTGTATATGCGAGCAGCAGCCGTATTCCTTTTTCATGCCGGAAGGCATCATTGACTATAACAGCACCATATCTTCTAAGAGTCTTCTCTCTGTATGATCCAGTGAGCACAGAGAGGTCCGTAGCAGTTATTCCTATGTAACCTCTGTTCTTGATATTGAACAAAGCAGCATCCAGATACGGCACCGCGGATCCGTAGGGATCAACATCGATAAAATCAAAAGGTATCTTTCTAGATGTCTCAGCAAACGATTCCGCATGAACGTATACGGAACAGTTATTCATTTTTATATTAGATTCAACAGCCTTCAGTGCGACAGGATTTATCTCACATGTGTGCGTCTCGGAATCAAGCTCCTTGGAAAACCTGATCGCTCTTATCCCCGACCCGCTGAAGCCGTCCAAGATCCTTTTTGGTGAAACCAGACGGAGGAACATTATTGTAATATCCCGGTTGATCCTCTGTGACATGTTATAGAAGCCAGGTATCGCAGTGCCCGGGCCATTACGGGACGAGCCTTCCGGAACCTCTACATGAGCAGTTCCTTCTTTAACAAGCAATCAGGCGCCCTCTTCTCCTTTCAGTACCCGCAGGACCCTGAAGGGAAGCAAGCCACGGTTTATTGGGGTAATATCAAACACCCTCACGCCTTCGAGGCTTCTTATTTCCTGCAAGACTGGATTTCTCGATTTTTTATGAAGAGTTATGATAAGCGGTTTCGTCCCCTCGAGTGTTTCCGTGATCTCCTTCTGGATAGCCTTTGATGTATTCTCCAGCTTACCAAGTTCATCTATCACGATTACATCGGCCATTTCCCTTGCTTTCTGAAGGCTTGGAACTAGAAAATCTTCAAGAAGCCTCGTGTCAACCCCTATTTTGTCTATCTTCACCCTTGACACGATCGATGTTTCCGCAAACACCACCTTCTTTTTTGTGTATAGATCATATATGCTGTAACCAACGACCTTGTTTCCGTTTGTGATCTCTGAAACCAGGACGCCATGAACCTTGGACCCCTGGTTCTCAAGCATCTCTATTATTTTCTTCAGCGCCTCTGACTTTATCGAACCGACCGGACCGGTAATCCCTATTTTTATTGCCAATTTTTCACTCCTCTATATACATAAGTGGGTATTCCATCTCCTTGACAAAACGAAGCCTGGCAATCACTGAAATGTCCCTGTATTTGATTGACACCATGACATTCAGCATTTCGCCAGTGAGTGTGATATATTTGTAAACCCCCTGCTTCTTTTTCACCACGTCTGGATCGATCTCGACTTTTGCGTCTGCCACAAAAGGCTGGACAAGCAGGCTTTCTTTTATAGCCTGTGCAAGCGATGCTAGATTACTCAGATTAATTGGCACGCCAACATACTGGTGGTAAACAGTTCCCAACTTAATACCCGCTTCGAATATAGCGCGCTCCCTGTCAGTGCATTTAAAATATGGTTCCGCAGGATCACGCATGCCGGGGCATAATTACTTGGCAATAGATTAACATTCTGATCGCATTAATTAAATTCAATGCATAGAAATTGGGTCATATATTATGTCCTCACTTCGAATCTTTAAACCAGTTTCTTGCGCTAATCATGAACAAACCTGAAAGGTATTATTATCCAGATTTACATTTACCATCTGCAATGCCGGATGGTTCAAAGTCAGATCGCTCAACACGCAGTATGTTTTCGATCATAACGGTCGAGAATCTTTACAGGTTCTTCGGGCTGCTGCTTATAATTATAGGAGTAACATTCTACCTTGGATGGTCCATTGCATATGATACATGGACGGATGTTGGCCTTTATTCTTTCGTTGTTCCACTAATAATTTTCGGGCTCCTCCTGCTTGCACTGATCAACGAGAAGAAGCTTGAGCAGAAAAATTCCCAATAATTTCCATTTCTCTGCCGGTTGCATTTATCCTTAGTTTCTTAATTCTTCTATTGAAAACCATTATGCATTCTGAATAATCAGAGTTCCTGCCTCCAGCTAAGAGCTCAGGATCATGCCCCTCCAGATTGATATATCTCGCAGTTTTGCCGTCTTCTTTCAGTGATCTGGTCCTGAAAACAAAAGATGCAATGGAATTATCCCTAACGCTGTTAGCATACGCTGTCTGGTCTAGGTCATAGGAATTCTGGGTAAGTCCAATTATGGATGTATTGAAATGCCTTGAATTCCTGAAAAGGTTCGAGAGGTGCGATGCGCTATTTTCTCCGGAAAGAAACAGGTGCATCTCATCTATCAACACGATCTTTCTTGAATCATCCATCCTTGCAAGATATCTTGCCATGGTCAGGGTGAATGTCAGAATTCTTTCCCTTTCATTGCCAGGTTCAGACGGCGTCTTTATGAGTATGTTTGATTTAACATAATCAATTTCCTTTCTTTTCTTTAACATTTTTCCGC
>JAKBLT010000071.1:0-5156 GCA_021831925.1 Thermoplasmata archaeon
GCTATCTCCCTGATCTGCGAATAACCGCTCTTTGTCTCTATCTTCGAAACGGTTCGACCATCCGATCCCGATGCCCTCAGTTGATCCTCTAGCTTCCACATGTCCTCTCTGGACTGAACGAACGAGAGGGCATAGAAGTCTACACCCTGTTTTGTTCCCTCTTCTATGAATGATAAATCGCGGTCAGTAAGGGTTCCGAGATCTATCTTGACTCCGGGCACATTGATCCTTGCTTTTGACCTGATCTGCCCGGAATTTATTGCCTTAAGATTTACATGGCGGGAATCTGCCTCCACGACCGTGAACTGGTAAGTACCATCCTGCATTACAACTGAGTCACCCTTTTTCAGCGAAGAAAAGAAACTTGTCCTGTTAACAGGGATCCCAGAATCAGATAATGAGTATATCTTGCCCTGTTCAATCTTCATGGGTGCACTGAGCTCCCCAACCCTGAGCTCAGGGCCTTTAAGATCCAGAAGGATTGATATATGCGTTGATAGTTCTGAGTTAACGTAATCCGTTAGCAATCGAACCTTCTTCACATAGTCTGTCTCGATATGAGCCGTATTGATCCTTAGACCGGAGAGGCCGGATTTTGCCATTTTAAGAAGGGTTTCCCTGTTGTCGCTTGATGGTCCAACTGTGCACAGCACCTTTGTGTAAGGCATATATCGTCAGTATATCAAGTGATTAATATTTCACCATTTGCGGAAAGGAATCAGGAGATCGCTAAACAGAATCTGTCTCCTTTGAAACATAGACCATAGATCAGACATATTCCTTCCTGCAGGAAGGTAGCATATTCGTGAGATCATCATTTAGCGCACTAAATTGCGCAAAATCCAGCTGTTGCTGGCTGTCGCTAAGTGCCGCAACTGGATTGGGATGCACCTCTATAATCAAGCCGTCTGCCCCAACCGCCAGACCCGCTTTCGCAAGCGGTGATACATATCGGGATATGCCAGCGGGATGGCTTGGATCGACGATTACGGGAAGATCCGTTCTCTCCTGCAGCACCGGTACAGCGGAAATTTCAAGCGTGAATCTTGTAGACTGCTCGAATGTCCTTATTCCCCTCTCGGCCAGTATAACCTTGTTGTTTCCCTCCTTTGTTATATATCTGGACGCATTGATCAACTCATCAAGTGTGTTCCCGAAACCCCTTTTAAGCAAGACCGGAACATTGGTTCTTCCGACCTTTCTGAGCAGGGAGAAGTTCTGGGAATTCCGTGAGCCAATCTGTATTATGTCGGAAGCATCCATCAGCACAGAAAGATCCTCTGTATCCATGAGCTCCGTTGCAATCGCCATTCCTGTCTCCTCCCTTGCTATCTTCAGGAGCCGAAGGCCTTCCTTTCCAAGACCCTGGAATGAATCTGGACTTGTCCGTGGCTTATAGGCGCCTCCTCTCAGTACCTTGACGCCCAGATTCGACAGAAATTTGGCAGTTTTTACAATCTGTTCCTCGCTTTCAACGGCGCAGGGACCTGCAATCATAAGGAACTTTCCATCCTGGAATTCAATGTTGTCAGTTATATTGAAGGAAAAACGCATCAAGCCGCCCCCATCTTGTTAAGCATCGATGTACCGATCAGGAAACCTGAAAAATTTTCCCTGTAGATGGGTGGTATGTTGGTGTAATCAAGGCCGCTCTCCAGTATCTTTATGCCAGGCATCCCCTTTATTCTGGCAATCACGGTTTCCGTTTCATCTTCTATCTGCATGGTCGAAAGGTTTCGCCTGTTGTACCCAAGTATGCTGTATGTATTGGGTTTACATTTCTCAAGCATATTTATTGAATGAAACTCTGTCACAACCTCCAGTCCCAGATCGATCGCATGTCCAGACAGTAACCTGAGCTGATCCACTGAAAGGAAATCAGCTATCAGCAGGATTGCATCCGCTCCTGCATAATATGCGCTTAAAATCATTTCCCTGCTGGAAATGAAATCCTTTGCAAGGACTGGAATATTAAGAGCAGAAGCTTCCAGGAGATCAGAATATGAGCCATGGAAATAGTCTGGTTCCGTCAGGACGCTTATGCCTGATATCCCAAAATGCAGGATCTTATCGAAATAAACATGCATGTCCATTCCGTCAGGAATGCTGAAACCTGACGGGGATGATCTCTTGAATTCAGCTATGATTGGATGCCTTCCTTCCTTTCCTGAATCTATAAGGGATTTCGTAAGGCTCAGAATGCCGCGCCGGCGCATGCTTGTCGTGATGAGTTTCCGCTTGGAATTTTTCCTGTATATTTCTTCAACGATTGACATTAACCCACCAGGAAATTCCTTATGATCCTGTCACCATATTCCGTGAAATGGCTTTCAGGGTGGAACTGTATCCCGAAAGTCTTGTTGTCGGCTGTGTGGAAACCCATTATAGAACCATCGGACTTCGCAATAGAATCCACGATTATTGATGCAGAGGGATCGATAACGAGCGAATGGTACCTGACTGCACTGAATTCTTCGGGGACATCCCTGTAAAGTGGCGATGAAAAATGCCTTATTGTATCTATCTCGCCATGTTTTATGCTTTCAGCCCTTCTAACATTGCAGCCAAGCATGGTTGCGAGTAGCTGGTGACCAAAGCATATGCCCAGAACCCTCTTCCTTCCGAGTTCAAGCACCTCGGTTGTTGAGCCACGATCTCTTGTGTATTTAGGATTCCCGGGGCCAGGCGAAATTATGATCGCATCCGCATCATTGACGTTAACATCCTTGACCCTGTCATTTTCGATTATCTCCACCCTGTTGCCAAGGGCCTCAACTGCCTGCTTTATATTATAGACAAATGAATCATAGTTATCAATTATCAATACTTTCATTGAGCATTCCTCCAGTTGCACTGATTGATTTGTTGAACATCTCCTGGACCTCCATCAATGGATCTGAATCCTTGACTATGCCGGCGCCAGCCTGCGTGTAGCAGTGATTCTGGTATCTGAAGACGCTTCTTATCAGCAGAGCAAGGTCCATGGTATCCTGGCCAACAAGGCCGATCGCACCGGAATAAGGGCCTCTTTCTGAGTCCTCATACTCAGATATGAGCTGAACTGCTCTCTTCTTAGGCGCCCCTGAAACTGTTCCAGCTGGAAATACAGCTTTAATGACATCTGAATTTCCAAGCCCATCCCTGAGCCTTGATGTTACATGGCTTACGATATGCTGTACCGAGGCATATTTCCTCAGAAACATCGATCTGTCAACCATGACGGAGCCGGTAGCAGAAACCTTACCGAGATCATTTCTCGCAAGGTCCACGAGCATGCGGTGTTCAAGCTTATCCTTTTCAGATCTCATAAGGTTAGATCCAAGAATTGTATCCTCATTCCTGTCGCTGGACCTGTTTATTGTGCCGGCAATCGGGAAAATTTCGAGGTTTTCACCTGATCTTGATACCAGGTTTTCCGGTGAAGAACCGGATATTTCAATGCCGTTGGATCTGTAATAGAAAACATATAGAGAAAGATCACTCCGCAGGTTTTTCCTCGTAACGGATAAGAGATCCATTTCTGGCAGCTCAAATCTTCTGGAAAGAACAACCTGAAGAAGCTCTCCTGCCCTGATCCTTTCGATTGCTTCAGCAATTTTTTCAGACAGTCCATGATCATGGAAAGGCACCGAATGGACTGAAGATATCTGTGATTCTTCCCTATGGATCTGACCGGAAACAACCTCATCAGGCATGAAGGACTGCATCAAGGGTAGTTCAGATCTCTTTATTGGAATGTCCGGAAATATTGAAGATATATAATCAAATGGAACGAAGAGCGGCATAAATTTAATGCCTTCAGATAACCCTTTTGAAATGTCATACATGAATGATTCAAAATTACCGTCTGCTTTCATGACAGGACCATTTCCATGCATGAGCAATTCCTTTCCGATCAGGGGGTTGTCCCTGTCAAATCTGCAGAAATAGAAGATGTTTTCCGATTCCGCAAAATCACGAACCTTGTCTAAAATCATTCAGTTTTTCGCCTCTTTCAGGTAACGGGCCAGTTTTTCATGATCCTTTATTCCCGGCTCGATCTCAATTGAGCTGCTTGCGTCTATTATTGTGGGCTTCAACTTCTTGACCGCGGGCAGGTCATCCACTGATATCCTGCCTGATAAGCCTATCTCGAACCTTTCCGCTATACGGGATGCAAGAACATGATAATTCCTGAAACCTGAGACAAGTTCCAGTAGGACATAGTCGGTACCTGCATTGCGGTATGATGATATTGAACCAGGTATATCAGGATCCAGCGAGGCCACGACAGATATTGTCTTTAGCCCGCTCATCTCCTTTACTTTCTGTATGTCCGTAATGCTGTGCCTGAAATGCAATTGTATGTAATCCAGGTACCTGATCTCGTCACCTATCTCATCCATTGACGTGTAAACTCCCGCAATATCCTTTCCTATGCTGCTGACCTGCCTAGCGATGTCAATGCTGACACGCCTCTTAGATCTTTTTGAAAATACAAGCCCGAGTATATCTGCTCCGCCATCCGCTGCCAATCTGGCATCATCCATCCTGGTGAGCCCGCATATCTTGACAAGCGGATCAGTCAATCCTATCGACGCCTCCTGAAATCTTTTTGAATGCCTTTTTGCCGATCCCCTTTTTTATTGCCTCTATTGCGATGGAAAATCCCTCTTCGAGATCGGAAGCCTCCTTCTTAAGCATGAGAAGCGGGGCAGCATTAAGTGCGATAAACGACGATATCTTCTCATCTCTCCCGAAGAGCCCGTCAAGGAATTTTTGGCGGTTTTTCGAAGGATCGGGGAAAGATATGTTGTGATAGGATATTTCCGGCAGGTCCATTGCCTTTGGATCTATGACCATTTCTTTTCTCTGTGAATCCACGAGGATAGCACTGGTTTCAGATACAGGAGAGATTTCATCCATGCCATCCTTTCCGTGCACAATGAATCCCCGTTTCCGCCTTATGGAAAGAAAATCTGCATAGAGTGTGCATATCTCATGGTCAGATGATCCTATGACTATTGTATCCGGGTCGCACGGGTTTGTGATTGGTCCCAGATAGTTCATTATCGTCTTGAATGTGAGCATCTTTCTTGCCGGAAAGAACTTAGCAAATGATGAATTGTAATGTGGAGCCAGGATATAGGCGAAGTTCATTCTTTCAAGGTCCTCAA
>JAKBLT010000013.1:0-26114 GCA_021831925.1 Thermoplasmata archaeon
AGGCCGACTTTCTGAAGCTCTTTCTTGACCTTTATGACTGCCTGCTCAATCTCGCTCTCTTCCTTGGCACCGGTGCATACGACCTTTCCCGAACCAAAAAGCAGCAAAACTACCTTTGGCTCCTCTACCCTGTAGACAAGTCCAGGGAACTGCTCAGGTTCATATTCTACGTTCTCCAGTCCTAATGACATTGCAATATCCGTCAGATTCAGATCCGACTCGAGATCATATACAGCAACAATATTCTGGACTACAATATCGGGGTGATCGTAGACCTTTATCCCAGCTTTTTTCAATTTTTGAATTATTGTGTCAATAGTTAACTTGACATTCTCAAGATTTTTCGCGCCTGTACAGTTTACCTTTCCGCTCCTGAAAATCAATACGGCGGTTTTGGGTTCGTGTAGACGGTATATCAAACCAGGAAACTGCTCCGGCTCGTATTCAGATCCATCAAGCGCAAGAGCGATTCTGCTTAAATCAAGACGCTCTGCAAGTGAAGTCGATGCGACAATGTTTTCAATTGTAATTTTCTCTTTCTCGCTCATAATATACCTCTCAAGCCGGCTTATTTATAAATAGTATATAAAACATAACGCCTAAAATCGGCATTTTTTTTGCAGGTTTTCAGGCAAATTCAGTTAATCCTACATCATGTTGAGCTGCTCTTTCGCGAAGTCTGTCATCAATGCGGGTGTCCACTGAGGTTCCCATACAAGTTCGACATCTGCCGCTTCCACCCCTTGAATGTTTTCAACCACCCTCTGGGCTTCTGCAAGTATCCATGGAGTGACGGGGCATGTTGGAGCAGTCATGGTCATTTTTATGTATACTTTGTCACCATTAATTTCAACATCGTAAACCAAGCCCAGGTTTACCACATCCATTCCTATTTCTGGATCCGATACTGCCTTAAGGGCTTCCAGTACATCTTCCTTCGTAACCATGTTTTCAAACATAATAGTTTACAAATGTATTTAACCTTTATTAGACAGCAAAAAATACAAACCGGCGCTGTAAGGATTTCCTTTAAGAATTCATATATTTTCTTATTGTATTTCCGATGGGGTGAGAGATTAAAAATACTTTTCCCCTAAAAGCATGGAGGGGTAACAATGCCCAGTAATCTGCGTTCTCTTTACTTCACTATTTCAGCAAGCTATATGCCGTCTGGGATAGCATTTGGGGCCTTCACGGTCGCCCTCGGCATTCCCTTCTTATACGCGGTCATGCTCTCATTGCTTGTATTCTCCGGGGCAGTCCAGTCAGCTTTTCTTGGTTTCTGGGCAACCGGCCTGGATCCATTTTCCATGGTACTCACTGCGTTCCTGCTAAACCTAAGGCATACATTTTATGGCCCACACCTTTCCTCCTCAGGTTACAATGTCTCATCCCGGGATATCATACTAATTGGGCCCTTTTTGACTGACGAGGTTTATGCCCTGTCAATCTCAGCTCGGGGAACGGACACAGGGAAACTGCTCAAGCTTTCAGTTTACGGTTACATTAACTGGTTTATTGCTACAGTAATAGGGGTAACACTAGCCGCCCTTGCTCCATTAAGGATTATAGAAATTCTACTCATAGCTCTTCCGGCACTTTTCATCGGTCTTCTTATTCCAAGGATCAGGAATGGCCCAACTATCATTACAGCAGCATCTGCCATATGCATCGCCATAATAGGGAGGATACTTGATCTTCCATCATATTTTATTATAGTACCAATACTGGCAGGGGTTCTATTTGGCTATTATTATAGCAAGGTAAGGGGTGTGACCTGATTGACAGTCATTATCACAATTCTTATCATAGTCCTAGCCCTGATGAGTATTTCACAGAGGGTTTTACCATGGAAATTTTATGATAAATTCAGGAAATACCTCAAGCTGGAGGGATTCTTCAATTTATTCGCAGTTTCGGCTTTTGCAAGCCTTCTTATTTACAACATACCGCAGGTCACCCTAATCAACGTAGTTGCAATTGTTTCGGCGATTGCGGTTGCATTAAAAACAAAGAACCTGCCGCTGACCGTACTGGTTGCAATATTGGTATCATCCTTTTCCCTGTTTTTATAACAAACTCCCCTCAGTCTATAATTTTGGTATGTGCTACTTATGGAAGGCATCAATTCTTGAATAGAGAGCATTTCTTATTGCTTCTGAAATGAGTGTACCGCGCGTAATTCTGCCGTTTGTAAGTATACCGACAATTCCTTCCTTTTCGCCAATCCTCTCATATCCGTACAATTTACCGAAAGCTTCGGACATATCGACTCCTTCCTTAATTTTCTGTATCACATTTTCAGGGATCCTGAAACCGCTGCTGAGTCCTATGGATGCTTCGCCCAGACTGTCTAGAAGATAACAGCAGTGAAAATCAAGATATGAATCCGTAAGCTTATCATAGAAAAGACCCGACTCGATCCCTGCGGAGTAGTCGTATTCAACTTTTACGCTTTCCGCCCGTACCCTTGCAAGTTTCATTGTATCCTCACCGAAGGGCTGATTGCTGTCAAGAGAATACGAATCATTTCTTGTTGCTTTGACAGGACCGAGGTTTTCTTCCATAAAGGACCTGAAAATCCGGTATTTCAGGTCGTTGTGAGTGGAAATAACCACTTTCAAAGTTCTGAGCCTGTTCCCTTTGATGTCTATTTCACCCCGGTATATTCTAGACGACCTGATCGCAATAAGATCCTTTGCTCTCACAGTAGGGATTTTTAGAATTTTAAGTGGTGCAAGGCCGTTTGAAATTCTTATCTGGTTTATCCTAAAGGCAGAATTTTCGGTCTCCTCCGATATCACAATCGTTGTGTATGACTCATCCTCTGTGGTGTTTCCATACTGCTCGCTCAATGGCCTGATCTCAAAGCTATTGCTTATTTTTGACATAAATTTTCTTAAGTTCTTCTCCCGCTCCTTGTAGGTTGGATATGCATAATTCTTGCGGTCTTTGAGGAATGAATCCGTTGTTAGGCCGATGACGAGATGATCACCCTCGCCTGCGGCGGTCCGCAAAAGAACCCTGTGACCATCATGAAGCATGGAGAAAGTTCCGCCAACAACAACGGTCATTTAAATCAGTATTTTTTTTTCGGAATGGTCTGCCTGTTCAGGGAGGTTTCCTGCTCAATCGTAAGCGATAGCCTTCTTATTCCCTCATCTATTTCATCCAGCGTTGGATAACTGAAATTGATCCTCATGCCGTTTCTTTTTTCCATATTGGGGTAGAATGACATCCCGCTTATGTATGCTACACCGTTCTTGACAGCCCTTTCCTTCATCACCCCTGTATCGATGTCTTCAGAAAGCGTTGCCCAGACAAACATGCCGCCATCCGGTTTAGACCATTTTGAGTTTTCAGGAAAATTCTGCGACAGCGCATCAAGCATTCTATCTCTTTTCTTTCTGTATATTGCGATATTCTTAGGTATCTGTGTTTTCATTACATCTCTTTTAAGATACTCATATGCTATGTATTCAGAAAGTGTATTTGTGGATAGATCAAGTGCCTGCTTGAGGAGATTGACCCTTCTGATCACATCTTTTTTGCCGATGACGTAACCGATCCTCAGGCCAGGGGTCATGACCTTTGAAAACGTACCCATGTAAATTACCCTGTCATCAGGATCCATGCTCTTCAGGCTCGGTATCTTGTTACCGTAGTATCGAAGCTCGCCATACGGGTTGTCCTCTATAATCGGAACATCATAATCAACTGAAAGGTCTATCAAGTGTTTTCTTCTCTCAAGGGAAAGGGTGTATCCGGCTGGATTGTGAAAATTCGGTATAACATAGATGAAT
Organism: Thermoplasmata archaeon; assembly: GCA_021831925.1. Taxonomy (GTDB): domain Archaea; phylum Thermoplasmatota; class Thermoplasmata; order Thermoplasmatales; family Thermoplasmataceae; genus UBA582. The sequence continues at coordinate 3,804 of JAKBLT010000013.1, forward strand.
CTGGCCTTCCTCCCCTCGCTTTTGTATTGATTTAAGGTGTCCTGAAGAAGATCTGTCCTTATTCCTTCGTCATCCATCTCAATGCCATGCATGTTTATCATGTTCGCATCGTACGCGCTTATTGCGCCAACATAGGTCGGCAACTCGGTGATAACAGTCTGGTTGGGCTCCGCAAGTACCTTTCCTACAGCATACAATGCCTGCTGTGACCCGCTTGTAACGTTAATTTCATCAGGTTCACAATCTATATTTTCGGTCCTTTTGACAAGTCCTGATATCTCTTCTCTCAAGGGTAGGATCCCGGATGTAACCCCATATTGAAATGCGTTTGAAAAATACTTGTCAAAAATATCATTTATTATTTCCTTAAGTTCTTCTAGCGGAAACGTCTGGGGATCAGGCATTCCGCCACCAAATGATATGAGTCCCTTTGTGTTTGCCATCTTGAGCAGCTCACGAATCTCTGACGGCTTCATCCTCGAAATAAGGGATGAAAATAAAAAATCCATAATTATCTATTAGTTATGCTTATGATTCATATAAATTTTAGATTTTACTTATAAGGTTTCATGTAAATCAAATGCAGATTGTATGGGATTAAGGTTGGTAATAGGGGGTGATAATGGAATACACTCTTCCAAGCCAAGGAGGACCGGTAATAAAATTGCGGATTTAATGTTATTTATGCTTTATAACCTCAAGAAAAGAGAAATATTATTTAAAAAGCAGGAATGAACTATACGATGGAACCTAAGAGAGCCTGGAAAGTAAGCCTGATCGGTCCGAAGGGGGTCGGTAAGAGTTCACTCATATCAAGGATAGTCTATGGCTCTGAGGGTTATGAATCTGATCCAAAGTCACTGAAGAAAAAGAGCGTCGCTTATGATAAGGACGGCATTAGGTTCTCGGCGGATATTTTCTTTCTGGAACTTGACGGAGCAAACGGGACGGACAAGCTACTTTCCGGTTCAAATGCAATTGTCGTTGTTTCAGATGTTACTAAACCTGACTCTTTATTTGAAGCTGATAATCTCCTGAAATATGTCCAGATGTATAACGGCAAAGCTGCAATATTAATGGCTGCTACAAAACAGGATCTCAAATATGAAGCAAAATTCTGGGATTCAGATATAAAGAAGGTTGCTGATAAATACAGGGTCAGATATGTTCTTACAAGTTCTAGAAATTCGGCAGATTCAGCGAGATTCCTTGACACACTTCTGGCTGCCTTATCAGAAAAGTTTGCTGTCAAGGGTAGAAACTGATGCCTTACTTCAGGTTCTTTAAAGCCTCATTCCCTGTGGAAAGAAGTGCACCCGGTAGGACATATAACAGGTACAGGATTGGAAAAATTGTCGACGGTGACCTTTATCTTGACAAATATGAGATTGCATATCTGGTACTGCAGGCAAAGTATCCCTTTGGTAACATGGAAACCAGTGTCAGGTTATCTCTGCTCAAGGAATTTTTAGACCAGGAAAACGATCTAGAGATTGCACTTGCATTTTCGCACCTCAAGGCAAAGGGTTATGCAATGAAAGTCGAGCAGCCCATGCTGCATATCAGGAAAAAGAGTTCCAGGCAATGGGAATTCCTGGTCAGAGTGCAGAAGGAAGATGAATACCTTCAGCTGGATGCTAATGAATCTTTTGAGGCAATGATCTATTGTATTGTGGACGAGGAAGGCGATGTATCATTTTACAATATTTCACCAGACAATCCAACAGGTTCTAACATCGTTGAGGAAACGGAGTATCAACCGGTTAAGATAGGAAACTACCTGCTCCAGGACAACCTCAATGAAAGCACAAAGATCAAAAGGATTGGCTTTGATATATATCTTTCATCCAAGCAGTTCGATGATCTTGCACAAATACCGCAGGATCTTCTCATGCTCGTAAAGGATCTTAGATATCGCGGCATACTCGCCAGGACCGGCTTCAAATATGGGGCTAACTTCCGCCTATATACCAGAAGCATTGAAGAACATGCTGATTACCTGCTTCTATATGCCGATAAGAAAAGATTGAAATGGTACGAAATATCACGGGCCGTTAGGGTTGCTTCTGCCGTCCATAAAAATCTCCTGATCGCATATAACAGTGGCGGAATCAGGTACCTGAAAATTAAGAGGCAGCCAAATATTGAGAATTAAACAGGCGCCTCAAAGTCTTCAACTGGATTCTTGAATTCAGAATACTCTTTTATGACTCCACGGTTCTTCAGTATTTCCCTTGCAAGCAACCAGTAAATTACAGCGAGAGATCTGCGACCCTTGTTGTTTGTCGGTATAACAAGATCAATGTAGTCTGTCTTGTTATTTGCGTCGCAGAGGGCAACAATCGGTATTCCTACCCTTATTGCCTCCTTTATTGCCTGAATATCGGCGAGAGGGTCTGTGACCACGATAACCCTTGCTTCCGTATACGTATCGAGCTGGGGGTTTGTCAGCGTACCGGGTACAAATCTTCCAACTATGGCCTTTACACCCGTTATTTCTGAGAATTTTGAGACAGGCCGGAACGCATACTGCCTCTGTGCTACAACCAGGACCTGTGAGGGTTCCAAACGGGACAGCATCTTGCCTGCAACGATAAGCTTGTGGTTTGTCTTGTTTATATCAAGTATGTACAAACCGTCATTCCTTATCTTGTAAATGTATTCCTGCATATCCCTTGACTTTACCTGTGTGCCGATGTGTATACCTGACTTCTGGTATTCATCATCCGGGATAAGCAGGGGTTCTGTCTGAATCTGATCGTTAACCAATTTAATCCCCCCTCAATTACCTTCGAATATATTTATTATTTGCAGGGCGCCGAATAGTTTTCAATTAATTGTCTGATTATGGCTGCCGAAGACTTTCTTGCCTATGAAGTAGATGGATTTCATCGTGCCGAAAAGGCTTTCAAGCTGGATATTACTGTATTCAATTGCCTTTTTCCCCTTTGTATCCCTGAGCTGTTCGAAGACATTATCAATACCTGAAAATATCCTGTCCATCATTATTCCAGTGAGGGTTCTGATAAGAGGATGCCCCATCCTGTAAGTTAAATCTGGTACCATGCGCCTTATCACCTTCAGATCATGATTCCAGCACAACTGCAGTAGGTCCCAGTAATTACTTGGAAGTGCTTCTGCACTTGGGAATGCATTTTTTCTGAGCCTGGATTTTGTAATGGGTATGACTGGAAGTGGAAACATAAAAGCCCTGTATCCACCATCGATCAGCCGGTTGGCGAGGGCAATCGTGGAATTAACATCATCACTGGTTTCATCCGAGAAACCGATAGTCATGGTGAAACACGGCGAAATACAGGCATCATTCATGATTTCCGCCGAATCGCAGATGATCTGCCCCCAGTCTGACGGTGTCCATGGGAAGGCCTTTCCCCTCATGTATTTGTCTATTATCCTCTCGCTTCCGCTTTCAAGGCCTACAACGGGTACCTCCCCCCTGTATTTGTCATATTCCGCAATTCCTGCAAGATCCATTACCGTCTCCGGGCTCTCTTTCACCGCGGGGCTTGAAATATGCGGGAAATAGATCTCCCTCGCACCAGATTCCTTTACCTTCATGAAAAGCTTCACCACCCTTTCTTGGTTGGTTTTGAGCCTGCTGGAGCCATAGAGCAGAATATCATCAGTGACTAGATCAATAGACCGTAATCCCGCTTCCACATTTACTGAAACCTCCTTTATGATATCATCCAGCCTGATAGATCTGAACATTTCAGGAGTAATCGAACAGAACTGGCAACCACGTGGACATCCCCTAGTTACCTGGACTTCGCCATAACGGGAAGGTTTTATTATTGTTGGAATCTGGTCGATCGTTGGATCCTTTCCGTATACCTTGTCTTTTGTTGGTTTTGATTGCAATATATCATGGATCATTGGTGGAAGGTCTCTTTCAGCTTCACCACTGAAGATCACATCGACCCAGTCGGGTCTTTTGAGATCAAGCTGCCAGATCCCTGGTCCACCAGCAAAAACCTTGAATGAATATTTCTTCTTTAGATGCTTTATTGTCTCTGACAGCTCGGTGAAGTACGCTGCAGTCCAGCTCTCTCCCCCACCGAACATCAGGGACAGTTTTGTGCTCACGGGGCTCAGACCGTATGGATCATGCGCTGTTATCCCAACCACCCTTGTACTGGAACCGACAACTTTTTTGAGAGGTTCCGGAGGCGAAACTATAACGTCTGATATTCCGGACGCTGAAAGAATTGCTTCCACTTTCCTCAGTGCATATGGTGCCAGGACTGCCTCACCATTTCCATAAGCACGCATTGGTGGATTGAAGAACTTATCCATAAACATCCTTGGTACCAGTCTTTTCGGCATGCAGGCAATATAACCGAGGGCATTTGCTCCAGAGTAATCTGAAAAACTCCCTCTGTCAGAAGTCAAAACAACGGAGTTATTCATGATTGCATAATAATTAGACAAATTTATAATTTAAGAATTGAGTATTTAGGCAGTTAAAAACCTGATTTCCCGCACTTTTTAAGTGACTACTCCCACTCAATAGTTGCAGGCGGTTTGTTTGTGATATCATAAACAACCCTGTTAACAGACTTTATCCTGTTTGTGATCTTTACTGATAGTTCTTCCAGAAATTGCCAGTCCGGCCTTGAAAAAGTTCCACTCATTGCATCGTTAGTTTCAAACATTCTTATCGCAATTGTATCCCCATATGTTCTGCTGTCACCATGAACCCCGGTTGTTTTCTCCGAGAGCAGAACGGCGAAGTACTGCCATGGTCTGTTGTTTATGAAATGCCCTTCCACTTCATCCTCGACAATCTTTGTAGCCTCTTTAAGAACCGCGATGCGATCTCTTGTCACTTCTCCCATTAACCTTACTGAAAGGCCTGGTCCCGGAAAAGGTTGCTTGTTTGATTCAAGTCCAAGATTCCTGGCGACTTCCCTCACCTCATCCTTGTAAAGGTCCCGCAGAGGCTCGATCAATTTTAGATTCATCCGCTCAGGAAGGCCGCCAACGTTGTGATGTGATTTGATAACATCCCGAACACCGCCCCCGCTTTCTATCCAGTCTGGTGCAATTGTTCCCTGGAGGAGCGTTTTCGCTTCTATTTCTGTTGCAAAACGCTCAAAAACATCTATGAATGTTTTTCCTATTATTTTCCTCTTCTTTTCAGGATCTGTCACGCCTTTCAGGCTGGTAAAAAACTGATCTGATGCGTCAATTATCCTGTAGTTAAGGCTAAATTTTTTAAATATCGACTCAGTCTTCTCTTTTTCTCCAATCCTTATGAATCCTGTATCCACAAATACTGCTGTTGATCTGGTACCAACGGCTCGGTTTGCAACTATCGCAACTATTGTGCTGTCAAGTCCTCCAGAGCAGGCAACAATTGCGTTTCCGACTATTTGATCCTTTATCAGCCTTATGGAATCATTTAAGAAATTATCGACATCAAACACGCAGGAAGATCGCAAGGTGATTAATGTAAGTTGTTTTGTAATTTTTAATGCTTAAAAAAATCATGAGATGGACCAGCTTGCTATCGTCCCGCCACTTGAAACCTTCACCAGGGCTATATAGGATAACGGAGGTCCGATTATCACAATATGGCTGTCGAACGAAAGCGAAGAATCGCCCGGTGTCTCGGTATAAAGAGAAACATGGTATAATGTTGCGTTGTTGGTGAACAGATCCGGCTGTACTCGCGTGAAACCTGATACGACTATGAGACCACTGTTTCCATTAAGCTCAAGTTCCAGATTATATACGGATACATTAGAAGTAAGCGCCGTAAATGTCACATAATATTCAGTAAAATAGCCGGAGCCTGAGATTTTCACATCTATTATTCCCTGCTGAGTCGGGGCAGTGTGGATATAATATAGAGAACCTGCGAAAATTGCAACTATTATAAGCACTATTATTGCGATTCTTTTTTGGGACTTTTTTGAAATATTCAAATTTATTCGTTTCAATTGAATCCTGCTTTCATATCTCTTCAGACCTGGAAATATTAACGGTTATTCTTGTCCCGTCAAGTTCCCATACCTTGCCATGATTTTGCCTGAACTGTATACTTTCTGCCAGTGTTTCAGATTTGATAAAATCCATCATCTCATCTATCTCATTCTCAGTATTTTTGTCTGCCCCTATCTCAACCATGATCCTGTCATCATAATCGAGTTTCATGTCCTTTCTCATTACTTGGATCCTCCTGATTATTTCCCTTGCGAGACCCTCTCTTGATAATGATGGATCTATCTTTACGTTCAAGAACAATGTTGCACCTATCACATTATCCCTGTCCATGGAATAACCTTCCTCCGGAGCGGTCTCTATGATAAAATCATCCGGCCCGAGTGAAAAACCTGCAATATTTGCCTGCCTATCATTCCTTATGGATTCATACAATTGATCTGAATCTGCTTCGTTTGTCATGCGCTCCACAAAGGAAAGCTTATCCTTCAGGATAGGAGCGACCTTCTGGTAATTGAGTCTTATCCTGCGCCTGACAGGAGCATTCTCCTCGTTGATGAAAAATATCTCCTTGCAGTTTATTTCGGGCTTTATTATATTCAATATTTCATCACTCATTTTATTGCCTCCAGAAATGAGGAGTTCACTGAGAGGCTGCCTTCCCTTTATATTCGCTTTCTGGCGCATCCGCCTTACTGTCTCTACAACCGAGAGGGCTTTGGCAAGATCGGATTCAAGTTCCTCATCTATCCTCGAAGGATCATACAACGGATAACCCTCTAGATGCACGCTTTTTCTCCCAGTCAGTGCCATGAATATATATTCTGATGCAAACGGGGCGAGCGGAGCTAGCAGCTTGCTTGTCATCTCAATTGTGTGGTACAAAACGGAATAAGCAGCCTCCTTCTCCTCACTCATCGTTTCCGACCAGAATTTTCTTCTGGAGAATCTTAGATAATTATTGGAGATCTGGTCTATAAGATCCATTATGCTTTTCAGTGCATCATGAGGTTGGTATGCTTCCATGTAATTACTGCATGCCCTGATGGTGGAATGCAGCCTTGACAGTATCCACCTATCCAGTATATCCGAAGTCTCCACCCTTCCTGAGAAATTATAATGGTCCAGGTTCGCGTTTGATGAAAAGAAGCTGTAAACATTTATCAATGTAAGAAGAGTCTTTCTGGATATCTCTGATATCAGGCGGACATCATAAATCCTCGTTTTCCATGGAACTCCATACATAAAAAACAGCCTCAGTGAGTCTGGACTTAGATCGATCAAAGCTTCCTTTGCAAGGACAGAATTTCCCTCGCTTTTGCTCATTTTTCTGCCCTTCGCATCAAGGACGAATTCTATTGTCAATACATTGGAAAATGCATTCTTTCCAAACAAAAGAGTAGAAATGACATGCATGGTGTAGTACCAGCCCCTTGTCTGGTCGATGGCCTCTGTTATGAAGTCAACGGGTATCTTCAGGTTAGCACTGTCTGCAGGATAATTGAATGCGGCATAAGGTGCACTTCCCGAGTCAAACCATGTATCTATGACATATGGTTCACGGTGCATAATCTCTCCACATGATCTGCATTTGAAAACAACTTCGTCAACGAACGGCCTGTGCATATCCTTTAGCCTTACGCCGGAAAGATTGAAAAGTTCTTCTGTGTTGCCGACAGCCTCATGGTGTCCTTTCGGACATGTCCATATTGGCAGTGGAGTCCCCCAGTACCGGTTTCTGGAGAGAGACCAGTCTTTTGCCTCCTCGAGGAAATTGCCAAATCTGCCGTTCTTAAGGTAATCAGGATACCAGGATATGAGCTGGTTTGTCTCCAGTATCTCCTTCCTCTTGCTTGACACACCAATGAACCAGGAGTCAAGTGCATAGTAGATCAGGGGTGAATGACATCTGTAACAGAAGGGATATGTATGCTTGATTTTCTGAGTTCTGAAAAGTACCCCCTCTTTTTTAAGGTAGTCGATTATGTGAGGGTTTGCATCCATCACGCCCATTCCGAACCATGGAAGTTTCTGATCCTCATATTTTCCCTCGGTGTTAACGGGGTTAACAACCTTCGTCTTCATCCTCTTCCCTATCTCGTAGTCGTCCGCACCGAATGCCGGTGAAATGTGAACCACCCCGGTTCCATCCTCAAGTGTCACAAAGCTGTCGGTCACAACCTGCAGATCCGGCTTACCCAAGCTCAGGAAAGGCATCAGCTGCCGGTACCTCATGCCCTCCATTTCCTTTCCACTGATTTTTTTAGTGATCTTTGCCCTGTCGCCGAATATCTTTGAAACCAGTTCATTTGCGACATAATATTTCTCGCCTTCGTATTCAACGATCGCATATTCGAATTCGGGATTGACGGCCAGGAACTGGTTTGACGGCAAAGTCCAGGGTGTGGTCGTCCAGGCCAGTATGTAGGTGTTTTCAGAATCAAGCAGGCTGAATTTTACATAAACTGATGTATCTGTAACATCATCATACCCGAGAGCTACCTCATGCGAGCTCAGTGGAGTGCCGCATCTCGGGCAGTACGGCACTATCTTATAGTCCTTGAATAGAAGGTTTTTTGTGTACAGCTCCTTCAGCGCCCACCAGACAGATTCCATATATTCCTTTGTTAGTGTGATGTAGTCCCTGTTATGGTCTATCCAGAATCCAAGGAGGTCATCTACCTCCTTCCATTCGTCTATGTAACGAAAAACGCTCTCCCTGCAATATTTATTGAAATTCTCAACGCCGAATTTCTCTATCTCTTTCTTCGAATTGATGGAGAAATGTTTTTCTGCCTCAACCTCAACAGGGAGACCGTGGCAATCCCACCCGCCAAACCTGCCCTCTATTCTGTGGCCTGTCATGTATTTGTATCTTAGAACAACATCCTTTACTGTACGGGTCATAGCGTGGCCAAGATGGGGTCGGCCATTTGCAGTTGGCGGGCCTTCCAGGAACCTGAATCTTTTTCCAGTTTTACGCCCTTTGATCGATATTTCCTGGGTTCCGGAAACTTTCCAGTATTCACGTATTTCATCGGATATATCTTTAAGGGAACGACTTGAATCTATTTGCTTGAACATTTCACTGTGCCATCCGGGGAACGAGTCATTTAATCCTTCAATATAATTATTTTAGTCGTTAAGGGAAAAATTCCAGACTTGTGACCTGTTTTGTCGAATTACCGTGAGGTCAAGTTTATAAACATTGTTAATTTCTCCTGATATTCCATGAGTGATGATGCATCAATTGCAAAACCTGTCATCCCTTTTTCTTTTAATTTCAGGACTTCCATGAAAAGGGGATTGGCTATGCTTCTAATCCCAGTGTTCATACTTGTCATAATTATTTTCTCCAGGAGCTTCTATTTTCTGGAATATTTCCATGTCATTGCAGGATCTGCCTGGACAGGCATGGACCTTGTTATGGGGCTGTTCTTTTCATTTGTAATGAGGGGCCTGTCAAACCCAGAAAGGCTGGAAGTTTCAAAACGGCTTATTCCCACAATGCTGTTCTTCATGCCTTCAATTGCATCTGTTACAGTTACTGCAGGTCTATATACGGCAGGTTCCATGCATATCTCTATCTATTCACCCTATTTTATAGCTGCAGGAATCATTGTTCTGATCCTTATCATACAGGGATTTGCTCTGTTTCTTCCAAATGAACTCAGGATATTCATGGAAATAATTCATGGCGGTAAGAATGTTGAAAAGATAGTCAGGCTGACCATGCTGAATCTAAAACTTTCCCTTAGCCAGCTGGTGTTCCAGATTGCAATAATTGTCGTGATGGCCCATTTTGCGACGGGGTATGCTTTATGAATATAGATGTAAAACCCATTTACAGGGCCGGAATCATTGCAGTCATAATTCCTGTGGCTGCTTTCCTTGGATCATGGCTGACCGGTAGCATGTTGATGCTGGATTACATCCATGTGCTACTGGGCGCAATCTGGACTGGTGTGGATGTTTTCTATGGCCTTATTTTTTATTTCGTCATCTCAACAATGGGGCCTGAGGGAAGGAGTAACATATCAATAAGGCTCATTCCGATGTCACTCTTCTTCATTCCGGCTGCATCAATCCTGACTCCACTTGCAGGATATATACTTGCAGTGAAGGAAGGGATATTTTCGATTCACAGCGATGTCTTCATAGCTGCAATCATACTTGGGACGATACTTGTATTGGTTGGTTTTCTTACAATAGTACTTTCGTCAGCCATAATACTTAAGGACATACTGTCAGGATCGATCGATCAGGAAAAAAACTCAAAACTGCTGATGTTCGGGTCAAGGGGCGCTCTGGTCCAGCTGATTTTCCAGATTGCCATAATATCTGTCATGGCTTACATAGTGGTATTCATAACTTAATAGTCGATTCAAAATAAAGTGATTCTATGCGGATTATCTTCTCAACGAAAAGGCATTAAATTTTTAGTTGATTTGTCCGACAAATGTCTGCTTTAATAAGAATTTATTATTAAAATAGAAATATTTAATAACCCGTAATAGTTATATATTTTGTGTCAGGAAAATTTTATAAAAATATTCTTGAGGCAATAAGGGATGAAACAAAGAGGATAAAGGAAGTCATAAAGGAGCAGAGATCATCTGAAGACAGATCAGGGCAGAATAACCGCAAGACTGGCTAAACGATCTTACCAAGCTTTGGCGGTTCCCTGAAATGCTCATACCCAGACCTGTTTATGGCAGCCCATTTCTCACCATCAAATATGATGTTTTCTCCTTCCCATGCATCCCCGATAAATGAAACATCGATCCTGTTTTTTTCCATTGCATCCTTGAAGTCCCTGTAATTATCGTTTTCAATTGTGAACATTAATTCATAGTCTCCGCCGAAATATAACGAGAGATCCAGATCTGATGCGCCTGACAACAAAATGGCACGGGATGCATTCCGATCAAGTGCAATCTCATTCTGAACTATCCTGAAACCTATATTGAAATCCTCTTTCGCCTTTGCGATTGCGGATGCTATACCGTCGGAAAGATCGGTCATGAATCTTCCGCCGTATTCGCTGATTATCTCAGCCTCTTTCACTCGAGGCTTGAAGTTTAATAGAAGATCTATTCCCTGCCTTCTTCTATATCCTGAACGATAGAATATGTATCCTGAAGCCGCTCTTCCCTGCTTGCCCGTTACACAGAGAATCTGTCCCTTCTTCAGGTCGCTCCGCCTTCTTATAATGTTATTTTTCTGCTCTCCTATCACCGTGCCGGCAAGCACAAGTTCCGCACCCTCTTTGGTATCACCACCAAGATATTCAGATCCAAACTCTTTCATCTTAAGATCGATGCCCTCCACTATTTCATACAGGAACTTGTCCTCTGTGCTTGGAGGCACTATGAAAGAACCGAGCAGCCCAATAGGTTTTCCCGCCATTGCAGCTATGTCGCTTAGATTTATGGACGCAAGGAATTTGCCTATCTGCGATGGTGTGGATTCAGCGGGCAGGTTTGTGGAATACGATACGGAATCTGTTGAGATTAAAACGTTATTTTCGCCTATCTTCAAAACAACGCAATCATCGTTGCCGCCGTGGACATGCCCCTCCATGAATAATTGCTTAAGGAATGCATTCTCCCCGATTTTTGATATCTTCACCTGTGGTTAATGCAACTTTATTAAATCATATTGCTGGTTTCAAATTACCTGTGAATAGCTTAAAGACCTTTTTGAAAGCAGATCAACATCAATGCCAGATGGAAGGCGATCCTCAAGTTCAACATCCTCATTGTATGAGGTGAGATCTGCGCTATTATAGTATTCCTCAAGTTCCGAAAAATCCTGGTTCAGTGAAGAGGAAACAATCAGATCAAGCAGCTTCCTGTCGTAATCGTTGTTGTGCACCCCTCTTTCATGGTTTCCTCCAGTCGGGTAGGAGATTACAGTCCTGCCTGGTTTTCTCGAATCAAGCAGGATCCTGGCAAGCGACCATAACCTTGGAGGCCTGTAAAGGTTCTTCTTCCAAAGGTGCTCAACGAGAGTATTCTTCTGTATGTTCATCGGGTTCACGCTTACGTCATCGCTATATCCGTCTGTATCCTGTATTGAGGAGAGCATATCTCCAATCGCAAATTTTTCAGAATAGAAAGGCGGTTTGAACAGCAGATACGTTCTTACACCGAAACCCAGTTTTCTGGCAGTGGTGGCAGCTGTAACATACTTCGAGTAACTGGATCCTTTATTGATGGAATTTGTGATAACAGAATCGTTGGAGCTCTCAAGACCTATTGCCACCCTTATCCTGTATCCGAAATTCCCAAGAGCACCGATATTTTTTTCATTGAGGTATTCAGTCCTGCTCTCCACGAGGAGATGGTCGATCCTGCCGTTCATGGTATCAAGAAAATATGACCTTACATCCAGGGGAATCTCCAGCGGGTCAAGGAAGCTTCCAGAGGTGAATACCTTTACGACCTTTATGCCGTTGAGCGAATTCGACAAAGCATCTACCTGCCTGAAGAGATTTTCTTTTGTAACGGATGAGTCTATGTCGTTGAAATAACCGCACATGGAACATGACGAGAAGTTGTACCAGGAGCAGCCCCTTGTCCTGAATATAACGACGATTGTATCCTCGACTGAACCGCCTATCCTGTCGAGTTCTTTCCAGATTGAAACAGGCTTATCCCTGTTTACCGATCCCTTTTGGGGAGGCATCAGGTTTTTGATGTATCCCGCGAGTTCCCTGTCAGTAAGCATTGCTAATACACTTTCGTCAGCTTATGACTGCAACATATTTTAAACAAACTGGGATTATGGTCACAGATGATAACCTCTCGATTGAACAGGATTCAGGAATCACCCACACTCAAATTGACCAAGACAGCAGAAGACTTAAAAGCAAAGGGCATGAAGATATATAATTTCGGTATCGGCGAACCTGATTTCACAACCCCTGAAAGAATTATTGAAAAGGCTTTCGAATGGGCTAAAAAAGGTAAGACCCACTACACCCCGGCAAACGGTATTATGGAGCTCAGGCAGGCAATCGCACAGAAGATGCATAGGAAAAACTCGATTATGGCAGGTCCGGAGAACGTTCTTGTAAGCCCTTCAAAGTATGCCATATACCTTGCTATGTATGTGCTGCTGGAGGACGGTGATGGCGTTATCCTTCCGGATCCATATTATTCATCATACAGTGATATGATCAAGCTTGCTGGGGGCAAGCCTCTTTACTCTCCGCTTGAAAAGGATTATTCATTCAATTTCCAGGAAATGCAGAAACTTATTTCACCTCGAACAAAGATAATACTTTTCAACAATCCATCCAATCCCACAGGCCGGGTCTATACTGAGAAGGAAATCAGGGAACTTGTGGATTTCTCAATCAAAAACAAGTTAACCATCGTTTCAGATGAAATATACGAGGACTTGATATATGAAGGCAAGATGTTTTCTCCTGGCTCCATAGAAGAGGTGCGTGATAATGTGCTGACTGTAAGCGGTTTTTCTAAGAGCTATGCAATGACAGGGTGGAGGATAGGATATCTTGTGGGATCAGAGGAGGTCATCAAAGCAGCTACGAAGGTTCAGGGGCAGACAATAACCTGTGTCTCATCGATTTCACAGTATGCTGCACTTGAGGCACTCAAGGATGATGCCGATCCTGCAAGTTTCAGGGAAACATTCAGGAAAAGGAGGGATTATGTTTTCAAGCGATTATCCGAAATACCTGGGCACAGTATAATAAGGCCGAGTGGAGCATTCTATGCCTTTCCGAAATACAATTACAGTATGAATTCAGCAGATTTCTCGTCTCAGCTTCTGCAAAGGCAGAACGTCATTGTTACGCCTGGAACTGCATTCGGGACCGAAGGCGAATATCATTACAGACTATCGTTCGCAACCTCTGACGAAATCCTCGATGAAGGGATATCAAGGATCGAGAAATTTTCAAGGGAACTGAAATAAGGTCGACCGGTTAAATGATGGAGATCCAGATAGAGAAGGACGTTTTCATATCGGATCTTTACTGTATATATCTCAGGGATATCAGTGCAGTCGTTGTTTCCGATCTGCATCTGGGCTTCGAGGAGGAGATGAACCTCAGGGGACTCTTTCTTCCGAAGCTCCAGCGGGAACATGTTGAAAAGATGATTGATGGGATTATTGAAAGATACAATCCAGAAATGGTAATTATAAATGGGGATTTCAAGCACGAATTTTCCAGAAACCTTCCGCAGGAGTGGGAGGACATCATTCATTTCATAGATCGATACAAGGATAATGTCAATTTATACTTCATCAGAGGGAACCATGACAACTATCTGCTTACAATACTTGCGAGATCGAATCTTGAATTGCATGAGAAATTTGAGAACGAAAGATATTTCATATATCATGGCGACAAAGACCTCGGATTGAAAAAGCTGACAATTCTAGGACATGAGCACCCCTCCATATCATTGAGGGATGAAATAGGAGGTGTTTTTAAGATTCATTCATTCATCTACAACCCGGAATCCCATGTGCTCATAACGCCTGCTCTCAGCTTCTTTTCATCGGGCAGTGATGTGCTCACTTCTCTCCTCAATGAGGAGCACTTTACACCGTCCCTAAAACACACAGAATCTTCCAAGTTCAGGGTTTTTGGTCTCACAGAAGAATTTGGCCTTGTTGATCTTGGTCCTCTTGGTGAGATGAAGCGGCATTAGTGTTCTGTGCAGACATAGAATTCTTCACCAAGGCGTAAAAATCCTCAAGAACCCTGTGAAATTTCTCGTCATCGTCAGATTTGATCATCTTCTTGATTGCCAGTGTCTGCGGTGCCAGGACCTTATTGATAATTGAATCAGACAGTTTATCCAGGATATCATTCAGATCAGAACCATTTCCAAGCATAGCAAGAGAATGCCTTATTTCCGATTCCTTCACATGTTTTGCATAGTTGAAGATTGTCTTGATAAGATCGTCAGCATCGAGTTCTGAAAGCTTTTTCTCCAATACCCCGACTTCCCGGCTTATCATTTCTTCAATGATCGGGATGAGTGCAGCCTTGTTTCTGGCGTTTTCCTGCATAATTGGTTCGATATCTGACAGATAGATAACCCTGTTATTCCTTATCTTTCTGGAAACATTGGGTGGCATTCCTAGGTCAATGAACATTTTATCCTTTATTTCAAAATCCTCCAGGAATATTGGTTCCTTTGATCCAGTAGCAGTTATTATAATGTCATTCTCGTTAGAGATCCTGAGGGGATCGATCTCCTCAACGCCATATATTCCATATTTTCCCTTGATTCTAGATACAGCATCTGAATTCCTTGCATACACAGTTATCCTGTTAGGGTTAGCAGCCTTTGCATATTTCACCAGGTCATTCGCCATCGTGCCACTGCCTATGATTGCAACCCTCTTCTGCCCAATATCAGAGACACTTTCAAGGAGACTTCCAACATGTGCAGGTATTGACGTCTTTCCCTTTGATATCCCAGTCTCCTCCCTGGCCTTCTTTCCAACACTCTGTGCCTTCCTGAATATTATTGAAAGCGCCTTGTCTGTCCTATTATTTTTCAGGGACAAATCAAATGCCTCCTTAATCTGATGCAGTATTTCATTCTCGCCTAGTGATAAAGATTCAATCCCGGATGAAACACGGAAAAGGTGCACTATAGCTGGTCTGCCCTCAAGCTTGTGGAATGGTTTGAGTAAATTATCTGTCTTGAATGGTAAGGTGGAATAAAATTCAATTCGGTTGCATGTGGAAAGAAGAACAAAATTCTGATTTTTTTCAAGAACCATACTCTCAAGGCTTTTTGCGCCAATCGCACTCATCTTTTCGAGCTTCTCAGCCTCCTGCTTTATGTCCCAGCCGATCATATAGAGAGAGTTCATTTGCCGATTAGCCTCGCCTAAACAGGTTCAGTCATTGCAAAAAACTATTTAACAATCACATTATTGTTTTAAATACGAAAAGGAAAGATGCTGCTTAGTTTTTCTTGGAAATGATTTATCCACAGAGGAAAATTTTTGCATCAATGTACCTGAGGGCAGATCATGGGTTTTAATTTTTATGCTTATTAAAACAGTTTTTCTATATGTCTTTCCTGATATTGTTTATATCCGCAGCCCAGAGATGTGCTCTGCATACTGTTATTTCCATTTCGTTGATTATTAATGTTGAGGTCTTTAACGAGGTCTTGATGAAAGAAACATTCCTGATGTCGCAAACCGGTATGCTGAAATTGAGACCTTTTTTGCTAGTATATGTAAGGCCGCTACTATCCAGAACCAAAGTACCCTTTTTGTTTTCTATCAAAGCAAGGTCCATTCTTATATAATCATCTTGCAAGTTTCTCCTCCTCCACAAGATTCACGCTTCTACCTGCCCTTCTGGCGACTTCCGGTTTCGTGATCTTTATCCTGATTGCGTAATAAATTGCGAAGGCAAGGTAGATAACAGAAGCAGCAATGGCTTCAGTAATTGGAAAAATCGGTGGAATTACTGATTCATAAAGCACGAAAACAAAAACTGCTGTTGCAAGAATAGGCAGGATGTAATGTTCCGTGATATGGATTAGGTTATAGATTCCCTTATGCTTTTCCTTCAATCTAACGAACAGGGTCATTACGCTCACATTCAGCAGGAAATGGGTTATAATAAGGCCAAAGAGGGCAAGAGTGGTAAAGAATTGAAAACTCGTTCCAAGAGATTCAGATACAACTGATCCCGTGGCAGTGTCAAAGAGAAGAGAAGAAATAGAATTACCAATAAGATAGTTTATGAGCAGCGTGCCGCCAATTGCCAGCAGGGATGCGCTGGTTCCTATGAAAATAAGTGCCTTGTGGGGAGTGACATATTTTCTGTGCAATTCAGCAAAGTAATGCGGAAGCACCCCATCCCTGCCCATGGCATAATAGACCCTGCCCGCATTAGACTGCATGGCTACTGAATCGGAGAATGCCGAATTGAATGCAACAAGCGCAAGCATAACACCACCAGCAACCCCGGCATAGGCAGTTGCAACTATTATCCCAGGTATATTCGCGGATGCAAATGATGCCATCAATGAAACGCCCCAGCCCACAGTTAAAGCATATGCTACCTCTGTCAGTACTACCCCAACAATGATCAGTCCAAAGACAAGGCTCTTCGTAATGGCCCTGCTGTTCGTCACCTCTTCCCCCAGAGGTGCTGATCCCCCGTATCCGATAAAACTCGTGAGGCCGAAAATCATACCAAGTCCAAGTCCGGAAAGCGGACCTCCCACTTTGTTGAAGAGAGAAGAATGAACAAACGGATTGAAAACAATCAGGGTATTGTCCTTTGATCCAATTATTATGATTGCCGACAGCACAGCAAGAAATATGACCTCAAAGAAGGCAGCTATCCTGACATACTTCATCTGCGGCCTTATACCGAATATTGAGAGGGTAATTGGTGCAAGTATAAACAAAAGTATGAACGGTATCCAAATCCATCCAGGCAGAGTTATGCCAAGGAAGTACTCCAGAACACCAGGCAATACAACACCCCCAACATAAACCGGGATCGCAGCTGTGCTTGCGATCTGGTACATGACATAAAGAAGACCGGAAGTAATGGCCGGTGTTGGCCCGAAGGCAGTACCTATATAACCATAGTAGCCACCAGCACTGGCGTGCCTCTTTGATAGGTGGTAAAGCGTATTCACTTCGAGAAACATTGTTAATGTTGCAATCAGGAAAGCCAGCGGAGTGAGAAAAAATGCGAATGCCGCCGCCGATGTAATGAAAGCCACAGTATCACATGCAGGTGCCATGGCAGCTATCTCTTCCGCAATAGCGCCCCAGACTCCTACCTCTCCCTTTCTAAGCCTGCTCCGATCTGTTGGCGGTACAAGATCTGCAGGTTCGTTGCTCGCATTTGCTGCCATTAAATCTTATTAGCATCATACTAATGTATAAAATGCTTTTCTTAGTAGACTTGGGAAAAATTTTCCAGGTGAATAGAGAAAGACAATTTCATGCACTATGAATCATGGTGAAAAAATTAGTATTGGTGCTATCAATAATGAAGAATATTGACCTCTTCTGAAAGAAGGATACTGATCAAAGAACGTGAATTCATTGATCTGCATCAGGATGCGGGCGTGATGCTTATAACAGATCTAAAGTCTGTACTTCTAATAGTCAGGAATATTAGGGAAGGAGATCCTTGGTCCGGGCAGATTGCCCTTCCAGGTGGTTTCAGGAAGTCAGGCGAGGACCTTAAGTCGACAGCTGAGAGAGAAACCAAGGAGGAAGTTAACGTAAATCTCCATGCGGGGGGCTATATTGGAACGTATCCAACAATGCATGGAAATAAGTTGGTTGGCGTGTTTTACTGTGTTGTGGGAACCAGGCCTTCGGCTAAACCCGGTGATGAAGTTTCGGATGTTCACTGGGTTAACATATCAGATTTCACAGAGTCTACGATGGAAAACGGTTTCCCCAGTCTGGATTATTATGGTGGAAGAGTTTGGGGATTAACTTACAGGATACTCACATCAGTCATGACAGAAGAATAATTGATAAGCAGTACCGGCCATCCCATTCGATGTCTGTTCCATCCGAGGATATGAAGATATTTTTATTACAATGTGCATTACTTGACAGATGCAATCTAACATTGAAGGAAGCATAATACTGGCAAAATTGGAATCCGGTGAAAATATCTTTGATGATCTCAGAGAGATAATCAGGAAGTATTCAGTCAGGAGCGGGATGATAGTGTGGGGCATAGGAATGTTCAGCAGATCAGATCTTGGCTATTTTAATGGAAAGGAATACGAGCATAAGATAATAGAAACGCCAGGCGAGGTTGTTTCGCTGCATGGCAGCATATCTGAGACAGAGCCGGTGTTCCACGTTCATGCATCACTTGCTCTGAGGGATCACAACGTAACCGGCGGACACCTGTTTGATGCTACCATCAATCCACTTCTGGAAATCCAGATCCTGAAAATGGATTCGGTGCACATAAACAGGGAGCTGAACGCCAGAAGCGGATTGAAGGAAATGAAAATATCCTGATTATCATTACTTAGACCAGGATTTCATGTAATCCTTATCTTCTATTTTCAAGGCTGTTTTTGTCAATTGGAGAGGCTCATACGCTTCTATCATAACCGCCTTTTCATCGGTCGACTTTGCACCGATACTAGCCTCAACTGCACCGGGTTGCGGACCATGAATGATCCCCCTGACATGAAGTGTTATGGATCCGGGCTCGATCCCTTTCCTGCTCATGAAATTGCCTGAAGAATAGAAGAGAAATTCATCTGTATCGATGTTGTTATGGTAATAGGATATGGGAATAGATCTGGGATGAAAGTCGAATGGCCTTGGCAGAAATGTGCCGACCATGAAACTCTTTCCAGAAAAATTCTCATGGACAGGTGGGGGCTGATGAAGTTTTCCGACGATCGGAGCCATCCTATCTATATTGATTGCATAAGGGTAAAGATAGCCATCCCAGCCGGCAACGTCGAATACTAGAGTATCCCTATCTTCAACCATGTAATAGGTGTCATAATCAACGTAGACCTTTTTGTATCTATTTGCTGGTATTATTTCATATAGTATTGGCAACCTGAAATCTCTTGTATAATACGGGGTCCCTTCACGCAGCTGACCATAGCGGTTAAGATACCTACTGGGCAGATCTATACGATCAAATGATTCCATGAATAATATTTCAGCATCCTCTGATGTATCGAGGAAAAAGGTCGTCCCCTTAGGTATGTAAACGTAATCCCCTTCAAAAAGAGAAATCCATCCAAATATGGTTGAAAGTTTTCCCTTGCCCCTGTGAAAAAATAGAAGTTCCTCTGCAAGGGCATTTCTCATATATGCTGACATTTTTTCAGCCGGCTTTGATATGCCTATCCTGATCCTGCTGTTCCAGAAGAGGTACTGCCTTCCGTTAATGAAATTTCCTTTTCTCTCAAGCTTTGATGTCACCAGGTGCCTGTGTTTGGTTGTATTATCATCAGAGGGATCAAATTCCTTCTTTTCCTCCCTGCTGATATCTTTGACACGTGTTGGTTCTCCGAAATGGTACAGCAGAGAGTATAAGCCATCAAAACTCTCCTCGCCGAAAAGTTCTTCCTTCAAGATGTTATCTTTTGAATCAAATGTGTGCCTGAACTCCGGCACCTTACCCTGCTTATAGTAAAAAACCATTCCTAAATCACCCTGTTTGTTAATTCACCTATCATATCTGAACTTATTGTTACTGTATCTCCCCTTCTCAACCAGTCTCTTCCCTCCATTTCAAGTATTGTGCCGTTCCCGAAGGTACCTGTCATTATGACATCACCCGGATAGAGAGTGGTTTCATCAGAGGCTCTCTCTATAATCCTCCCAAGATCAAAATGAATTTTAGACATATTGCTGCTGCCGTATTTCTCTCCGTTCACTGTAGCTGAAAGCTGGATATTGTATACCCCCCTTGCAACCTTATTCTTTGCCAGAGAATCGATTGATAGGATGAATGGTCCAAGGGAAGTACCAAAATCTTTACTTTTTGCCGGACCAAGGCCGACCCTTGTCTCCTCCCTCTGTATGTCCCTGGCGCTCCAGTCATTTGCGATGGTCACTCCGGCGATATATTCCTCATAATCATCTGCTGGAATATTCTTTCCCCTCTTTCCGACAACAAATGCAAGCTCCATCTCATAGTCAAGCATGTTGGTGTATTTTGGATATTCAAGCGGTTCCAGGTGCCCGATTATGCTTTTCCTGTTAGAATAGTAGAATACAGGAAACCTGTACCATTCTTCCGGAACCTTTTCGCCTCTCTTTCTTCTTGCGTTGGATACATGCTCCTCAAATGCAAAAAAATCCCTTAATGATACGACATCCGGTACCGGTATGGAATAACCTTCAGGTTTTTCATGGATAACGTACTTTTCATCCGGGCTGGATAAAAAATCATGTGCATTCCTGAGAATGTAATAAAAATCCCTGTCTATCTCGGATTCTGTCTTTGCCGTCAGATCAGATACGGAGTAATAGCTGCCGTTATGATAAATAGCAGTCCTGACCTCATGATTGAATCTAAGTCTTCCAATCAGAACCAAGGATTCACTGCCCTAAAGGTTTCCCCTCTTTGCCTGTTCCCTTTCAATCGATTCAAACAGGGACTTGAAGTTACCCTTTCCAAATGAAATTGCCCCTCTTCTCTGTATTATTTCATAAAACACTGTAGGGCGATCGCCTATAGGCTTGGTAAATATCTGCAGCAGATAGCCGTATTCGTCCCTGTCTACGAGGATGTCGAGATCCCTTATCTTGTCAATATCTTCTTTTATTTTTCCAACTCTTTCCTCAAGATCATCATAATACACTTTCGGTGTCGGAAGGAATTCGACTCCAGACTGTTTAAGCCTCTTGACAGTCTCTATTATATTGTCTGTCAGGAAAGCAATATGCTGAACCCCGGGCGATTTGTAATAATCGAGGTATTCCTGTATCTGGGATTTCTTGAGCCCCCAGGCGGGCTCGTTTATTGGAAAAACTATCTTCCTGTTGTTATATTCGACAACTTTTGACTGCAAGGCCGAATATTCGGTACTGATATCTTTATCATCAAAGCTCATAAGCTGCTTGAACCCAAGGCCATTGATATAATAGTTTACCCAGTCGTCCATCCTCTTCTCTTCAACGTTTCCAACAATGTGATCAATAGATTTTATCCCCTTTGGTTTGTGATCATCATCCACATGCTCGAAACCCGGAGGAAGATCTGAATCATAATCACCAAGATCCTGTAAAGAATGTATTGTTTCACCGAAAGTCGGAATATAGCTTGTTTTGATCTTCCCGTTGTCTGTTTTCACCGTTTCGATCTTTGCCGGTTTGATCAGTTTCCTCTTTTCTATCTCACTTATGGTGTAATCAATGTCATTCACCTGGAAAGCGACGTCCTTAACACCGTCACCGTGCACGTGGATGTGCTTCCCGACGAAATCATCGGGGTTTATGAAACTTGTAAATATAAAATTGGCATCACCCTGTGAAAGCAGATATGACACCCTATCCCTGATGCCTGTTTCCGGTCCGGCGTACCCTCTTAACCTGAATCCAAGCGCGTTCTGGTGCATAAACGCCCACTGTTTAGCCGATCCTACAAAAAATTCGACAGATTTAACTTTCTCAAGTATTGTTTCTTCAGGCATAATTTATAATTACTTTTCGTTAGATAACATTTTTGATTCTTGGTTTAACTTGAAAGTGAGAATTATGATTAATTCTATAATCCAAAATTCCCGATCTTTGGCCTTCGTTCCGGAAAACGTTAAGGTATAAGGGCAATACCTATTTGTCAATGAAGGAAAAATCCCT
>JAKBLT010000072.1:0-5057 GCA_021831925.1 Thermoplasmata archaeon
GGCCTGGATATACGGGTAATATTTTTCCTTGAAAACCCCTTGAGGGAGAAATATCTCTGCTCACGGATGAGCAGTTTTGCAAGTTCAAAATCAAGCTTGTTCATGTTCTATTCCCGATTCATTTCTGTCAATGCAATCATTCCTCTCCAAGACTCTGTATGAGCGCCTGGACGGTCGGGTCAAGATCCTGGCTGCCTGTCATCTTCAGGAATACATCCTCCAGGTTTCCTGCGCCACTGCTGTACTTCCTTTCTAGTTCCTCGAAACTTCCTGTATCAACTATCCTGCCATTGTAGAGGATGGATATCGTTGTACAGACACGCTGGGCAACTTCCATGATGTGCGTCGAGAATACAATAGTTCTTCCAGATCTTGACATACGAACAAGCAGATCCTTCAATATCTTGGATGATCTTGGATCGAGTCCGTTCATTGCCTCATCCAGCACTATGATTTCAGGATCATGTATAAGTGCGGCTATAATTGCAACCTTCTGCCTTGTACCGAAGGAGAGGTTCCCGATGTATTCACCAGCATTGCCAGTCAGCTCGAAGGCTTTTATGAATTCGGATCCACGCCTTATGAATTTTTCCCTGTCGACATTCCTGACAGAGCCGATAAAGTCAAGGTATTCCATAACGCTCATGCTCTCGTATAGCGCGGGTGTTTCCGGCACGTAACCAATTATCTCCTTGACCCTGGCAGAATCATTGACCGTATTAAGATCGTTCACGGTGACATTCCCTGAAGTCGGCCTTAGAATTGCGGAGATAAGTTTCAGCATAGTTGTCTTGCCTGAACCGTTTGGACCCAATATTCCATGTATCTGCCCCGGCTCGATATTAAGATTGATTCCGGAAAGCGCAACCGTTCCGGAATAACTCTTGACCACATTTTCTAATTTTATCAATTAACACATATCAATAATTACACTAAAAAGGTAATGATGACCAATCATAATATCAGAGGATCACATCCATCCCACAATGCAAATTCAATGCGGACTGGATGAGGCTGGTAGGGGACCAGTCATTGGACCCATGGTTGTGGCAATTGTGTGCTGTGATCCCCTGCAGATCAAGGAAATCGGTGTCAGGGATTCCAAGAAGTTAACGCCCGAAAGGAGATCTTACCTGTTCGATCGTATTATGGAAACATCAATCTGCGTTGAGATTGAGACAATACCTTCCACTGTCATAAACGGTGAGATGCAATATCGCACACTCAACGAAATAGAATATGACAGGTTCCTGGCGCTTATAAGAAAATGCGGAAAGGATGCATACGTGGATGCATTCGACGTTGATCCAGAAAGGCTTTCGCGCAGGTTAAGCACCGATTCAGGTTTTAAGATAATTGCAGAGCATGGAGCCGATGACAGATTTCCGTCTGTATCTGCAGCCTCGATAATTGCGAAGGTAACAAGGGATCGCGAGATTGAGAACCTGCATGAAATCTATGGAGATTTCGGGTCAGGCTATCCTTCGGATCCTGCGACGGTCAAATTCCTGAAGCAATCCTTACAGAATGGAATAAACATAGAGGATATAGTGAGGAAAGAGTGGAAAACATGGAAGGACCTCACTTCCGGGAAAAAACAGAAATTTCTGTTCCCGAATGACAGTAACATTAAATAGAATCTTTCATGGCGTCACAGGTGCCCGTAGACGGTTTACCTAAAGATAAGACAGAGATGGCTGATGACTATAACGAACGCGGTATTTCCTTTTTCAACCTGAGGAAATATGCGGATGCAATTCAGAACTTTACCAAGGCAATTAAGATCGTTGGTACAGATCCAGACTATTACCACAACAGGGGCCTTGCATATTATTCAATGAAGATGATGGATAATGCGATCAAGGACTACAGGAAAGCCGTGGAGATTTTTCCTGAAAACTCAGATTACCACAATGCACTTGGTGCGGCCCTTGAGGATGTTGGGAAGCTTGATGAGGCGCTTGATTCCTTTAACTCAGCAATAAAACTGGAGAACGATGTCCCTGACTATTATTACAACAGGGGAAACGTTCTCTGGAAGCTTGGAAGGAAAGAGGAGGCCCTTGCAGATTATTCCAAGGCTGTGGATCTCAACAGGGCGGATCAGATATTCATCTACAAAAGGTTTCAGGCTAATGTTGATCTAGGAAGGTACGAGGAAGCGCTGAAGGATGTGGATGCAGCAATTTCCCTGGTACCGGGAAACAGTTTCTATATAGCCCACAAGGCCCGCCTACTTATTAGGATGGGAAAGAAGAACGATGCTAGGAGCCTTCTGGAATCATTTGGAAAGAACCAGCCCCTTGACGGTGAACTTGAATTAATCCTTAAAGAAACCGAATGATCTCATTCCTGAATAGTTGATGGACCCTTTCGGTTGCCTCCTTTAAGGTATATCTTTCTGTAATGTATTGCTATAAACAGAAAGAAAAGTGAAAATGCGAAGACTATCCCCTCGAATATATCTATACCCATAAAAGGTTCAAATGGCACAATTGCATCAATCATGCCCATGGGAAGGGCAATATAAAGAAGTTTTTTCTTCTTCAGGACAGCTGCACTGAGGGTCAAGAAGCCCCAGCTGTAATGCGCCAGGATGGATGACAACCTTTCAAGTGCGCCAAGGAGGACATCCGGGAGGACGGATAAAGGTGGATAGAACAGGCCTGGATTCGATGATTGCAGTTCTTTATATACGAGAGAACCAAGTGCAGAACCAGATGCGATCAATACGTAGTCAACGAGGAGACTGAACAGCGAGAGTGCACCGAGAAGCACGGCGTTTTCCCAAAATGCGAGTGAACCGCCGTATGCGTCGGCATCTTTTTCAGAAATAAGAGTTCTCTTTGCAACTATCAGTGCGATGAGATATGCCCCGAAAACTTCGAAGATCGATGTCTGGAGACCGAAATAAAGCCCTGTCAGTAAACTTATTTTTCCAAAGTGATCATAGATGAAAGATAATGAAAAGTACTGCACAATCTCCTTAAGAGCTATCGCAGCTGCGTAAGAAATCAGTGCAAACACAACTACATTTGCTCTCAGCCGAGACTTCTTCCTTATTATCAGAAGCAGTAGGATAGAAGCGATAATCGCAAGAACAGGAGAGAGAAATACAACAGGATCAAAGTCATTCATTGGAACACTATCTCCTGAAGTTAACATATCCTGTTCTATACATATTATCACAATTTATGCTCAATATATAAATGTTTTAGTCATAATTATATAATGAGAGGAGATATCGTCCCATGGGAGAGTATGGAACAGGAGCAAAATCAGGGCTGGTCGCGGGCCTTGTCTATGGTATTATTTCCGGCATCATAGGTGCAGTGGGATTAACACTCGCAAAGAGTGAGATTATATCGACCCTGAACAAATACTTAGCAAATTATCCGTCGCTCATTTCAGCAGGCATCACGGCGAACAGCCTTTATTCGGCTATCCTTATCCTGCTTCCAGTTGCTTCAATCATAGTAGGACTGATTGGCGGCGCAATACTTGGTCTCATTTTCGCTTGGGCAGTTGGAAAGCTTCCGGGGAGGAATGACAAGGTAAAGGGAATTGTCTTTGGAATGATACTCTGGATACTGTTTGATGTTTTATTTGGTCTTGGGAGCATCGGCGAATACGGTGCACTTTACTATGTTGTGGATATTGCAGGTGGATTTGTCGGTGCAATTGCCTTCGGGTATGTTATCGGGATCCTATACGGAAAGTGGGCCCTGCAGCCAATAAACGACGATATTATTGGACCTGGAATGGCAAATTGATCGAATCTCAAAACATTATTTTTACTCATAAATTTTAATTATGGTTGAATTATTAAGTTGTAATGTTCTCAGCGCCTGAATTTGAGGAGATTCAGAAATTTCTCGAAAGGTGCGCCGGGAATATGCATCTGGTTTTGGGGGTTAGTGGTGGAATAGACAGCGCTGTAGTTGCAGCCATTCTTTCGAGGACGTTTGATCGATCCAGGTTACATGCCTATTTTCTCCCTGAGGCTGGAAATGATCCCAATCTAAGGGATGTTGAAAATTTATCTCAAAGATTTTCACTTGATATTAAAACAGTAGAGATTGGTCCGGTCGTAAAATCTCTATCTAATATTATTGGAGGATCGGATCGAAGGGTAAATGGAAACATTAAATCTAGGGTCAGGATGGTCCTGCTATATGGATATGCAAACATGCACAATGCACTTGTCGTAGGCACAACAAACAGGACTGAATTCTATACTGGATATTTTACAAAATTCGGTGATGGGGCATGTGATATTGAACCAATCATGCACCTCTACAAGCATAATGTGCGGGAAGCAGCCGCTTTCCTGAATGTACCAAAAAGCATCATAGAGAAAAAGCCGAGCGCCGGCCTCTATCCGGGACAGACCGATGAGGACGAACTTGGAATGAGCTATGATGAACTTGATGATTATGTAGCCAGATGGGAGAGATCAGAACTTACCACAGGATCAGAAAAGCAATCCGCAG
The DNA here is from genome assembly GCA_021831925.1 of Thermoplasmata archaeon. GTDB lineage: Archaea > Thermoplasmatota > Thermoplasmata > Thermoplasmatales > Thermoplasmataceae > UBA582. The sequence goes on from JAKBLT010000072.1 coordinate 4,494, forward strand.
TACTGGATTTGATCAAAAGATCCGCTCACAAACGTAAACCGCCTGAAAGCCTTCTCCGGGCACCTGATGCCTGATGGCTCTGCAGTCTGAATTCCTGCAGGTCAGCCTTATACTCATACTGGCCGCCTTCTCAATACCCATTGCTCGGAAGATATCGGTAGCTGAGGTACCGATCCTGATTATTCTTGGCCTTATCTTTGGCCCAATGACTGGCATCATAAAGGCATCATATGCCAGTTATCTGATGGTGTATTATGCCTCGGTCGGTCTGGGCATTCTTGGAATAGTTATCGTATTATATGCTGAAAGCCACAAGATAGATTTCAGGATTGTAAGAAAGGAATTTGCTAGGATCGCATCCCTGGATACGCTTGGAATGGTTATGACAATCGTTCTTGTAGCCTTCTTCTTCTCTTTCCTCACGCACGCGCCCCTGATCATCGGTTTCCTATTTGGCGCGATAATATCGCCCACGGATCCTGTGACAATAATACCCATATTCAGGCGCCTCAAGGTAAAGGAGGAGATATATGGGATCGTTCTCGGTGAAAGCCTTTTCAATGA
>JAKBLT010000073.1:0-4987 GCA_021831925.1 Thermoplasmata archaeon
GCCTCGTCGACTTTACCTTCCTGCAGAAACGTCTCAGCGAGAAATATTTCTGCATCGGATAAATTCATCTTGCCGGTGTTGATTAAATCTACTTTCGTTAGTATTTCAGCAAGCTTTCCAACATTCTTCCTCTTTTTCTGTTCCTCAATTATTACAGGAGCGCTTCCCTTGTTTGTCTCGTATCTCGGAATGCCGCCCTTCTCAACTCTGACCGAGGCGATTCCAAGAAATCTCAGTGATTCCAGTAACATGAACATGGCATCAGGCTTGATCGTCTCCGTAAGATCAGGGCTAGCCCTGACCTGATCCTCAAAGATCTCGCGAAGAGATTCAAGGACTTGATCTGATGCCTTGTAGTCCATACCGGAGAGCCAATTGCTCTCTTTATAAAGATTTTGTCACTAATTAAAATGTTACTGAATGTGATAGTTTCGCTTGCTGTTCGTCAATTTATTTGTGCCTTGCTTTCGGAAATGTTGACAATGACAAACCTTGGAATGCTAAATGTTATCAGGAATGATATTATGGAAGAAGCCCACACTGTTTCCCAGAGGTATTCAAATCCAAGCGAGTATAAAAGTGTTAAAGGCAACGAAACCAGTGCAGCAGCAACACCTACTATCTGTCGCTGTACTCCTCCGAAGATTCCTCGGTTCTCCCTGCCTATCACTGTTACCTCGTACGACATTGCCCCAGTTATTGTTATTATACCCGGACTGGAAAATAATGCTGCTCCTAGAAACAGGTACTCGTTCTTCAATAAAATTGCCAATAGAATTAAACCATAAGTGACAACATCCAGCAACATAGTAAGCGTGATAAAACGCCTGCCAAGGTTGCTCTTGCTGTCTATGAATCTCTCGCTGAATCTTCCCAGAATAGATGCTATAACATATGTGAGGAGAAGAATCCCAAACGTATATTCGATAGGAATTCCCAAAATCAACCCGGATGGCACATAAAAGAGGCTGAAGCCAATTACTCCAACAGTCATCATTGCTTTGGAGCTTATTAGTGGAAACACGAATTTACGCCGCTCATTCAGGCTTCTAAGCCCTTCAAAAAAACCTGGCTTCCTAACCTGGGCAGCAGCGCTTTTCATGGCCTCCTTTTCTCTTGAATAAAGAACGAAGAATGCAAGGAAAGACATAAACATCAATAAGAGGCCGCTTCCCAGAAACACGTAAGAAATATCATAAGAAAGTGCACCCAGAATCAGGACCAGGTATGATATCGAGCTTCCGATGGTTTCTCCGGTTAAAATTCTAGCGTAATTCTTTCCGAGGATATTTGCCGCACTCGCCTTGGCTATAAAAGAGTTAAGTGACGCCCTGAAAAATCCCTCAGATATTATCATGGTTGCAATTAACACGGGAATTAAAGCAATTGTCAATAAGTTCCTTGACACTTCCAGATAAAGCATGGTCAGGCTTATACCGTAGAGAAAGCTCCCAGTTATCATCAATGTAAAAGAATGTCCTTTATCAATGGCTCTTCCCTGAAATATGGAAATACCAATCAGCAGTGCCTGGCCAACTGTCAGGCCAATTCCAGCAAGATACACTGGTAAGTTTGCTCCTTCGAGATAGATTATAATTGCAAATGAAAAAACAGTCATAGAAAGTGAGAAGATTGAGTTCAATGCTGAAAGATTTGAGACAAATGGATTGATCTTTTTGACTCCTTCCATCACTTCAGCCACTATTCATTAATAGTGATATATATAAAACTCTTTCACCCTTTTTCGGACGTGATCGTCAAATACTGCCATTGCTGATCATCTCTATGAAGCGCAGGATATTATTTCTTTCATAACCGATAGTGGATGGTTCACCGTGACCCGGGTAAATTATCGTATCTGGCGGGAGCTTAAGATACCAGTTGAGACTTTTGAGCATATCAGTTGGATTCCCGCCAAGATCCATGCGTCCTATGTTGTTTTTGAAAAGGCAGTCCCCAGTGAACACTGATGAACCTGCAATTATAGAGATGCTCCCGGGTGTGTGCCCCGGTGTGTTCTTTACGTGTATTTCAGCCCTTCCAACGAGAATCGTCCTGTCCGTATCTATAAGAAATCCAGGTTTTGGTGGCTTGCCTACTAGACCTAACTGCTTACCGAGGTTCCATGTTTCGTGCATAACCTTAAGGTCCTTGCGGTGCATTCCAAATGACGTGCGAAGCTCGGAAGCAACTAGATCTGCAACAAGGACATGATCGAAGTGCCCATGTGTCGCCAAAACACCCACCGGGATGCCGGGCATAGTTTCAACGATCTCCATGATCGCATCAAAATCTCCTCCAGCGTCTATGATTAGATACTCGCCACCTGAAGAGATGAAATAGCAGTTAGTCTGCAAGCCTCCTACAACAAGGTGCTTCATTGAAAGTGAGCTGCCTACCATTTCATCATATCAGTGTAAGCTGTAATAAAAAGTTGACATTGCCAGATTGAACTGAGCCAGAATTCGGATCCCGTCAGGAGTAAAATTATAACCAGAAACAATCACTGCCGTGATTCCGCAATTATGTTACACACAGGAAAGCGCACTGAATTGAGTGCAGGTGCCGGGATTTGAACCCAGGTCGAAAGCTTGGAAGGCTTCCGTGCTAGACCAGTCTACACTACACCTGCTGTTTGCCCTCAATCATGAACATGTTAATATTTCTTGTTCGAGAATTTCCTCAGGCACTAAGAATCTGTACTTGTATCGAACTGAGGTATGATGTACCATGAACAGTTACATCGACATTGAAGACGTAGAGAGAAGGAACGACAGATTGATTGAAATAAGCATAATTATTAAAGTAGTTAATAGCAACAGGGGACGCAGAAGAACCACCGCTTGACACCGTGATTGTCACATTGTTAATTGTTGTAATATATGATATGTATAATCTCATAGACAATACGCCATTCTGCGTTATAGAGTAATGATAGATTCCATTTGACTCAGCTAGAGATGACCACGATGATATTTGGGGATTATAAACCTGAATAGAAGATACTTGCGGTCCACCCACAGAGCTCACAGGCGGATTCAAGGAAACGGTCCAGAATATAATCCATGTAAGGATAAACACCATGACGAGTATGAAAACCTGCGATCCTCTCTGTGGCATCTTGAGATGAAGTGCCTGTACGAGCCTCTTAAATGATATTATAAACAAGAACATCAGCAGAAGACCCACATACCATATTCCTATCAAGAAAAGGTAGCCGGAAAACAGCCCAAGCACTGCTGCAAGTAGAAACATCACTATAGTGGACTTAGCTCTTTCTTTTTCGCTCTGAAGGAAATCCTTCTCTATAAATTCGGGTTCCACGAAGATTTCCTGATCTTTGTCCTTTGCCATCTAACCCGGGTTAATCAGTTGTTAATTAATGAAGTTATTGCGACTGCAGGGTTGCTTGCAAGCACTACTCCAGAAGCCACGAGACCACCAGCAGCACCCAGTTTCAGCGAAGTCAATATGTCGTTATGTGTTTTGATGCCCGCTCCAACTATTAATTTGACTGCATTCTTTTCGCACAAAGCAGAAGCTTTTTCTATTATGTCCGGTTTGGCAGTTGATACCGAAATATTGCCTCCGATCAGTTCCGGCGGCTCGTATGCAACTAAAGGCGCCCCTATTTCGGCAAACCTGGCAACCTCATCAAGATCCTCTGCACATACTATTACATTGAAGTCCATGGCTCTTGCCTTCAAAACAACCTTTTCTATCGTATCGAAATTCAACCTGAATTCTGAATGATTTATCAAGGAACCCTTTATCCCAGAATCAATAAGCATCTCAATAGATATTTTTCCAGTAAATGCTCCGTATCCGATTGGATCTACATGCTGGGCATAGAATGATTTTGCTGGAAACTGGTTAGCGATATGAAGATCATAAGCGCCTACAGCATAGTGAATTTCCCATCCCTTGAAAGCATTCATGTCAGGTAAACCTGCGAAGAATTCGGATGATCTTTTTCCTGTAGCCCTTTCATAATGTTTGGTGTTAATTATCAGAATATTGTTTCGACGTTTGCTTGGGTCCGGATTCACCAGTGTATATTACAGCATGTATTAACAAGTTTTATTATCCATTTCCAATTGTCTGAATAACATGGTAGAGCAACCTTCGGCAGCAGCCAGTATGGAAGAAGTTTGGAAGAAGAGTTATCCCGAAGGGAACCAGAGGAATATAGAAATCCCTGACTCTTCGGTTTATGACCTTTTAGCGGATTCTGCTTCCAAGCATCCTGACTCAACTGCATTAATTTTATTTGGGAAGAAGATAACTTACAGAAAATTGCTTGCAATGGTAGATGCCCTTGCCTTCAACCTCAAAGAGAGGCTTAGATTATTCAAGGATTCTAAAATAGGTCTTATTTTACCAAACTCGCCCCAGTATGTTATTTCATTTTTCGCAATTGCAAAGATAGGTGGAGTAGTAGTCCAGACCAATCCTATATACACAGAGACGGAGATACTCAATGAATACAAGACCACAGAAGCGTCAGCGGTTATAACCCTTGATATGTACTACCCAAAGGTCAAGAATCTCACCAAGGATGGTGTATCAATTATTGTGACAAGCATAAAGGATTTTCTGACTCCACTTGCATCCATGGTCTATTCAAGAAGGACAAAGAATGACCCTAAGCAGGAGAAACCTGTTTTTGAAGATAGGGTCTTCAGATTCAAGGACCTAATTAAAAGCGGCTCAGCACCGGCAGAACGTGTGGAAACAAAATTGGATCCCGTGCTTTTTCAGTTCACAGGCGGCACAACTGGAGTCCCGAAAGCAGCAATGCTCTCACACCGGAACCTCGTCGCAAACGCTACTCAGCTTAAAGCATGGCATTCAAGTTTGAGAGAGCCTGGGAAATTCATGTCAACGCTGCCGTTCTTTCATGTCTACGGCATGATGACATCTTTGATTCTTCCTGTAACTACTGCTTCGACTATGATCCTTGTGCCGGACCCCAGAGATACTGAGA
>JAKBLT010000074.1:0-4979 GCA_021831925.1 Thermoplasmata archaeon
CTCGGAAGTGTCACCAGGAACATTGCATTGAAGAAACTTGAGTCGCTTGCAAAAGGGGCCAGGCTGAAGGAGTGAAGCCATTTCATCGCTTTAATTAGCAGTTTTACATTAACAAATTTCATTTGATTTGCGAATCCAGCAGGAAATAATGTTTACAGAGCAGGACGCTCACATTGTTTTCAAAATATTTAAAATGCAGTTTTCATTGTGATATCTGAGCCTCCCAGGTGAGCCATCTGAAATATCAAAGATCTATATCCGTAATTATCGCAATATTAATTCTATTTTTATCATTTACGTATATAGTATCATATTCCACAATCCATGGCGATTCCTCTAATGTCCGGAAACCTGATCAATCTACTTACCTCATGCGACCATTCGATGCCATTGGCAATAATTCCCCGAAAGTCCCCGCCGGCGTTATTAGTTATGTTTCCGTTCAGGTGGATAATTCACAGAATATTTCAACACCAGTACCATTTGACCTGGAAGTAAGAATTGGTTCCTATGCCTTGAGTGCATATGAATCCAGAACATTGGGAAACGTTGTGTGGTTCTCCCTCAATGGTACGATAATACCAAGCTGGATTCAATGCAACGCAAATTCCTCAAGCACATGCACAATTTACTGGCTCAAGCTTAACTTTTCTATACCTGCAAATTTCACCACTGCAATTTTCTTAGGTTTCGAAAATACCTCCATTTCCAATTTCGCTGGACAGGACAGTCTGGAGGGTGAAGCACCACAGCTCAGCGGTGTTTATGGCGAGTATGATAATGGTCATATGATCTTCCCGTTTTACTGCAATTTTGCAGGTACGAGTTTACCATCAAGCTGGACAAGTTATGTATACAGTACTGCAAACGTTTCCGTTAACAACGGTCTCATAATACAGGACAGTTTCAACGATGCATATGCGTATGCAGTCTCAAAACAACCAATTTATCAAAACGAGATAATTGAATCCCTTGTAACTGAAGCCAATGTTACTGCAGGATACCCGACGACTCAGGGAATTGGTTTGTCAACCACAAGGAACCTTACAAACCATCTTGTATATTATGGAACACCATACGATTACTATTTTGAGAACGGTTTTGAGGCTGATTTATATCATTCAGGGACTGGACCGGATCAATACATTCCCAATGCAAACAGCTCCTTGATATCTCCAGTAATAAATTTCACAGGCTATTCTTATTTCGTAGGAATAGACTGGGATAAATCCATGCAGTACTGGTACCTCAATGGAAACACCGTGGTTGTTTCGCATAACAGTTCGATATTATATGGCCCATATTATCCAAGTGCTGGAATGACTTCAGGAGGTTCTGGGGCTGGGATCCTGAAAATACAATATATAAGGGGAAGATACATCCCTCCGAATAATGTTATGCCTGGAGTATCAGGCGAGTATGTAGTCTCAGACCTCAGCTGCGTTACATTTACTGCATCTGGCATTCCAAATCCAGTGTCATGGTACCTTAACATCTCAAATTACCCAACCCTGGTGCAATCTGGTTCCCACTCTGCCTACGTAAACTTACCAGCTGGTTTCTATTATTATAATGTGAGTGCTTCCTATCAGGGAACAAAATATGAGTCCTCTGGAACCTTCTCTGTATCCAGTACGGCGAATACATACATTTTAGTTGTTTTTCCAATAAAGGTAAATGTAAGTCCTCACCTGCCCAAAAATACCCTCTTGCTGCCACCTGAAATTTATCTCATTATATCTGAGATATTGATTCTTGTCGCAGCATTTGCACTGATTTTATTGAGTAACAGAAGGAAGATCAACTCCCGCTGACGGGATCCGGTTCAGTTTTTTGTTTCTTTTTTCCATAAATGCTCAATCCTGCCCTCAGGTAAGAAATAAAGAAGAGGAAGTTGGATGCGCATATAGTAACAAGCATCAGATAGAAAATGTCAACGCTGTATCCACCAAAAGGAAACAGGAAATCGGAGGTATTGAGGAGTATTGATGGATAGGGCATGAGTGGTGAAATGTTATTGTAAAAAGAGAGAAAGAGTAAACCAGACTCATGCACTATGAAAGACTGCAGACCAAAACCATCCAAACCGCGGTAAATAGAGATTACGCTCACCATTTCGCCTATAACCGCAGTAACTAATGCAAAGAGGCCAATCCTCCTGTAAAAATTGCCTGAAAAACGGTAGAATAGAAGGTAAAACGTGAATGCAAGAAAGATGGAAAGAAGGGAATAAATTATTGACACATTGGCTGCGTTTTCAAGCTTGGCTGGACCCAGGGACCCGACTTGGAATGATGTCGCGAGGTGAAGACCATCTGGTGATGGCGAGATAGAAAATCCGGAGAGCTGGACATATATGCTTGCAATCTCAAGCAGCGCAATTAACAGAATAATTTCTGCTATTAAAGTTGCTTTTTTGGGTGGCAACTTCATGGAACCTGCAATCAGCATGATGAAGCCTGAAACCCCTATTAAAGATGCAGAAAATATAACCCAGGATACAACAGAAAAACTCAGTAATAGAACGCGGGGACGATCAATTATCAGCCCCACAAAAGTAATGAAAAAGGTCAGCGAAAGGAGGATAAATCCAACTCCAATGAGAGGTGAGGTAATTTCCTTGTTGTGGTTGTCACTGTAAATATATTCCGGATTATTATCTGACCGGTACTTGTCGACAAGTTTAAGGCTGTTCTCTGTCAAGCCCAGAATGATTGGGATACCGCTCAGCTCGACTGGCATGTGTCCACTCATGAGCGAGGCAAGCTTTTTCATTGTTTCCTCATCGGATACATCCAGGTACCTTTCTGTAATCAGGTAAACACAACCTTTTCCGCAATCAGCACCCATGGTAGTATAGTTGAGATCACGAAGCAATCTTACCTGAATTCCTTTTTTAATCAGCTCTCTGTAAAGATACACGATAACTGCATTCAGATTTTGGAGGTCAAAAGATTTTACGACCTGAATAAAGAATTTCTTATGATCCTTGATGGCTGAAAGGATGCCATTCAAAATCTCATCCTCCATCTTATTCTCCGGAGAAAACTTGATGCTGCCCTGGTCTATGTAGCCCAGGTAATCACTCAGCGTTTTAAGCTGATTTTCAGCATCCTCCTCTTCGCTCATAATCGTTAATAGAGCTTATTTGTAGATAAAGATTGGGAGGTCAAACATTCAAAAAGTAGGTCTGCCTTGAATCTCGGAGCGCCAAGAGTGGAAAGAATTCCGAAGATTGGTATTGCGATTGAAAAGAGAGGAACCAGAAAAATGAAACTCGTTTGATTACGGATACAGGTAATACAGCAAAACATAATTATAAATTGGTTGGTTCACGTATAACTTTCTATGGAGACTTCAAAAAATCTGAAGAAAATGGCTTATGTTTTCAAAAGCGTTAAAAACTGGTTAAAAACTTCAAGAGAACTCTCCTCATGGAAGGAAAACGGCCTGAAACAGATTGACTTAGAATTCAAAGATAAAACTTACTTCAACAAAGTTACCCTTGGAACAGCATGGGCACTTATTACCTATTACTACTGGTCAAGGAGACTCGGCACCTACAACAGAGATGATCTTATTGCTCTGCAAAAGACCTGTGAAGATATATACCAGAAGATCAGGGAAAATTGCCAGGTCTGGCCCAGAGCTGGATGGGGTCTTCAGGGAACTCATGGAATACTATTTCTTATTGTCAGGAAATACAGACCGGAATTGTTCGTGGAAACAGGAATTGCACATGGTTATTCCTCCACAATAATACTGAAGGCTATGGAATTGAACGATCTGGGCTCGCTTATAAGCATAGATGCTTCTGATCATTTCGAAATATGTGGGAAAACGACACCTATTGGATGGGTTGTTCCTGATGAACTCAGAAAACGATGGTCTATCCGGCTTGGGTTATCGTCAGAGGTACTTCCTACGATCACTGAAAGCATTGACATATTTTACCATGATTCCTCGCATACAGAGGAAAATATGATGAATGAATACAAGTGGGCCAGAAATAATCTTAAACATAACGGCATTTTAATTTCAGATGATATTGATGACAATAGAGCATGGGTAAACTTTCATGAATCAAACAGGGACATGAAAGAACTAATAAGAACAGTAACTACAGGCGTTTCAATTAAATTGTGATATATGAATGATGATTTTTAAGATCCGGACATTCAGGCAAAATAGAAAATTTAGAAACAAATATTACTATTCCCAGAATTCATGTATGTGTTTATCAGCGTTGTGATTACGGCATATAATAGAAAGGAGTACCTGTTAGATGCCGTAAAATCCGTTATAAACCAAACATTAAGCAGGGAAAATTATGAGATTATTGTGATCAAGAACTTTCTGGATGCTGACATTGACGCATATTGCAGCGAAAACTCCGTAAGGATCATCAATACTGGCGATGTTCCTCAAGGGGAGCATATCTATGATGGCATCATGGAGTCAAAAGGTGATATAATTTCATTTCTGGATGATGACGATCTGTATGATTCAAATAAATTAGCCTACGTGTTGGATACGTTTTCTCTATATCCCCAACTTCTCTATTACAGGAATGACCTGAAGTTTGTTGACACAACTGGAAAGAATTTTTCTGAAATGGATGCTGATAGAAAGGACGGATTGGAAATTCTTGACACCAGAAACGTTCTCATAAAAGGGATTCGGACATTCAGGTGGAATATGAGCTGTATCGCAGTTAAAAAACAAATTTACCTGAAATACCTGGATTACGTCAAAAACATCAGAGCTGCACCCGATCTTTCAACTTTCTATATGGCGTATGAGACAGACGGGCTATTTGCATGGGATCACAGGAAGCTGACCGTGTACAGATTAAATGACAAATCGATGACAAAGATCAAGGGCGAGCATAACGATGCATTGAGGGAATTTAACAGCCTGCTTCCATTGGGAAAATACATGGAAAAAAAAGAGGCTTTAGTGGATTATGATAAAACCAT
>JAKBLT010000075.1:0-4962 GCA_021831925.1 Thermoplasmata archaeon
CAATGCATGGCGGTAAGGAGAGAGCAATGGCAGGCATTCTTTCACTTTCTCCGGATGCAATAATTGTCAAGGAAGGCACTCTTTGCCCGGGATCATATTTCATGTCAAAGGGGAGAATGAAATACATACCAGTGGAAGAGGAGAAATTCGACGAGGTTATGAAGAACCTCCCTGCGATCAAGTCAAAGGCGGTATCAGAACTCGAACCAATTATGTACCAGGAATAATTTTTCCTGAGTACCCAAATTTTACCAATCTTCCAATAAGATGTGCCATCCTTAGTGGTTCGGGAACGGCACCCTGCCTTATTGTTTTTCTGATCAGGCTTCTCGCATCTACGGCGCTGATGCCGGCCCGATTTATATAAACCAGATGCCCAGGGCTTAACTGAATTTCTTCTATGGACAGCCTGTCAATCAGGTCTATCGATGATTGACTGTGTAAGTATTTTGAAATTGCGGACTTTATGGTTTCCATGTCTGGCGATCTATTTGTTATAGTTATGACAGGCTTCTTGATGCGCTCGTAAAGAGCCTGTGGGTCTATTATGTTGAATCCGCCAAATGTGATACCGTTGGTCATGATGACGTTACATCCCTGCCCCGAACGGCTCTCTACCATCTCCACAATTATGTCCTGAGCATCATTTCCATCAACATGGATTTGCTTCATCATAAATCCCTCAACATAGAAATCTAGACGCATGATCACTCCTAAGAGGAAGCATGTCTCATCATGTCGGAGAAATGGAGAATCATCAATACCCAGTATTCTCAGGTTTCTTTTCATGACATACACATACCATGACTTGCTGCGCCTATTCTAACTGCTATATTTAGAATTGATGCGCCAACTTATCAAGCACTTATTTTTCAGGATTTATTAAAGATGTTGAATCTTCATGTTTTCAAGTATACCAGCAAGGTCATTTATAAAAATGTGGATTATGAAAATGTTGCTATCATTTCTATTTGGATCAAACTCGTCGTATTTTTTCAGGATATGTAAACTTCGTAAATCTCTGTGTAGGACGAAATGCCTGAGGACATCCCAGAAGGCAAAAAACCTTGGAATCTGCCAGTTATACAATTCCAATTGAGGATTTCAAAAAACCCTTAGTGAATTTTTTTATGTACTGGGATTAATCTGAATATATTGATTACAGCCCAATTCCACTGAACAATTCAGAGAGACTAGAAGCTCGAAAATCACATTATCGGTATATACAATCATTTCGATTTTGAGAGAATTAGATCAGCCCTTGCAGGTCTCTACGACGGCGATGCAGAAAATAGAGGACGGTCTAATTATGACCCCTTCTCAAGTTAAAGTTTTGTGCTTGAAACATTCCATCCAGAATAAATATAATGCGAATTAAGGTTGGCACTTTCTGGTGCCCGCTCCCTTTTCGATTCAATATGTATGTATCAAATACGCTTATATTCAATAAGGTATTTTTGTCCTAATGCTTGTAAAGGACATCGATAAGAAACTCGACATGAGGGTTATTTTAAGATTGAGACAAAACACTGAACTTTTCAATGCGCTATTGGATATAAAGGCAAAACTGCCTGTTTTCATCTTCCCTAAAAATGAAGAGGTTTGGATGGCAACTTACTTCTCTAAAAGCAACATAAATTCAAAGATTAGCATGCTTCTCAAGAGGTTCAACGGCATTGAACTTGAAGATTCATTCATTATTGAAAGCAGAATAAATAATGTCAAGGATCTTGCAGTTATCAACAAGCTGATGAATATACCATCATTCATCGTCAACAGATCTGATATGGGTTCTGGTTACTTGAACGTTTATGCCAGATTTCATAGCAACAATCTCGAAAATGTCTCGAACCTTCTCAATGAATACACTATGGACACAGAGAATGCAAGAGTTGAATGGCTTGGTCCAAGTCATGGAATATTGCATGTCATGGATCTTATCAACCATGAATACCCTGTATCTCTAATAACATATATCATACCAATGAACGGTGAAGATTCCACTCTTCGTTCGCTTGATTCCGGATGTATCCTCGAGGTTTCAAACAACATGACAAAAGACGGCGGTTTCTCATCTATCTTGTATTGTGATCATCCTCTTCAGGAAAAAATAGCAGGACTCAATCCTATTTCCGGGGATCAGGGCATTTATTCAATGACGCTCTTTAACCAGTATCTAAAGGACGTAAGGAATAGATCAAATGAGCAGCATATAATGAGGATAAGATTTTTCCTTAAACCTCAGAATGATAAATACGAAGTTACGGTTTTTCTCCCGACAGCAAGCATTTATGAGTATTATTCTATTATATATAACATCGCAAGGAAACACGAGAACAGCATAATCATAAAACACATCCTTCCTTACACTCAGGATATATGGGAGTTCATTTGAATTGTACACACCACCATTGGACATTTCTAAAAATTAATTATAATAGAGATGGGTCCTAGCTCTGCATATTGAAGAATTGAAGAGATCTTACAACGGTATGAGCAGGAAAGCCACCGGGCTTGCGATGTAGAGGATGTCAGACAGATTTGGTACAACGTTGTACCAATAAAAGTATTATTATATTATATCTCAATCAAAAATGTCATTTAAAAAGAAAGAGTTGGCCATCATATGCAGTATTCTAATGGTTGCTTCTGCATTTCTGCTTTTACCTGCCCCAGCGGCGAATGCAGAACCGTTCCAGGGAAATGAACCGAGCCCAACCAATGTAACTTTTTACTTCCACAATCTCAGCACTCCTGTTACCATAGGCAGTTCAGCAAGTTTGCACATAGCAAACACTCTCAATGACACATCCCCTCAGTATTACAAGACCGGCTCTAATGTGAGCACTACGCATTACCTGACCCTTTCATTCAGTCTCTACCCTCAGCTATCTGGTAACTTCACGATAAATGGAACTATATACGTTTGGTTTTATTTTTCACAAAACGGTTCTTCACCGACGGCTGGAAAAATCAATACAACATTATCCGAGATTTCGCCTTCAGGTGTGATAACTACTATAGGTAGCGGTCCGACCACATCAACCACACTTACCTCCCCTGGATCCACCCCAACGCCAGTTCTTATAACTGGCCCAACTTTAAATCTGACCGTTCCTAAGAATTATAGCCTGCAAATGTCCATTGATCTTATAGGCAGTACCAGTGAGATTTATGGTGCTTTCTGGGGAAATGTCGGAGGCACGTATTACTATTCTCGAGCGGTTGTGCCAGTCTCTTCCTACCTGTGCCTTAAGGGACCAGATCTGTTAACATCAAGCGGCAATTACAATGGGTCACTTTCACAGGAAATCCAGAATAAATCGGTCGAACTGAAAGTAAACGTGACAGATCCTCTTGGCGCATACGATTTTAGTCAATGGCCTGTATATTTCACGCTAAGAAACGATAGCACCATATTCCTTACTGGAAACATGACAGCAATTACGCCGTATCAAATTAATGAATTCTCCAGGACATATATATTTACTTTCAACTATAGCAGCTTAACACCAGGATCATACACAATTATTCTAAATGCAACGGATAATACTGCGCACAACTACGAGAACACATATGGTGCACTATATGGAAGAAATGCATCCCTATACATTCAGATCTACGTGGGTCTTCCTCCTGTAAATGCAAAATTTGATGTGGAAGACAGCCAAACCCATCCCCTTTCCCACGCCGAGGTCACACTGAACTATGGTTCTTCGCTCATTACCATGAATTATACAAATTCCGGAGGACTTACAACTCTTAACGTTCCGGGTGGCAATTACACATTTAAGGTATTCTGGCAGGATACACTTGTCTATTCAAGCCCCATATCAATAAATAACGTAAGCAAGAATTTTACAGCAATTTCCAATGTGTATTCCCCCTCGATAGTTTTTGTTTCGGTAAACAATTTAACGCTTCCAAACACACTGGTATTAATCAAAGCTCCGAATGGAACCACTCTTCCAATAATAGCAACCAATCTGTCAGGGGTACTTTCCCTTGAAGAAATTGCTGGAGGAACCTACAATATGACTACTTACTGGCACGATTCTGTGGTTTTTTCATCTGGGGTCCAGATTTCCAGCAATAACAGGTCTTACGTTACTGTTCATGCTTATTCTCAGGAATTCACAGTAGTGGATTCCACTGGAACACCCGTCCAGGGAGCCGATGTACTCGTTCTGAACTCAAGTTCCGGGCTGGTGCTCTCATTCAATACAACGAGCCAGCAGGGAATTTCATACGTTCTCATACCTTATGGAACCTATAACGTAGAGGTTTACTGGAAAGGCATACTAGTATTCCAGAACTCCCAAATGCTTCTTGTGAACCAGAACCAGTCTACTGTTTTTCTGACTACTGACATCTTTACAGTGACAATAGTTGCAAAAACATCCGCCGGTTCTCCCCTCTCTGGAGCCCTTATCGAATTGACTTCAAACTCAACCGGATCAACCTTCTTTGCCCAAACTAACTCTACAGGAGTTGCAGTATTTACACTGGCGGCAGGCACGTACAGCCTGCAAGCATCATACACCGGGACATTTGACCTGTCTCAGGTATCTGATCAGGTCAGTCAAAACCTAAACATTTCAAAAAACGCCAATTTTGCGATCGTTTTTAGCAAAGTTTACCCAAGCGTATTTTCCACGATACTTTTTGTCTTCATACTCATTATTACCGCAATTGTAATAGTGGCTGCAGCCTCAGTATTGTTTATTCGTAGAAAATATAAAAATCACGCTAAAACTGATAAATGAGTGCTATGTTCAGGATGTGGCATTCCCAATTTTTATCCCGGTTTATCTTATTTCCAGTCTGTCAGGATATTACCAAAACGATTATATTTATCAATAATATACCCACGATACGCACAAAACGATGCACCTTTTAATCTCATAGTTAAAGGGGAAGGGTGTGAGGTCTAACGACCGATGACGCCGGTATATAGTATGT
>JAKBLT010000076.1:0-4933 GCA_021831925.1 Thermoplasmata archaeon
GGAATAGAATTTGGAATAACAGGATTGATATTTCTGCTCCTGTCGATTTTCGCATCGTTAACGGTTGCATCAACTGTCCTTCTCAAATTGCAACTTATCTGGCAGGAGTACCGTTCAGATAAATGCGCCGCAAGGGAAATGGGAAATTTTAATGACATAAAGTCAGTGATTGTGAAAGCATCAGAATTCATAAAGTCACAGGTTTCAAATGAGAAATACGAAAGAATAGAAACTATATTGAAGAGAAGGTTGAAATATCTGGAGTGAAAGTATCTCCTTTTCGCGGAAACCAATAATATTGAAAAGTCCTTTTAGGAGATCTCAGGGAGTTCAAGAAGATGCCTTGCAAGTTCATCCGGTTTCGTGACCATGGGATAATGGCCTGTCTCCATTGTCCGATATGGACCAATGAGCTTTCCCCATTTTCCCTGGATTATTTCATCTACCGGGTCCCCGCTTAAGGTGCAAAAAATATACGCAGCCTTAAAAAGATCAGGCGATCGTGAGAGCGTAATTGGATCGGTTGCAAGCTTGATTGGCCAAGGAGTGCATTTATCAATCATCCATTTCTTATTCCTGCCTATTACATCTTTTCCAATATTACCAAGAATCATTTCAGAGAAAGGGACTGCAAATGATCCTTTATTAAGTGGGCCAAATTCCTGGACTGGATCAAAACTTCCCTGCGGATCTCTGGTGTCTTCCGGCCTGAATGAGTCGAGATACACTACCAGACTGATCCTCTCTGGTACCCTATCAACAACGGCAGCAGCAACCTTTCCTGCAAAACTGTGCCCGACAAGGATTATGTTTTGCAGATCATTGAACTTAATAACGTTGATAACGTCCTCAATTGCTGTCTTCATACCTATTTCTGGGGATGCCAGATGAACCCTTTCACCCATTCCTGTAAGAGTTATGGGGAACGCATTATGCCCATTTGAAAGAAGTATCCGGTCAACTTTATTCCAGACCCACCCGCCCAGCCAGGCTCCAGGTATGAGAACATAATTATACATGTGAACAAGATAGACCGGTCCTGATTTAAAGGTTTAGCATGTCTGAACGAATCAGAATCACGCCGAAAATATAGTCTGCTTTAAGAAATGAAGAATTTATTTAAAACAGTGGGTGTGGTGTATTAAGATGTTTCATTTCCATACAGTCAGTATCTTTTCCCGGTTGAATGAAGCTTTGTTGATGAAATATATGCCGACGGTTGCGATTAGTAAAAGTACCGATATTATAAGTATGTTCTCCATACTTGAAAGTGATATGACCTGAACTTCGCCGAGTACATAAAGCAAAAGGAAAGGTAACAGTGATGCTGCCCCTAACTGGTAGGCACCCTGTACGCTTGATGCCCTCGAAGAAGCAAGTGTACCGAAACTTATACCATAGAGCATGGCCAGCGGCATTCCTATGAATATCAGGATAAAAGATCCAGTATTTGGAAAATAATAATATCCTATCGTCTTGAACGTCGTAATATCAATCAATGAATAAAATATGAGTATTCCAGCCCACAAACCTATGATGACAGGGATAAACGATGCAATGTATTTACCAATGAGTATCTCGCCATCCGATGTTGGAGTGGCCAGGAGCGGTTCCAGACTCTTTTCCACCTTTTCTCCAACAAGGTTGTATGATGTCAGATAAAGTGGGACCAGGGCAGATATGATCATGAAAAAGAAGGCAAATGAGCTGAGTAATCCAACAACGGTTGAAGGCGGAGCTGACTTCGCTATAATAACATGATATAAAATAAGCGGAAGAGCAACTGCAAATACAGTGGGCAAAAGGAATGTGAATGCAAGAAGAGATCTTCTCTTCCTATATATTTTGAGGTCTTTTTTTGCAATGGTCCATGATTTTTGCAATCTCAATTTATTTTTCCCCCACCAGCTTGAAATACGCATCTTCTAGCGATATTTTTACCTCGTTCACAGAACGAATTTTCCCGCCAGCGGCGGCTATTGCATTGACAACAACCGGTGTATCTTTATCAATATCTGCAAGATCAATCAGGAGTGTATCAGACTCCTGAGAAACATTACCAATGTTCAGTGCTTTAACTGCCTGTAATATCGAATCATTAATTGCGGACAGCTTGACAGATATTCTACTTCCAGAGAAAAACTTCTGAAGATTGGCAGGTGTGTCCACAGTGATCATGCGTGTTTTTAAAACACCAATCTTGGTGCAGATCCTCTGTGCTTCGTCCAGGTTGTGTGTGTTAAGCATTATAGTCCTGTTTTCCTTCTTCAGTTTAATTATGAAATCACGTATTGTTCTTGATGCCTCCGGATCAAGGTTTGCAGTCGGTTCATCCATAATAAGTATCTCGGGATCATGAATGAGTGCCCTTGCAACAGCAACCTTCTGCCTCATTCCCTTTGAATATGTTCCGACAGGTTGATTTCTCTTTTCCCAAAGATCCAGCATTTTGAGATATTTTTCAATATTATCATTTACGAGCTGGTCAGGTGCTTCGTACATCTTACCATAAAATTGAAGGTTCTCAACTGCGCTTAGAGTATCGTAAAGACCAACATTGTCGGGCACAAGACCGATTATTTTTCTTGCCTTCATTGAGCCTTCTATACTGGAGATATCATACCCGCCTATCGACGCTGATCCTTCTGTTGGCGGTATCAGGCAACATAACATCCTAACCGTCGTTGTCTTACCGGCGCCATTTGGGCCAAGCAATCCAAAGACTTCTCCTTTACCAACATAGAATGTCAGGTTGTCTACTGCCAGAACTGTGTGAAACTTTTTTGTAAGATGCTGAACGTCAATTGCGAAGCTCATTTTTCCTGACCACCAGATAACAATAGGACAGATAAACTCATACAAATGATATGAATTGCTCGAACTGTTATCGTAAGGTTTTGCCGTGCGATATAATGATTGGAGAATATCTGTTTTCAGCGCCCACTCCATGCTGTGTGGTTAGTTTGGTATGGGGGGAAAACTAAGTGTTTGATTTAAATTCAATACCAGAATCAGTAAGTTCCCTGATAATGTATCCGAAGTTTTCACTGCTTTCAGATATTAATTCGGGAGGGAACGTGCCAACACCCTCTATTCTTCCATCGATTGTGAGCTTCGAAACTGAAACCGCAGGTAGACCGGTAAGCAGGCTCATTGCAGTGTGGTCTCGATCGCCCATTGCTGTGAGCGTTGAGAATTTGGAGCCGTCTGCGGATCTCACTGTCAATATGCATAGGTCTCCTCCAGGTCTTCTGAATCTGGAGAAGATGTGCTCTGATAATTTCCTTGCAGTCGTTCCTTCGATTTCATCATCTGAAAAATAACCAAGGTCACGCAATACTTTCATCTTGCCCAGGTGTCCTTTAATCCGTATTGTCTTTTCCGATAGGTTTCTAATTTTGAGAGTTGACAGCAGAGTTCTCAACCCATCAGAAATGAAATATTCAAATTCTCCAAAACCCGGCAGAATTAATGATCCAATTTCATCAAGAGGGTCCAGTTCCTTTATTTTGTAATTTGACAGGATTTTAGCCTTTCTTGTATATTCATCTATCAGACCTTCGACACTCCATGTGACAGAGTGAAGGAAAGGTTCTTTTGCTTCTTCGGGTAATCCACCAACTATAATTTCAATATCCTGAACGCCGAACTTGCTATATAGATTGTAAGCCAGTATATTTGACATCCCCGGCGCAAAACCGCAGTCCGGGATATAGAGAGAACCGTTTGATCTTGCAAGTTTATCCAGATCGTACGGGTTTTCAGGACTGTATGACACATCAACGACGTTCAGCCCCCACTCCAGAAGTTTTTTTACCTGTAGATAGGCAACCTGGCCGGGAAGGGCTACAACGACAAGATCGCTCTTCTTTATGATATCGGCTGATTCCATTATACTGCCGGAAATCCCCTTTACGTCTCTTAATGCATCTACCCGGTCTTTATCCGAATCGAGGGCAACTACATCATTGCCTTCGGAAAGCTTGCTGGCTATTAAAGAACCAATATTTCCCAGACCTATAACGGAAATCATGATTGCGAAATGATTGCGGATATACAACCTTTATGATTCATCACGATTCTGTAAAAATCTGCAATTCTTCACACTTAAAGTTTTGAAATAATAATCAAGGAAACAGTATAGGATCGACCGACACCCCATTTACTGGTAATCGATCAGGAATATTTCATTCCAGCTTCTTTTCGCAGTTCTCCCTGTAATACTGGATGAACATCTGCTTGACAGACTGAGGAGATTCCTTCTTCAGCTGATCGGATATCGCCTCACACATCTGCTTAGGCGTCACTGCACGACTCCTGATTCCCTTGTATAATCCCTCTATTCCATCCTTCGGGCCGCGTGCATATGTGAGAGCCTCAGCATACTGCGCCCAGAGATCAGGATATCCACCCTTGACCTTAAGAAGATCATCGAGGGTCCTGACTGCATCCTCATGCCTTGATAATTCCATCAGGAGATTTGCCTTATCCCGCCTGTAATCGATCATCTCTTTATCCGATTCGATTGCCTTATCGAATTCATCAACCGCTTTATCGAACATTTCCATTTCTGAATAAGCGGTTGCCTTCTCCCTGTGATACTTTGCATTCTTTGGATCGAGACTGATTGCCCTGTCAAATTCCACAAGACATTCATCATACTGCCTTAATTTAAGCAGGGCAGATGCCTTTTCATAATGATATGCAGGGTTCGACGGATTCAGCTTTATTGCCTCATCGAGCCGCTTGGCGCCATCTTTAGTTTTACGCTGCTTTATCATCATTGTTGCAACCATGTACTGATAATCGGAATTCGATGGATCTATCTTGATTGCTGATTCGAACTCCTCCAGTGCCTGATCGTACTTGCCACGATCCTGGTATGACTTTCCGAGATTGAAGTGATATAGAGGATCATCAGGTTTGATCTTTA
>JAKBLT010000077.1:0-4783 GCA_021831925.1 Thermoplasmata archaeon
CGTCTATCCGGAATCAGATCCTTCAGTTCACGTGCAAGGTTGAACCTGTCAAATTTAAAACGTTTCATCTCCACACTTTGGTTCTTTGTGTCCAGGAGTATATAAGACGGGTTATGCGAAAAGTCCCTGGGTTGTCCTGCAGATCCTGGGTTCATCACTGCCATGCCATCGTTTTGCGTGAGAAACTGGTAATGAGTGTGCCCGACAACGATGTAGTCATAAACTGGAAGCCTTCCCTCGGCATTCTTGAAGTTTTCCTGCGCTATTGCCCATGGATACAAGTAGCCGAAGAGAGGATCGTCAGGTTTGCCATGAAAACATGCCAGCCTCATGCCATCGATATCTGAAATCAGGCTTCTTTTCAGGCTGCCGAGATACTGTAACTCCTCTTTTGATAACAGTTTTCTTGTTATGTTCTCCCTTGTGAAAGCAGAAACTTCCTTATTCTCAGGAGAGCACATGTCATCGGAACCATGTGATGCTGCATAGTCGTGATTGCCCTGAATTACCTCATCGAACTTGTCCCTGACAAGCTGGATTGCTTCAGATGGTTTGGGCCCATAATCAACGATGTCACCCAGATAAATGCCAAAGTCATAAGAGACAACTTTAAACATCTCTTTTGCTGCTTCAACGTTAGCATGTATATCGCTAGCAATCAGCACCCGGGTCATCTATAATAAGATCGATATGATGCATATTAATGTTCTTGACAATCGTCAATTTCTTTTACCATCTTTCTCTTTCAGCGCTGATAGGAGCACTGACCCGATGATAGAAATAGTAAATGATGACTCGTCTGCGACGGTCGATTTGGCCGGTGGTGGAATGCGGGAACTGGTATTGAAGAATGAGAGTTTAATCAAACCCCCAACTGACGGAATCAAGACTCATGGGGGAATCGCTATCCTGGCTCCATTCGCAAATAGAATAAGATCAGGAAAATACTCTTTCATGGGAAGAGATTACGCATTGCCCGTCAATTCTGAGGGAAACGCGATTCACGGTTTTGCTAAAGATTCCACATTCTCGCCAGTAAAAGTTGAAGATTCTTATTGCAGAATCCGGACTGATCTGACCGGACCGGGATATCCATGGACAATCAGGTTGGAAGTTACTTATGCAATAATGAAAGACGGGTTCAAATGCTCTGCAGTTACGAAAAACCTCTCAAGTTCACCCGCTCCATTCCAGATAGGCTTTCATCCCTATTTCACTTTCAGCGATTACTGGTCACTCAGCAGTGATCTACCAGGCGCACTGTTGGAATACAAAGATAAGTTTTTTCCTGACGGCTCCTCGAGGGTGATTGACCCTTTCCTTCTCGAGTCAGCCAGTGCAGGAAACCTGGATAACACGTTCATGCATAGCGGAGCCTTAACATTTACTACCGAAAGAAGAAAGATCCTTATTGACAGGAAAAACTTCAATTATCTTGTTCTTTATAACGGAACTTATTCTGAGGGCATTTCCGTCGCTGTAGAGCCAATGAGTGCACCGCCTGATGCCTTTAACAACGAGATTGGCCTGATAACTATAATGCCAGGCTCTGCTTATAGGGCATCGTTTAGCATAAGAATCAGGACAGACTAAATCTAGATATCTCAATATGCTGAGAGCAAAATAGTTGAATGATCTCAAACTAAAACTCACATGAAGAGAAAGTTCTTCCTGTCGGCACTGTCGAGCTTGTTCACCAACTGATCTATATTGTTTACTATGCGATCAATGTCTTTCTTCCCGAAATCGAACCCTTCTGCTTTCAACTTCATAAGTATTGATCCTGCTACTGCATGATAACCGTATATTGGGTTTACGAAGTCAATATTATCAAGATGTTCTCTTACGGCTTCCTTCAGTGTATTCCAGTAAATCGCACCTGACCTGAATACTCCGCCGTAACCACTTATTTCCATGTGATCGGTTACCTGAAGGCTCTCATGTAGACTGATGGCACATAATGCAGCTTCCCTAGCTGCTTGCTTCAGTATCTGCTTGCATATCTCGCTGCCGCTGTCTGCAAGCCTTGACACAGTGGCAGCAATAGATGCTATAAACCTGATGTCAATAGTGTCACGATACACCTGATTCACAATGTCCCTCTCGTGCGTTATTCCAAAAAGTCTCATTATCTCTCCGTGAAGGCTCTCGTCGAAAGGCATCCTGTGATCAGAAATCTTGGCAAATGCAGAAATTGCATTCTTTCCGATATAGAAAGCCCCTCCCTCGTCACCAATCAACCAGCCCCAGCCACTTGCTCTTTCAAATTTTCCCCTATACTTGCAATAAGAAATCATACCGGTGCCAGGTGCAACAATCAATCCATCCTGATCAAGAAAACGTGAATAATAACCTGCTTCGCCGTCATTGAAAAGCTGGAACTTTGGTGAAACTTTTGTTCTTTCTACAATTGTTTTTATTATCTCAGTCGATCTGTTTGAATCCTTGACTCCAGCTATTGCGAACGTCGAGGAGTCAAGTTCTGATCCTTTGACACCTGAGGAGATAAGTGCCTTTCTAACAGAATCATTGATATTTGATATCGCATTTTCCTCACCAATATTTCTGTAATTAGAAGGACCTGCTACGCCTATTCCAAGTATTTCTGCATTTTCGTTATAGACTGCAGAGAACGTTTTAGTAGCACCACCATCAAGTGCGAGATATTTTTTCATTGAAGCGGGGATTGGTATGCAGTAAATATTTTATTCCTTTCCGCCCGTTCCCGCAGCCCTCGGATCCATGTACGCAGGGAGGAGCAATATCAGTCCGAAAAAGTATATTGATAAAGATTGCATTTGGATCCGTGAAAAAGGACTCCCGCAAGTACGACCTCGCAATTTATGCGATAGACAGCCTCTTCACCATGGCAAACGAAACCAGAAATGCTAATGAAAGTCGTTCAAAGCGTTATGTATTCATCGCTGAAAAAATTGCAGCAAGAATGGATATCACACTAGAGAGGAGGTTGAAGAGGAGCTACTGTAAAAATTGCAAAACCATCTATGGCGCGGATACTCAGATACGTCTCTCAAACAGAATACTTACAATAAGGTGTGGACACTGCGGCTCAGTCAAAAGAATACCGTATTGAATACCGACCGGTCCATTCTTATCATTTCTCCAACACAGATGTTGCAAAGGTACAGTTCAGCCGGCCTATAATGCAACTATTGGAGGTGGCGGATGCATGGATTACTGGTTCGCCTCCAGTCTTTCTGTCGCTATCCTTGGTAAATCTGTGTTTCCATCAATGTATGCTGTTTCAAGCTTCATTCTGACTATCTTCCAAGTTTGTTCTTTTAGTTCCAAACCAAATTAGTAGTGCCCTCCTACAATCCACCTTTCCTTCCCTAATGTATGCGTTGCAGTTATCGCGCACCAAGCAGATGCTATATTCCCTTCAACCTTAACTAGAACCGGACCCGCTAGGTGCTGAGTTTTATTGAACCCTGGAAGAAATTTCTTCCATCCACTAACAAGGTCTTCAGAGCGCTGAATTAACGGGGACACGCCAGATAAGGATGTATAATCAACCTCAACAGATGGCCCAAATGAAGATATTACACATGGCCACTCTCTGTGATCCACTGACCATAAGAGATGAATGACTGCATCTGCCACCTCGCTTTTTGACTCAGAGTTTGTATTTCTTTCATTCATTTTATTCCCCCATAATTCTGAGTTGCTTATCTTTGGGAGTCGCCAGCCTTTGTTTCTTGATCCTGGGAATTTAACAGATTTCCGCCCAGCCGCACCATATCCATTACTATTTTTTCCATTTAGCACCGTCCATTTGACTCCAATGTTTTATGTTTATTTGCTTCTTAAATATAACTATTTATAAGGTTTAAAAAAGCTTACTTTTTACTTCGCCAATTCGTATTTTGAGAACTTCGGAAAACTAATGAATCTGTTTTTGAACAACTTCACTTAGATGGCGTTTTTCATTAGGATGGTAAATAAGTTGTCATCATTAGTCTCTGTTGATTCCTCCAGATTTATTCGAGCAACCGAACATTGAATGTCGTAGCACGCCGATGACAAGTGAACCTTAACATTCTATCAAAACCCCACCAGTTTCATGCACACCAGGTTAAGAAGCTTTCTGTAAGCTTTAATGCGTCATTAAACTAACAGTATCTATACGACAAAACTTTATACTATCGAACACTATAGACCACTGTGACTATTTCAACGATCCAGATAAAGGAAGAGACCAAGAAGGCATTGCAGGCAATGAAATTACACACAAGAGAGACTTATGAAGAAGTGATCGAAAGGATGATGGAGGATCTTCGCGAACTTGGTGAAGAGACAATAGCAGATATAGAGGAAGCTAGAAAGGAAATTGAATCCGGTAAGTTTGTCACACATGAGCAACTGAAAAAGGATCTCGGCCTCTGATGGAATACGAAATCATCTGGTCAATCAAGGCAGCAGGTCAGATGAGAAGGTTAGACCGGTCTGTTGCCAAAAGAATTCACGAGAAAGTGGGTCAGCTTTACCAAAATCCAGAAAGGTTCGTAGAGAAACTGGTCAGGTATCCATATTACAGGCTTAGAGTTGGAGATTATCGGGTGATTCTCGACATCAAGCATGAATCTGTTAGAATATTGATCTTAAATGTGGGACACAGGAGCAGAATATATGAATGATAGCAGTTTTAAATAGTATTCGCTTCTATGAAAAAAGTTGATCTGTCTTATGCTGATCTCTCTTCTTCATAAATATTTTTTCCACCTCTTCGATATCTTTGAATCTTCCTGGATTCTTTGCCCTC
>JAKBLT010000014.1:0-22414 GCA_021831925.1 Thermoplasmata archaeon
GAAGCTGCAACGCTTTTCTCCATTCCTCTTTCAAGTACTCAGGCACTTACGTCAAGTGTTTTTGGAGCTGGCCTTTCATACAGATACAAAGCACTGTTTCTCAAACCATATCTTATAGTTGTTCTGACCTGGGTGATTTCACCTCTAACGGGTTTGATCATTGGCTACATAATATAGAGAAACTGTATATTTCTATTAATGATCAGATCTCATTAGGTTAAGAGTTCCCGTCGTTAAATAGTGCTCCAGCATTTTCTGCAAGCTTCTGGATACCCACTTTTATGTTCTCTTCCACCTTGTTCCCGGCGCCCCATCTAATATTTAGGAGACCAGAACCACCACCAACCCTGCCAAAATCAACCTTTGTCTCTCTCCCATCATAAAATGCAGAAAGGAAAAACCCAATCGTGTCGTTGGATCTGAAAAAAAACTTTGATCCTGTGGCAATAAACAATTCTGACTGGCCACCTGAATAGATTTTTGAAAAATCTATTGAGCCGACGGCATTCTGGAAAACACCTGCAATTTCCTGTCCGTTTAGTTTTGTGGATACTGTTAGCGACATCATTGCATTGTAAATGTTTAAAGAGATTTAAAGCTTGGACTTTTTCTCTGAAAGTATTACTGATTCCTCATGTTCGGCAGCATGCAGTGTTTTTTTCATAAGAATGGTCAGGCCGCTGATCGTAAGAATGCCGATTATAATTAACAGAATCCCGGCCGGTCCAACCCTGTTTATGGTAAATACCAGGCCTATTGCAGCGGCTGGCGGGTGTTCAGCCTTGAGCGCGACCATAATGATTGCTATAAACGTTTCGACAATCGCAATCGCGGCAAAAATCCCCAGATATCCTGCAATATACAAGCCCGCATACCCTATAAGGGAAGCGGCAACATAACTTTTGGCAAACTTTGATATCTTTGCTGATGGAGATTTTGGCATCAGGTACATGATAAAAGCGGTTGAACCAAAGGATGCAAAGATCAGGTATTTCGCATCAGCCAATATTATCAAATAATCTCTTAAAGCGAAAAAAAGTGCGGAAAAAATTGAAAGTGTAATGCCAAGTAATATCGAGGGAATAACCGCAGATTTTACGAACTGTATCTTAGAAGAAGCCTCTTCTGGAGTCCTTTCATTCAAAATGGATCCATATTTAAAAACTGATATTAAACTGTAAGGACTATCTGGTCATCCCAAAGCGACAAAGGCTGGTGATGTAATTTGTTTTTGACATTAAAATTCTGTGTTTGCATCCAGTTTGGCACACGATTTTCGATAGCCGCAGCGTTCTGGTATAGATGAACCTGGATATATTGCTGAACCAACATTCAAAAACAACTTTAATGACTGCACTTCCTCTGATAAATTCCTGATGGCTTGTATTTAAAGGCTATATGAACGCAGGCTATCACATTTCAACTTCAGGTCGACATGGTGAGGCTGATCCACACCGCTGGCTATATGCCTATCCACTTATTTAATAGGTAAAAGCAAATATTAATTAGAATCTAGTATATTTAACTTCCATGAAGAAGGGCAGTGCAATATTAGTGATTTTTTTATTCCTGCTATCAACGCTAACGTATTCATCACTTGTATATTCGAATAGTTTGCCTGCAAGTACTAATTTCTATTATTCCCCTCTCGGCTCATCAGGTTCCTTTAATAGCTCTGTTACTATTAACGCGAACGGCTCACTCTTTGCCGGGACCTCGTTTTATGCAGAAAATAATATAAACGCATCTGGGGTTGTCAGGCTTTCTGGCAATACCTACTGTTTAGAAGAATCAATAAATGAAACCCTAACGATACATAAAAGTAATTCTATTTTCAATGGAAAAAACTTTACAGTCGGAGGCACCTGTCCTAGAAATTATGATATAAACGTGCTTTGCGTAAATAATGATACAGTTGAGGCATTCCATACGAATACCAGCCGTTTAGGAGTGTATATATTATCATCACATAATGTCATTATAAACTGGATAACTTTAACGAATGTTTGCTTCGGCATATGCCCGAAGGAGTCAAGTAACCTTTTGGTGGAAAATTCTACCTTTCCAGATTCTAATTACGATTGCAAAAGTTTCATCAACACGGATCAATTCAATACAAACGTATCTGTAATAAATAACAGGATCTGTATTTCTGGTAGCGTCTCTGGTACCAGAGCAATCGACATTCAAAGCAATAATTCTAAAGCAATTAACAACACAATTATTTCAACAACAACTGGCACTGAGCCTAACACTGGTATTTACGTATTCTGTTCCACAAATACCCTGGTAACAGGTAATTATTTAAAAGGCCAAGATTTATACGGAATTTTTGTTTTGAATGATAACTATTTAAATGTTACTGATAATTATGTTAACACGACGCGACCACCACTATATTTATGTTCATCTGAAAACCTTAACGCTTCGGAAAACACAATCATCGAAAATGGCCAACCTGACAATGTGACTGGTGATCATAACGTTTCAATTTATAAAACAAGCTTTGTTAGCAATCCATGCAGTATCAGTTTGAACCTGATCGATTCCAGTAACGTTCTCATTTCTAATATGGATTTTAACCAAACTGTTATTTGTATCAATAAAGAACAGTCTCTTACAATTTCAAACTCAAAATTTGCGGGTTCCTTATTCGCCCCTGGGCATGTGTCTGTCGCTAATTCAAATGGAATTTATCTTACTAAAGATGCATTCAACTGTTCAAATTTGATCTATTCTAACAATGATGAATGCTTATTCATAAACAATAGTACATTTAACGATCTGTTTCATGGCATACAGATTGAAGGTGCAAATAGTGGTATGTATGTCTCATCATCGATTTTTACTGGTCCTTGCGGACTTGATTTTTGTCCCGGCTCAAATACACAAAACGTTTTGATATCCAAAAACCTTTTTTCTTTGCAATCTGGGGTCGGAGTTAGAGTGCAGTCTTCATCATCAACAACCCTTGAGTTTGCCTCAGTGAAAGGCAATAAATTCCTCGAGGCAAACGATTCATGCTTCGGTGCCGGTCTCTATTTAGAAGGTGTAACAACCCGGGACCTTAATATTGCTGAAAATACCTTTGTCAACATAAGCCTTCCAGTGTATGTCTGTTTCGTCAAAGGCACCACCATCTCCGTTAGCAATAATACCCTCATTAATACAACCGGTTGTAATTCGCCTGTCACCGATGCTTCCGGCATAAATGTTATTTCTCTTAAATGCGAATTAACATCTGTTCAAATAACAGGAAACGTGATCAAAAATGAAGGCTATCATGGCATCTGTCTTTATGGGGCCGTAATAGGGGATGTGAACCTTAACACTGTGAATAATGTCGGAATGCAATCAAAATTCCAGCATACCGAGTCGGCAATATGCATTAGCGAATCTTCATTTGTTCAAATATCGGAAAACAATATTTTGTTCCCTTCTGGTAGTTCCCAGGATGGCATCTCACTTATTCTTGCGCAAAATGATAAAGTTACGGAAAATTCAATCTTAAACGGCTCAGATGGAATTCATCTGAAGTACTTCTGCAACTCAACTGTCAGTGATAATTACATTTATGGTGGCACCAATAGTTTAGAGGTCGGAAAAAACAGTTATAATTTCACTGTCGAAGGCAACTCGATTATTAATTCCTCCACATCAATCTATATTAAATGTGCTCTCATTGGGCAAATCCACTCCAATACAATCTCTGGCAGCAAAAATTTTGCAGTTGATATATTGGATTCCAGAGACATTACATTCTATCACAACAATTTCATAAATGGTAATAGAAACAATGCGACCATCGTATCGTCTACTTCAATAATCTGGAATCTTTCACTACCCATTGGAGGTAATTACTGGAGTAACTACACGTACGGAGGATTGAACGGCATTGGTACAGTACCTTACGAGGTTTCAGGATCATATTATGACTATTTGCCATTGACCAAAGCCTGGTCTTCATACTCCATTATTTTCAGTGAAGATGGACTGCCAGCTGGCACGACCTGGATGGTAAAGTTTGGATCCACTTCAGGGGTTTCTTCTTCTCAGATTTTGACTTTCCCGCAAATTGCTGCCCTTGATACCGTCGTCAATTATTCTGTCCCATCAATATATGGTTACGTGTCTTCAGCACCCTCAGGCTCCATAAAGCTGACCGGGCAAAATCTCACGATTTACGTGCAATTTAAACCTTATCTATCCAATGTATCCATTACAGAATCAGGTAAACCCACCGGTTCATTCTGGGCTATTTCAATAGGCGGATCAATGTTCTCCTCCAATTCTAATTTAATAACATTTAATATTTCAAATGGAAGTTATGCATATTCGATCTCTTCTGAAATAGGATTTTCGATGACAGGATTGATCAATGTGAGTGGTAGCACAGTTTTGAATATAGAATTCCCATCTTATTACAATGTGACTTTTGTTGAAAAAGGGCTCCCATCTGGAACACCCTGGTATATTTATTATAATTCCTATACATTCAATTCGACATCTTCTGCTCTTATACTTGAATTAGTTTCTGGAAACTATTCTATTTCTGCTTCCGGGCCATCTGGATATTCTGTATCTCTTCAAACATCGCATATATCCGTCACAAATGAAAACTCAACCATATTAGTGCTCTTTAAGAACGAAAGCAATTTCATTGTAGAATCATATACGGTTTCGTTTAACTCTCTTGGAAAACCATCCAGTTCTTACTGGTCGGTGCAATTCAACGGTTCAGTTATTAGTTCCACAGGTTCCATTATAAACTTTACAGCGAAAAACGGAACCTATGATTATTTTATAAACTCATCTGTATTTTTCGAAAATTCAGGTTACGTCAAAGTTGCAGGTAAAAACATTACCGTGAACATTCAGTTTACACCTATTTATACTGTATACGTAAATGAAACTGGACTTACAGACGGCTCTACATGGGCCATCTTCTTCGACGGCACCTTTTATCACAGTTCAACAAGTTCTATTGAAATTCTAGCAGTATCAGGGAACTACAGTGTTGCTGCTTCCGGACCTTCTGGATACACTGTGACAATAAAACAGCCTTTCGTTGTGCTACATGGAAGCAGCGTTCAGTTCAATGTCAGTTTTGCTCTAATAACAAACTCTTCAAAAACAGCTATTAAGACCGCATCAGGAATATCCCTTGAGTCAGTTGCTATAGGTTTGGTTTCAGGCCTCGTTGCAGGCATTCTGGCGTATACTGGTGTAAGTGTGTTCGGATCAAATCGGAAGAGAAAAACATGATGACCCACAATATATTGTTGAAAGTATTTTTTAATCTATATCTTGAACAGGTCTTTTCTATGAACCAATAGTGCGGGTCCTCCGCATTTATTTATCCAGCTCAGGTGTGAGTTTTGGTCTCTCCTCGATGTGTTCCCGAATGCACCAATAAATCACCGTTTATAGCCAATTATTGCGCCCTCTGTCTGCAAGCAGTAGAATTAGTCTATTACCGTTTCCAGGTTATAGTATCTGAATTCTTTCGATTATATTAGCGCATCTTCATATTTGCCTAGAACTCGTACGGATCAAGTTGAATTGCCCTGAAAAGATCAAAACGATTAAACTTAACAAATACTTACCGGTTTAATATTAAGAAACCATGCCACTGTAGCTCAGTTGGTAGAGCAGCTGACTTGTAATCAGCAGGTCGGGGGATCGATACCCTCCAGTGGCTTCCTTATTAAAAATATCCCATCCTATCTGAGTTCTTCTTAATGCTGGGAGCTAAATATCGCATTTGTTTTGTGACGAAATCGGATATGGCATGTATAGTTAATAATCCAGATTATAATTAACAAATATGGCAGACTGGAATAATATTGAGGCAACAATAGAGAATCTGCGAAAGGTTTCAGAGCGTGGAGACCTTGTGACATATGACTTGACAGATAAAATTGATTTCTCCAAGCCAAAGGAATTTGCAAAGGCGTTGGCTGATGTTTTCTTCAGGAAAGACGCTATAAACTGGTTCAAGGTGACCGGTGATAAAATAGAATTCAATCCAGCCTACAAGGTCAGAATAATTTTGGCGGAAGAGCACAACAAACTACTTGAGAAAGCAGTACAGGACTTTCTGATCGACCTCAGAAAGGAAGATCTGAAAAAACCATTTTCTTCTGATATAAAAGATGAATCCGAGCAGTCAAGAAAGCTCGCTTCGGCAATGGCGACAAGTGCGTTGAGATCAGTTCAGGATTCACTGTACAAGCACAGCATGGATAAAATGTACGAGAATTTCTTTAAAGATGATTTGGTAACTGACATGCTCGAATGTCTTGAAATCAGATCGCTAAATAATGAGGATCTTATAGACTGGAAAAAGTCATTCCTGTAGTTTGGTGCAAATAATACAAATCTATATGATCCAGGGATATTAAATTGGGCCGAATCCTTATTAATGGGAACAAATGTATGTAAAAAGCATTCTGCCAATTGATAAAAATCAAGGGACTCTTGATTTTCCGAATAATCTTACCTTGCTGTGAGACGGTGCATCCCTTCCTCTGCCCTGCAATTTAACTCTTACAATGTAATAAGAAGTTGCTATCACGAATACAACACCTGCTATGATAATGCTTTCAAGCCCGAGGAATACGAAAAAAACAAATATCGACAACATTCCGGCAATAGGGATTAGGTAAAATTTATCGAATCCACCGCTGGAGCCATCTGTTCTGTTTACTTTCATGTATTTCATACGAGTTTTTATAGCTGCAATGTTAATAATAAAGTATGCCGACAGGACGCACGTGTTTGACGCCTCAACTATAGTTCCGAAGGATGCCAGCGGCATCATTGCTACAGCCAGGAGGACGGAAACTATTATTGCCAGAACTGGCGTTGAAAACCTGTCAAGCCTTGACAGTGATGAAGGCATCTCCCGGTCACGGCCCATTGCAAACATCACCCTTGAGGTGCCAAGTATACCTGTCAGTATGACCCCGGAAGTGGCAACGAGTGCTCCCACCGATACTATTTCCACAAGAAAAAACAATCCTGTTTTAGAAGAGGCAAGAGCAAGAGGGGATGTGGATGTTGAAAGCGCTTCAGGAGTTGCAAGTCCGACCGCAGCAAGGCTGATGAGAAAATAGAGTGCCGCAGAAATTAATATCGACACTATTATCGCCTTGGGTATGGTCCTTTCAGGATCAATCACTTCCTCAGATACTGTTGTAACCCTGGAGAAACCAGAAAAAGCAAAAAATATAATTGCAGCACCTGAAATAACCCCGTAATCACCTTTTGCAAAGAAGTTGTCCAGGTGTGAGGGATGGAAAAATAGAAGGCCTATGGCAGTAAACACCACCAGTATCGTGACATTGACAACAACTATCATTTTTAATGTCTTGGCTGAGTTCTTGATGCCAAGCGCATTCAATACTCCAAAAGAAACGACTATTGCAACCGCTATGAATATTACTGGAAACCTCGAATTAAACAGCGAGTCTAGATAGCCTCCAAAACTTATTGAAACTGCGGCCAGGGCGATAATATTCCCATAAGTCCATAAAGTTCCGCCTATGAAACCTGCATACGGATGCAATGCCTCTTTTCCGTATTCATATACCCCTCCTTCCTTATCCACATGGCGTGCCACCTGTGAAAAGCTGATTCCTGTGAATATAGCAACCAATGCAGCTAGCGGGATGGAGATTAGCACTGCCGGTCCTGCAGCAGCTGCCGATATCCCGATTATTACAAATATTCCTGCGCCAATTATGGCACCCAGATTTATGAAAACAGCGTCAGAGAGTTTCAGAGTTCTTGAAAATGAAGATGCCAATGTCTGATAATTACCCTATCACCTTAACATTTTGCCAGCAATTGAAACTGTTTAGATCGCACAGGAAAACATTATAAATTTAGATTTCTCCAATGCTCAAAACGCCCTTGTGATCGCTGGAGTTTATCCTTTTAAGGATAGCATTTTTCTCGATAAATGAGAATAACTAAATAATTCTCCTTAATTGATATATTAGAATCTGCATGCGGCACGCATCCTGCAATGACTTAAATTCGGTTAGTGATCTTATAGCGAGGATAAGAATGATCGAAGGAATCAGTGAAAAATCGCCCTGTCATTTCTATTTCAGAAACAGAGGATTACTGCACTTTCATCTGGACTCTAATTTACTTTACGCTGATATAGGCGACCGGAGGATTGACCTTGGAAATATATCAGATCCGGATCAGGCAAAAAAAGAGCAGGTCTTTTCAACAGTTATGAAGATTATATCAGAAAATAAAGCTAAAAAAGTATTTGAACGCTAATTCACTTTAATAAATGTTGTAAGCGTGAAAAAAACCTTTGTTATTGGTAACCGAACAATTTATTCAATAATGGTTCTCATTATTCTTCTTGGCTCATCACTATTTATTGCAGTAAATAGCGACGGAAGTGGAAATAATCACATAATGTCTGATCATTATGCATCTACTAACAGCAATTCTTATGGGCCTATTGTACCGGTTGCAACTTATATTCCTTTTTACAGCCAGTATGGGGTGTCAAAATACACCGAGCATAATGGGACCCCTGCTTCTCTTCTGACTGTAGTCGTGAGCCTATACCCCTCAAACGAGACCCTGATGAATTCTCTACTTTCTGAAATAAACGATCCGGCTTCTCCACTTTATCATCATTTCCTCTCCCTCAATCAATACAATGAAATGTTCGGAGGACCTCAGAATGTATACAGTGAACTTGTAAAATACTTGAAGTCATCTGGGGCAGTCGAAATACAGGAATTCAGCGATCATTCCATTCTTGGCTTCAAGGCATCTGCAAACACGATCAGAAATATTTTTAACGTCACAATTGAAAACTACACATCCCCAATTGGTGATTTCTATGCCCCAGTCGGGACACCAAGCCTGCCTTCAAGTATAGAACCTTTTGTGCAGTCCATATCTGGCCTTTCTGATTATTCTGAGCTCCTAATAGAGCATTCCCCATTAATCTCGAAGATATTGAAGGTAACAGGATTGAACAGTTCATCAAAATCTTCATCAGGTTACCCGATTCCTGTGAATTATTCTGGGGCCCAGTACCTTTCAGGATCAGACCTCCAGGTGGCAATGAATGAAGTATCGCTTTTCAAGCAGTATGGTTATCCTACAAACATGGTGGAGGCAACAATATTATGGTCCGGTGTATACAACGGTTCAGGAAGCGTCCAGACAAGGGAAGGACTCCTTAAGCCTGGCACCTACGTTGGCCCGTTTGATCCTTCTGATATCTACAATTATTACAATGAAACCATTCCATCGGGAGAACCTCACAGCAAGGTATATGGGTATCCAATATACGGTGCTCCTGAACCGAGCTTCCTGTCATCATACGATACAACTGGTGCAAACATTGAAAACACGCTTGATCTCGAAATGCTTGGAAGCACTGCACCCGGCTCAACAATTTATAATGCCTATGGCAACACATCAAGTATTTCCTGCCTTGATCTAGCATTCGCTGCATTACTAAACCCGTCACGAACGTCACCGGCATACAGTAATTTGCTCAATCTTTCCGTGATTTCAAACTCATGGGGTGGAACCGACTGTGTCAATTCTACTTGGAACTCCATGCTCAAAGAAGCGAATCTTCGCGGAATAACGGTAATGGCCGCAAGCGGCGACGGTGGCGACTGTAACTCGACTACAAGCCCAGAATATATAGGATCAAATGAGAGTTTTCCCGCCTCTGTTGCATATGACAATTACGGTATGCTGGCAGTTGGTGGTGTATCTATGGACCTGAATGCAAATCTGAGCATCGCGTCCGAGCAGAATTGGTTTGTTCCAGCAACATCATCCACAGGTTACGCTGTCGGCACTACGTCAGGAATATCCCATCAATATTCGGAACCATCGTGGCAGGTCAATTCGTCTGCGAATCTTCTTATCAAAGGCGCTGGTCGTGGGGTTCCAGATCTGTCATCCCTTGCAAATGACACCATAATGACTATAACTCTAGATGGTAAAACCTATTTAGCCTCAAATGCTTCTTTGGGACGGCCTTTCGAAGCGGTTTCAGGAACCAGTATAGCATCTCCTTCTTTAGGCGGCATCTTGGCTGAAATTGATCACTCATTGATGAAGGTGGGAGACGGGAACATGGGGTTTGTTGATCCTGAAATTTACCGAATAGGTACATTGCAGTATACCGACTCATTTTACCAGGGCCAGAAAGGGATTCTTCAGCAAATCTCATACAACTCTTCACTGCCCTCGCTTGCCTTTCATCCTGTAGTCAGGGGATGCAATGTTCTCTATCAGGACAGGTACGGATACAGCCTGCTAAATGGATGGGGCACTGTCAATGCTTACAACCTCACAAATTATCTGTTGGAACAGACATTTAATGGCATTTCAGGAGATCTCTCAGGTATATCTGCATCCATAAATCTCACTGGGTTGAACGTGACATCCTACAATCCAAACGGCACAGTCTTTTCAAAATATAATGCCACCATAGAGGAAAACTTCTTCCTCGCTGGGGAGACAGGTTTTCCTGAATACTGGGCCCAGTCTATGTTACAAATAAGCGGCATAAATTCCTCAGATTTCATTGCAAATTTTTCGATATCTATTAATGCACCATTCTCAGGAACATTCAGGAACGAAAGGATAAGTGTCTACAATTCAACTGAGGTAATTCTTCCTTTTAAGAAAATATTCAACATTACGTCTGTAATCCTACCAGGCAATAATTCACTATCAAGCGTCTTAGTATCATCTGTCGGGACAAGTTCACTTAAACTTTCAGTACCTGGTTCTTCCTTCATAATAGGAAAGAAGGGCTACACATACTATTACAACGGATCCATCCTTTCGATAGGCCAGTTCCCGGGGCAAAGTTCACCTCTTTCCCTTGTGCCTCAGATCGTACTTGCTGGGGCTATTTCTTCGAAGACAGGGGTCTTTGGCAATGGCACTTCTGGTATCATAAGTCCTCAGGTGGAACCATACGGTTCAGGTAAATGGGAGATGCCATTATCATCAGTCATTGATTATGCATCAGACCAGACACAGGTTACGGGGGCAAATCTGATATTCCAGAATGCATCAAATGATACCTGGTATGTTAATTATTCTTCCAGGAGTCTGCAGCAGGGGATCGCTTTCTATGTCAGAGGCAATTATGTTGTTACATTCAACGAGACCGGACTTCCTGCTGGAACCTATTACTGGGTGAATGTTTCCGGACTTCTGCCTTCCGGTCCAATTGCGGCAGGATCGTCATTTTCTACAAACGTA
Source organism: Thermoplasmata archaeon (assembly GCA_021831925.1). Taxonomy (GTDB): domain Archaea; phylum Thermoplasmatota; class Thermoplasmata; order Thermoplasmatales; family Thermoplasmataceae; genus UBA582. The sequence continues at coordinate 11,284 of JAKBLT010000014.1, forward strand.
ACGGATGGGCCATACACATACAGTGCTTCCGCATCGAACCCGATATATGCACCAGAGGGCAATGGAACATTCACGATAGACGGAAGCAATCTGAGCATCCACATCACATTCATTAAGAAGGTTTACCTGGTTGAGTTCAGGGAGACCGGTCTGGCCGGAAACGTCACGTGGTCCGTGAACGTTTCCGGAATAGCATCCTCCGGTCCATTGCAGAGATCATCATATTTCCTGAATCTGACAAATGGCACTTATCATTACAGCTTTACCAGGTCCTCTGATATATTTTCCGCAGCATCCCTTCAGGGCAACTTTACTGTAAATGGTTCAAATGTCATTGTTCCGATTGAGTTCTTCAGGCTGACCTATCTCGTAACTTTGAGCGAGTCAGGCCTCCCTTCGGGCCAGAACTGGACAATAGAATTCAATGGAACAGTCTACCACCTATCCTCTAATCCTCTTGTGCTCTCCCTCAGTAATGGAACCTATGCCTTTTCTGTGACAAATGTAACAGGATATACCACGTCACCATTAACAGGCTCTCTAATAATCAACGGGTCTGCTGCGAGCCTTGTAATCAACTTTACCAAACCGACGCCAATACCTTATGAGGTTGAATTCACGCTGATTATAATAGCAATGGTTGTTGTTGCATCACTTATCTTCGTTGCTCTTATAAGAAGAGGTAAGTTCAGGGACTCATAATATTATACATGAATCACCAAACTCATGCCAGGTGAAACCACTTTCCGCAGCGGCCAGATATGATGCCTTAATCAATTCAATGTCCACAAAATTTGAGAGCATGAGGAGATGGGATGTTGAAGGATCATGCATCCCGGTTACTAGGCCATCGATTCCCAGACTGCTGTAACCATCAATCATTATATTGGTATATCTATCAGCAGCGTAAAATTTGTCGCCCTTCCTTGCGCTTTCCAAGGCTCTAACAACCGTTGTGCCCACTGCTATAATCCTTGACCCATTTCTCTTGAGATCCGTCAGCTCTTCAGCGACATCTTTGCCAACTGAAAAAAATTCAGGAAGTAGGTGTTTTTTGTTGTAAAATTCAGTTGCATCGAGCGAACCCAGATTGCAATGCAGCGTTATTTCGAGAATCCTTATTCCATTCTTCTTCAACCTGTTCAGGATCGAACCTGTAAATGGCCTTGACGCCGAAGGATATTCAACCGAACCCGGAATTCTGGCAATTTCCGAAGCATATACACTTCCGGGTAAATACCGCATGTTTTCATCGTAGATTATGTAAGAACCTTCTGATGAACCCAGTTCATGGAAATCAAAAACATTTCCGGGATCAATTTCCCAATATCTTCCATAGTCCTTCATTCTGCTGGATAGGGAAATGTAAGATCCATCTGCAAAATATAGCCTCTTGCCTGCGTAGCAATTTGTCTGCCCTGATCTGACCTCGGCAAGAAGCCCCTTTTCATGATACCCGATATTTATGTCGACAAACTTCTTTTCTTCCCTGTCAAAAGGCCTGAAGTGGGCTGGCAACATTGAACTGTTATTGAATACCAGCACATCATCCGGTTTAAGATGGTCAAAAATTTGTTCAAATTCTCCAAACTCAAAAGATCCTTTTGATCGATCTATGCAGAGCAGTTTAACATCTGATCTTTTCATTCCCATATATTCCTGGGGAACCCCTGTCGTGGTTTCAGGTATAATTATCAGGTTCTGTCCGTTCAAACTGCATCAGCCTCGCTTATAATCTTCTGAAAAACCCTTTCAGCAGCTTTTTCTGGAGGCGGGAGTTCATCCGGATCCGCTGTTGGATCTGCAACAAAGTGCATCTCAGTGGCCATGTCGCCCGGATCAATTGAAATAAACCTTGAATGAGGGACCTCAACCGTCAACGCCCGGATCATATAATCCATTGCGGACTTCGATGAACCATAAAAAGACCAGCCATTGGCCGGTGTCTTTGAAACATCGGAAGTTATGTGAACAACAAGCCCATTCTTTGAATTCGCAAGAAACAGCTGTGTCAGGTAAGTATTGGTAAATACATTTACCTCAAAATTCTTCCTCAGATTCAATATGCTGTCCTCAACAATTTCTCTGCAGGGAGATATTGTGCCCGCATTCAGTATGAGCACATTGGGAGTACCGAATTCCTCCAGTGTCCTCTTAATTACAACATCAATGTCAGACTCAAAACGCATATCTGCCTTCGTCCAGAGTATTCTGCCATCGCTTTCAATGCCATTTCTGGAAACACTTCTGCCAAAAGATGATACGAGCCATCCGCTTTTATTGAACAGCCTGACCAGAGATTTTCCCAGACCCTTGGTGCCACCACTTATAATCACTATTTTTTCCATAACAGGAAGAGGTGGATATTATTTATAAACATATTAGTTTATAAAGTTTAATAACACTTTGCGCTGATCGAACAGAATCAACCAAGTATTGACATGACAATCCTTTCAATTTCTTTTTCATGTATGGAAGGATAGGTAGAGACACTATCCCTGTAGAATACAATTCCTATCAATTCATTCTTAGCGGTATCCGTCACGTCAAAGCTAATTGAGTATACATTATCTATGCTGTCTGGAACATCCTCAATAACCTCCACCTCTTCCTTGCCGGGGATTTTTACCTCGCTATACACATATTTCATCTTGAAGGTGCCAGCCTGGAACGCCCCGTCTTCGAGGGAATTCAGCTTTCGAAAAACCGCATTGAAGCATTCAGCCTCGTGACCTGTGACATATTTTTTGGCGTTTTCAAGTTTTTTCTTTCTTTTGTGGTCAAACATGGAAAGTACAGTCCGATTTTCAATAATATAATTACGGCGCAACCGACGAAAAAGGGGAAAGAGTTTTTCAGGTTCTCAGTGCCTTTTGAAGATCCTTGAGATTCATCGCATTGATAATATCATTTTTAGTTAGCCAACCTCTCCTTGCTACAGCTGTTGCAATTCTTATGTTGGAAAGATCATTAGTATTGTGGGCATCGCTTCCAAGCGTGAACTTAACACCGAATCCGGCAGCTCTCCTTGCAAGGTCTGACGGCAAATCAGATCTCTCAGGCGAGCCGTTTATTTCTAGAAAGACGCCTTCAGAAGCACATGCCTCCATAATTCTATCCATATCGAGCTGATATGGTGGTCTCGATCCAATTAATCTTCCAGTAGGGTGAGCTATGGAGTTCACGAGACCGGACCTGATTGCCTTCAGCAGCCTGTTAGTGTTCTCCTCGCGATCCTGGGAGACAAACTGGTGCATTGCCCCCAGCACAAAATCCATTTTCTTCAATAAGGGCGAGGATAGATCAAGAGACCCATCCTTCAGAATCTCCAGTTCAACACCTTTGAGTATGCTGAAACCAAGCTTCTCCGAAATCCTTTCAATCTCTTCGTTGAATGTGTTGAATCTTTCTTCGTTCAGGCCGTTTGCTATCATAAGGGATTTGCTGTGATTGGTAATGGCGATATATTCAAGTCCAGAGGCTTTAGCTGCAACAGCCATATCCTCCAGTGAAGCCATGCCGTCGCTGTCGAAGGTATGCATATGCAGATCTCCCTTTACCTCTTCATACTCTATGAGGCGGGGGATCTTGCCTGCTAGTGCTGCATCTATTTCACCCTTGTCTTCCCTGAGTTCGGGAGGTATATACATAAGGCCGAGTTTTTCATAAATCTCATTCTCAGAAGCGCCTGCAATTTTTTGATCTGCAGCGAAAAGGCCATATTCGTTCAGTTTCATGCCCCGTGATATGGCAAGATCACGTAACCTGACGTTATGATCCTTGCTGCCCGTAAAATACTGCAATGCAGCTCCAAACGAGTCAGCTTCTATGAATCTCAAATCGCATGTAATCCCGATCTTAAGGTTCACAGTTACTTTCGACTCCCCGCGGGAAACGGCACCATCAATTCGATCCAGACTGAGAAAATAATCGGTAGCACTTTCCACGTTACCTGAAATAGCCAGAAGGTCTATGTCACCGACAGTCTCGCGCATCCTTCTTGATGAACCTGCGGCTTCCACCCTCTCGAAAAGGCCAGACGCCAGAAGATGCTCTCTGATGTATTCTATCTCTCTGAGTCCCTTTGACAGGAGGATTCTGTTTGAACCAACCTGCTGAAATGTTTCAAGGCTCTTTTTCAGCTTTTCCTCACTCCTGCTTCCGAATCCAGGCAGCTCAGCAATTTTATGGCTGTTTATCGCATCAGATAGCTGTGAAATGTTTGTCACCCCAAGTTGCGTGAATAAAATGGCTATTTTTTTAGGACCCAGGCCCTGGATTTTTCTCAGATCCCTGAAGTTAATGGGATACTTCTTTTTCATTTCATCGTAGGCAGTTATCCGGCCTTCGTTTATGTACTGGGAAATCTTTTTTGCTATAGCGTCACCAACACCCTCTATCTTTCTGAGCTCATTCCGCCGGTATATTTCCCTTATGTCCTCGCCTAAAGCGGCAATGTTTCCCGAAACCTTTCTGTAGGCTAAGGATTCCCAGCGCTTTCCCTCAATTTCCTCAATATCAGCCATCTCACTGAATATCTCAGAAAGTTCGTCGTTAAACACGCATTATCATACCTGAATGCAATATCTACTTTTTCTTCTTATTCAGCGTTTTCTTCTGCCCTAACACAATGCATTAATATTATCAAACAATCAATAGACATGGGCAAAGTACTATTTTTGATAATTGCGGGCAAGGAAGATCCTGAGAGAGCCAACATTGGTCTGGTAAACGCTTCCAGATCTGCTGAAGCTAAAAGATATGAAGATCTGAAGGTGATATTCTTTGGACCAAGTGAGGAATACATCACAGAATTGAAAGGACCACCCCTTGAGGCATTCACGAAGCTTTACAACCTTGGTGCAATCGACTCTGCCTGCGTATTTATAGCGGAGAGAAGCGGTAAAAAAGAGAAGCTTGAATCAATGGGAATCAGCCTGAAACCGGCGGGCGAGAGGATCTCACATTACGTTAATTCAGGTTACACTGTTCTGAGCTTCTGATCCCTTCCGGGAAGATCCAAATTATCAGTTGCATTTGGTGATCCGTGGAGGGCATTTTATCCAGCCACGCACATCAGGAGCAACTTCCATGTTGCATAATGTATTCATGGTGCAAGGATCTACCTATGATGAAGAAGGGAAACGATAGGTGTAAGATCTTCTATTCAAACCTGAAATCCGGAGCTTTGTAAAAAAACTGTCAATCACTCAACCTTTTTAATGATAAGCTTCAGTCCGCTTACATCCTTTACTACCGCCCTGTCGCCAGGGGCTATTTTCTCGTTCTTGTCAAAGAGCTCCGCTGCCCAGACCTGTGAATCAAGTAAGACCTCGATTCTTTCTGGCGTAACCAGTTTGACAACACATCTCCTGTTGATCATGCTTTCAACGCCGGTAAACCCAGACGCTCCAAAGGGATATCTTGTCAGCAAACGACCGGCCCATGCCCCAATAAAAAGACTGGCTGCAGTGTCAAGAACGATAATAAGTATGAGAACAGTCTCAGTTATTGCCATATTTGACGATAGGTAAATTAGGTATAACTTATTTTCTCGCTCGGTCAAATACCATTCAATTTCCGTATCTAATCTTCAGGTTCATCCGGGAGAGTGTATTTCCTCCTGGAGCCGAAAGGACGGAACTGCCTTCCGTTTCCCCTGTAGAACTTGGAAAAGAATTCCACGTAAAGAAGCCTTGCACCCTGGATGCCCGGTTCAAATATTGCGATTGCAAGGTTGAAAATCTGTCCAAGGACCAGGATTATTCCACCTAGCAGTATAAAGGCGATTCCTTTGTGAATATCCGACATGAAGACATCATTTACGACAAGCGCCAGGATCACCGAAGCAAGAAGTATGCCAACGATTCTTGTATATGAAAGGATGTGGGAGATCAGTGAAGGTACCTCGATCATACCCCTGCTTTTCTCCATTATTGCAACCAGGATTATACCCAATATTGCAATGTAAATCGGCAGTGCAGTAGCAGGACCGGTAACAGGATCAAGGGAGATGGGCGACTTGTGTATGAAGTTCAGGCCGGTAATTGCAACTCCCCAGGCAAGCATCAGCCATCCACCGGCACCTATTGCCTTCTTTTTCTCGCCCGTGAAAACATCATTGAGTATACCCAGCACAAAACCAAAGCTTACCATTGCAAGCCCAATGTATCCGGAAAGCAGCAAAAGTTTTGTAATTCCATAATTCGAATCAACATTCACGATAGTGAATGGAAGTATGTGGAATCCAAAGAACTGATTGAAAACAACGCCGGTAATAATTGCAATTATTGATGACGGGATCAGGACTTTTGCAAGCACCAAGAGAGGGCCCTTTCCAAGAATCTGAACCGCGAACGAGGAGATTCTTTTAGGAAAGATCGAGAATGTCTCTGGATGCCTTATCTTGCGAACCATCCAGAGTGAAACAAGCAGTATGATCAGTCCGTATCCCCAGTCACCTACCATCAGACCGAAGAAGAACGGGAATATTATCGCGAAAATAAGTGTAGGATCAAATTCATTTTCCACAGGGAGGGAATAAAAGCGGATAAAGAACTCAAAGACATTGAATCCCTTAGGATTCCGCATTGCTGTTGGGGGCATTTCATCTGTATGTATGGTATTGACGAGACAGGCACCATTTGTGAACCTGTTAATTCTGCTTGAGATATTTTCATAGTCACGCATCTTCACCCACCCTTCAATTGCAAAAATTTCACCGGATGACAGTGATCGCTGTGCCGCCTCCAACTTCTGCAGTTCAATCTCAAGCTGCTCCCTTACCTGTACAATACTGGAATAATGGGCTTTTGATATCTCAAGCAGTTCGTTCCCAATCTCTTCAAGATGCTTGCTTTTCTCGTTGAGCATGCCGACCAGGTTTTCATAATAATCGGCCGGTTTCCCATGCATCTCGGGGATGTGCATCATCTGGAAACCATTGGAATTGCATACTGTGGCAAGTCCCCTTTCAGAATCAGAGCGTATGGTCGCAATTACTTTTCCTGAAGGGGCCTGGATAATAAGACAGTCTCTTACTTCCGATCTGAGTATTGCTTCAATATCGACATCCAGGTTTGAAGATACAATGTAGGATTTTGTCATAGAAGTATTGAAGACTGACAGATCCGCGTCGAGCCCGATCAGCGGCTGAACCGCTTCCATCCTGTTCTTTATGTCCTTGATATCTGTGAGTATGTCTTCCTGCCTTGACTTAAGAACCTTTATCTCATCGCCAAGGTCAATTTTTTTTGCCTCACTCAGCGCTTCTTCCAGGCCTCCAATCTTTCTCCTGTCAACGCCCAGAGGGGGCAGTGATGATTCATAACCTTTTATTCTCTGTAATTCATCATTAACGGAATCTACCTGCTCATCAAGGTTTGAGCTGCCAAGTAAGGAGGAAACATCCTTCGATACGGACTCAAGCTGGATAACCCTCATATTGTGAAGGATAGAAACTATGCCCTGCCTGTATTTTGTCAAGGATATTATACGGATTCTGCCCATTTTTTCCGGTCTAAGGCCCATATCACTTCTCCAGGTACTTCTTGACTGCATCCGCAAAAATCTTTGCAGCCGCACTTTCTGTTATGGAAAGATCCATTGAGGCAGCCTTCTTTCTCGCATCAGCTATTCTTGTATCCCTGAGATCCTGCAGCTTCATTTTTTCAGATTCAATCCTGCTAATACGGTCAGATTCAAGCCTCTTCTTCTCAGATTCGATTTCATTCTGGGAGTTAAGCAGAAAATTCTGATAAGACTCCTCCAGTTCTCTCTTTAATTTCTCAAATTCCTGGTTTGACTGATCCTCCTTTTCTCTTATCAACCTTAGTTTTTCAAGATCTTCCTGCATCTAGAGTACCCCCATATAAAGTAGCAATATCACCGTGACCGTTATCGCTATATTTATCGCAAAAATCAACTGTTTTATAAATAAAAATTTTCTGACCGCTGGTTTATCCAGAATTGAAGGGTCCAGCCTTTGGTAATATACCTTCTTTCCGTTTCGGTCGTAAAAGGACATCACGCGCCACCTCCATTCTGCAGGGATTTCCTTTCAATGTTTCTCTTTACGGTTTTCAGCATCGTGAATGTCTCTCTCTCAATTTCGTCAAGCCTCATCCTGATGAACTTTGCGTTTGCAATCAGGTCAGGTATCAGTATGTTCTCAATTGCATTTGATCTTCGCTTGGTCCTGTCTATTTCCCTCAGTAGTTTCCTCATGGAATTCTCTTTCTCTGCTATTTCAAGCATCGATCTCAGTATGCTCTCAAATCTTACGATAGAATCCTCTATTATAGCAGGTATGGAAACAGATCTGTATATTTCAGAAAGAAGGCTTTCATGATATACAACATTAAGGCTCGGGATCCGGACACCCATCACATTCTTTGTTGCTACCCTGGCATCAGTATCGGCCGACATATCTGCGATTCTCTCAAGATTCATTATACCGGAAAAAGCCTCTGCAAGCTTGACAGATTCAAGTCCGTTGGCTAGATCATTACGGATGCTTTCCCTCATTCCCCTTACCGTCCTGCTTATGTTGAAAAACTCCATCACAAGTGATGTTCTCTTCATCTTCAGGAGATCAAGGCCCTTTCTTGCAAGCCTGATCCTCCTGTTGACATTTATGAGTTCAATCCTTGTTGGTCTTATTTCAACCGGCATAGGTTATCACTTTTTCCATTTACCATATTTCTGTATGAAGTCCTTCTTTACTCTCTTCATCTCCTGTTCTGGGAGCACGGAAAGAAGTTCCCATCCCAGATCAAGGGTCTGCTCTATAGTGCGATCCTCATTCCTTCCCTGGTTCACGAAGCGCTTCTCGAAGCTGTCTGCAAAGCTCAGGTACAATTTGTCTGTTTTTCCGAGAGCCTCCTCTCCAACTATCGCGCTCAATGATCTCAGATCTTTGCCTGTTGCATATGCAGAGTAAATCTGATCAGACACGCCTCTGTGATCCTCCCTTGTCCTGCCTGCCCCGATTCCCTGGTTCATCAATCTTGATAGTGATGGCAATACATCAATCGGAGGATATACCCCGCTTCTCTGCAGATCACGGCTCATGGCTATCTGTCCTTCCGTAATATATCCGGTAAGATCAGGTATCGGGTGTGTTCGGTCGTCCCCCGGCATCGTAAGTATGGGGATCTGTGTTATCGAGCCGTTTCTTCCCTTTATCTTGCCGGCCCTTTCGTATATCATACTAAGGTCAGTATACATGTATCCAGGGTATCCACGCCTTCCAGGGACCTCTTCCCTAGCTGACGATATCTCACGCAGTGCTTCGCAATAATTTGTCATATCTGACAATATGACGAGTATGTGCATCTCCTTTTCATAGGCAAGGTACTCAGCTGCAGTGAGGGCTGCCCTTGGAAGGATTATCCTTTCCATAGAAGGATCCGAGGAAAGATTCAGGAACAGGACAGCTCTCGAAATTGCGCCAGTCTCCGTGAACTGGTTGATGAAGAAGTTTGCCTCCTCGCTGGTTATGCCCATGGCACCAAATACAACTGCAAAGCTTTCATCTTTACCTATGACCTTTGCCTGTTTTGCAATCTGGGCTGCAACCTCATTATGTGGTAGACCTGACGCTGAGAATAACGGTAATTTCTGGCCCCTGACAAGCGTGTTCATTCCATCAATCGTCGAAATACCGGTCTGAATGAATTCTGACGGCTCCTCTCTGGAGTACGGGTTTATGGCGTTTCCCACAACCTCGACCATCTCGCCTTTCGTAATCGAGGTACCGCCGTCTATCGGTGAGGCAAGGCCGTTGAATACCCTTCCGAGCATGCTGTCTGATACCTTTATTCTTGCTGTGGTTCCGGAGAACTTGACTGCGGTCTGCTTTGTATCCATTCCAGAAGTAGAACCGAACACCTGGATTATTGCAAGACCGTTTCGTGTCTCCAGGACCTGTCCCTGTCTTATCTCTCCGTCCGGGAGCGTAATGCTTACAAGTTCATTGTAAGCGGCCTGCGGAACATCCTCAACGAAAAGCAGTGGGCCAGTTATCTGTCCGATTGTTCTGTAACTAACTTGCGGCAATTTTATCGCCTCCTTTAATGGATGCAAAATCCTCCTTCATTTCCTGCGATAGATCGGAGAAGAACTTATCCACATCCTGTTCCTTGACCTCTTTCATTCTTGATATTTTTGCCCTTGATGAGAGGGACTGAAGCTGATTCATAGCGAGTCCGCTTTCTATCGCCTTTTCCTGTTTCTTTCCAAGATCAATTATGGAACTCAGCATCAGGAACTGTTTTTTAAGGGAACAATATGTGTCGATCTCGTCAAAAGCGCTCTGCTGAAGGAAGTCTTCTCTTATCATTCTTGCAATATCAAGCGTTGACTTTTCTTTTTCAGGCAGCGCATCGTATCCGACAAGCTGGACTATCTCCTGTAATTCAGATTCCTTTTGCAGTATGGCCATTGTATCTGAATAGACATTATTCCATTCAGGTGAAACGTTCCTGGCATACCATGGTTCAAGATCATTCTTGTAGAGGGAATAGCTGTTCAGCCAGTTTATTGAAGGGAAATGCCTCCTGGATGCGAGGGACGCATCAAGTGCCCAGAAGACCCTTGTAACCCTTAAGGTGTTCTGCGAAACCGGTTCTGATATGTCACCACCAGGAGGAGAGACTGCACCAACCAGTGTGATCGACCCCTTCCTCTTCTCAGGCGATGTAATGACAGCGTACCCGGATCTCTCATAGAATTCGGACAGCCTTCTTCCCAGATAAGCCGGGTAACCCTCTTCGCCAGGCATTTCCTCAAGCCTGCCGGAGATCTCACGCAGTGCCTCGGCCCAGCGTGACGTGCTGTCTGCCATAAGCGCAATGTTGTAGCCCATGTCCCTGTAATATTCGGCAATGGAGATACCGGTGTAAATGCTGGCCTCCCTTGCCGCAACCGGCATATTGGATGTATTTGCGATCAGGACTGTTCTTTCCATCAGGGGCTTGCCAGTCTTCGGATCCAGAAGTTCCGGGAATGTTGTAAGTATCTCTGTCATTTCATTACCTCTCTCCCCGCATCCAACATATACAACGATATCACTGTCAGCCCACTTTGATAGCTGGTGCTGTACCACAGTCTTCCCCGATCCAAAAGGTCC
>JAKBLT010000014.1:22514-24286 GCA_021831925.1 Thermoplasmata archaeon
CCTACCAACCCTATATTTCCAACCCTGACGACATCAAACATTTTCGCGTTCCTGACATCGTCAGCATCTATTACAGGGCCTGAGACCTTTACTATTTTACCTGCCATTTAAATCACGTTCCTATATCCACGCCAAGAATTCTCTTTGCCAGTTTACCCACAGATTCCTCGTCATGCCCACCTGGCATGGGAATGAATACAACTAACGGGTTTGTTGAAACTTCAATCTGATCCAATATTCTTCTATCTATATTTTTTTTTATGTTTTCAGATGCCATTATCAGGGAATACTTCCCGGAATGATATAACTTCATGAATTCAGTTCCTGCATTCTTTTCTGTCACTTCAATGGAGCTTTCCATTCCAATCAGCCTGAATCCCAATATAAGCTCCCTTTCGCCGATAACGGCAATTCTTCCAGAAGAAAGTTCATTTTCCATTTTTCACACCAGAATGAGCATTTCACGAATTCTTTCAGGGGATAATTTATATAGAGATCCAGCCACCACAGCTCTTAAATTTGTCCTCTCAGTTTCCGCTTTAAGTATGAAATGAAAGATTGAGTTAAGGGAAACAGGCGACGAGGCCATTTTCTGCATGTATTCTTTTGTTATCAGGTTCTTGAGATGGAGATCAAAATGAAATATCAGACCTGTAACAGAGAATTTTTGCAGCGGTTGTGACAGATCATAATAACGTGAGAAATGCTGACAGGCATCCTCAACCCTGCCTGCCCTCAAAGCCTCCTCAAGATCAGTCAGCGGTATATGGCCATTTTGAAAAACATAACCCTTAAGCTGATCCCATTGCAATGCAAGATGTATCCCCTTCAGGACAGATAATATGTTATGAGAATCCACAAGAGCTCTCACATAATCCCGAATGAATGCCTCGTCGCCATTGTAAAAAATAAGATTTTCCAGCATTGTATTGTAATGGTATCTGTCCATCGCGGAGAAAAGGGGTGTTACATCTTTAGTCTTCCGGTATTCGTCTATGTACTGCAACATATATGTCCCAATGCCAAATTTTGTGAGGTAATCAACAACAGCCTCAACACTCCCCAGGGATGCCATTATATTGAAATCTTCTCTTGTCATTACGCCTGCAAACACCCCAAGTGGCAGGTTCCTGTAACTTATTATAAACGAATCTGAAATCTGTGAATTGTAATCCAGCACCTTGGCGGATATAAGGGATTTGACATTCTCTATATCCCATTTCAGGAAATAGGATTGCAGAAATCTTCTGGATACCGAGGGCGGTGCAAACTGGGCAAGCCTGTTTTTTGAAATAAGGTGCCTGTTAATGGCAAGATCAAGTATCTCAGGCAACTTATACTGAGATGCAAGGGCATCAAGATCCTCCTTATATGATGTCTGTGAAAGTATCTGCTGTATGCTTTCAAGATCCCTGCCAATGAGGTTCTCAAAAAACTGGTTCGGAAGGAAATCTGCCAGTGAAGATTTTAGCCTGCCGTAAGACCCGGTATAGGTTCTGTCCAATCAATCACCCTTTATTTTTTCAGCAAGAAGCGATTCAATGTTCTCCCTTTCGGACTGGAATATTGTGTCAAAAGTCAGATCAATCTCCATCTTTCCATCTGAAGAGATGCCAAGAAGACCGCCCCTGATTCTTTTCTGCGATTTAAGCTCACTCACATTTTCGTCGTTAAGAAGCTCCATATCTTCCTTAAAAACATAGATCCTGCAGGACTTTCCGAGAATTTTTCTGGACTCATCAGCCATTTTCTTTAATATCTTTGGATAATCC
>JAKBLT010000078.1:0-4640 GCA_021831925.1 Thermoplasmata archaeon
GCAATGTTTTCCCAATACCAAGGGCATCAAACCCGGAACATGTCAAGGAAAACTGTAATTCTGTCGGTTGGAACCTTTCTGAGGAAGAGGTCAGATTATTCGAAGAAGCTGCAAAAGAGATGTAGCCAGGTCATTCCAAATAGAAACCGAATAAATTAACAGAGATTATTTATTAATATAAATTGATGATACATATTTTGTGGAAAGGGATAGAATTTACAGCATATGCATTACAAATTACAATTCTATCAATTCAATACGCCAATCTATAAACAGTATCCATCCTCTGCTTTTAGATGAAAGATTTGAGTCCATCGTAATAGATAATTACAGCAATGATGGCTCATATGAATATCTGTCTGATTTATTTAAACAGAAAATTATCACATCGCTGATCAGGGTAAAAAGTAACAGAGGCATAGGGCGAAACGAGGCATTTGTGCACTCCACAGGTCAATACATAATTGCAAACATCGACATGGATGTAATCTATGATCACAGTACAATTCTGAGGGCAATAAATGAGTATCATTCAAGATTTGAAGGCAAAGTTCTCTCGGTATACGGTATGATGATTCTGCCCCGTAAGATAGCTCGTTTACTTGGTGGGTGGAAGAATCTTGATAGACATGAGGACAACGAGATTGCGTTAAATGCTTTTTCCCACAATTTACATGCCCAGGACTTGAGCATAAACGTGGTAATTGATCATCTAAACCGAAACAGGGATCTTATGTCAAGATTTAAGGTCAGATACCTTCACTACAGAGATTTTATGAGAATAGGATTCAAGCCATCAGATGCTGGAATAGGGGAGATATTAACACCAGAGTTCCTAATGGCTATGGTTTTGTACCGGTTTAAACCAAACTTCAGATACCGTGAATTTTCCGTATACTTCAAAATCTGGAAAAGCAGGTCAGTATATGGTGAAATCACTAAAAACAAAGATAAAGTCGAAGAAAATGTTAATTAGTCCATATGATCTATTTGTTTTGTGGATCCCCCTGATTACGATAACTACGATTACGTAAATGAATGGAAAGACAGGGATATACTCGACCTTGCGGAAAGAAAGCTTATCAGGAAACTTGCTGGAAACCCAATTAAAACGCTCGAAATGGGTGGTGGGTTTGGAAGAATTACATCCGTATTGGAGAAAATTAGCGTTGAGACTTATATGGTGACTTCTCAAGCAGAAACCTAAGAGAAGCTAAGGCAAGGTTGACCCGTACTCATTTGAGACGGTGTGATTTTATGAACCTTCCATTCCAGGATGGTATGTTTGATCTGATAGTAATGGTTAGAGTTATGCATCATATCAGCAATCCAACCCTCGTCTATAATGAAATGATAAGAGTTGGAAGGAGTGGCGGGGCATTGATTATTTCCGTGCCTTACGCACCGCTTTCTAAAATGAGGGAGGGAGCTGGAATAAGAGAAGTGAAAACGAATCCAGGTATACACAGAATATTTTACGGTCCGCTCGAATCTTACTTCGACAACAGACTAAAGCTTGAGGGTATATTTGGAACCGGCTTATTCGATAACAGGTTAGGTAAAAGTTTGCATAAATTACCCTTCCTGAGTTTTTTTGATCTATCGACAGCGAGGTTATGGAAATTAAAGAATAATTTATTTCTTAAATTCAGGCTTCCTGACTGAATCAAACAAGCCAAGAGTAAGATTTTCAATTAGCTTTTTCCTGTTTTTACCTCCAAGCAGGATATAGGTTAACAGATTTGGAAGAATGAACTTCATGGAATGAAGAATTGCTTTCCAGACAAAAAACATTTCATTCGAATGTACTTCGTGCATGTAGGAAAACCAGTTGGAAATCTCAAGCTTTACGCGTTCCGGATCACTGCGGCCATGAACTGACCAGTAACCAAATTTACCAGGTAAGGGAACATCATGATAGATCTTTGCGTATGACGTTGCGATTACTCTGAAACCTGCTTTTTTTAATTTTAGTGCTAGATCTCCAGAACTGTTCACTTTCAGATCAGCGCTAAAACCGTTTACGCTTAACAGAGCTTTTCTTTCAATTAGGAATGAATTCGGAAGCGCGTCGACATCGTATAATCTGTTTTCCAGTTGAACATTTCTCAGGTTATTCCGCCCTATCAGATCATGCTCCCATTTCCCTTTTTTGAATGGTGTTGCATATACCCAGACCAGTTCGGGGTTAGCAAGATACATCGCTGAAGGCATAACAGCGCCCACGTTATTCTGCGAAGAAAAAGCATCTATTACTGGTTGAAACGTTTCCTCACCAACAATATTATCATCGTCAATAAAAAAAAGGAAATCTGATGATGCGAGCTTAGCTCCGATGTTCTTTGCATGAGAAATGAATACCCTGAATGAAATTTTCACGTGAATAATTCTGATTTTACCAGTGGTTTCTATACTGCAATGAACGCCGGAATCATCTATTATAATTATTTCTTTTAGCTGAATAACCTTGTGTTCCTCAATACTTTTCAACAATGCGTTTAGTTTTGAACACCTGTTATGTGTGGGTATAATGATGCTGAAAGATTCTATCATATTATGATTCATTCTCTCTCCTCAAAACTACAATGATATAATCCGCAAAATTCTTAATAATAGGTATTGAGGATACCAGAAGATCTAATGCAAAAAACACTTTTTTATTTGAAAGTCTCTTCGCAACCCTGTTAAAATTATATGGTGGAATAAGTGTGCAAACTCCAATCCGTTTAATAACTGTAAAACCTCTTATCTTAGAGAAAACATAAGGATTTTTAGGTCTCGTTGCTGTAGTAAATCTAGAGAAATCTGGCAGAACGTTGCCTTTATTTTTCTGTTTTAAATATTCGGATCTGCCCAGCAGCATGGAGATCAGTAAATCCAGAAATCCAAGTCTGTTCCAGTAGGCTCCAATAAATATTCCGCCGTCTTTAAGGTTCTCTCTTAAAGTGGCCTCAACAGTTTCAATCTTCTCTAAATCGAGATACCCAAAAGTGGTAAATATGATATCATATTTCTTCCCGGTTCTAATAAAACCTGACGAAACCTTTAGCATTTCAACGCCAATCTCGCTTAAAGACTTTGAATTCTCCTTTGCCCTGCTTATCATTTCATCCGACAGTTCAGCACACGTCAGTGACACTTTTGATCTAATGGCTGATGCCTCAATCAAGGTTCCACAACCAATTTCAAGAATGTTCATCCCATCCCTCGCAAAATGAGACAAGAGCATTGAGGTTCGGCCCCTCATGTATACCTCGACTGGATTTCCCTTAACAGAAGACTCATAATTTTTTGACACATCATCAAATTCATTCCCTAAGATCTCGTATCTGTTCCTTATAGGTATGTCAGTTTTTTCAAGAAGGAAACCTGTACCGGAATACAAACCATGTTGCTCAAGATGACTTGATCCATATTTTCTCCTGAAAGAATCTAACAGTGAATCCACACTCTCTTCACTGGCAGAATATGTATCTCCATGGACATATGCAAAGGAGCAGTTTTTCAGCTTTCTTTTCCATTCCCCAGTTATAATGATATGAAATTTATCGCCTTCTTGAATATAATTAACCAGATAAGTGGAAAGATATGGATCTGGAAGCTTAACTTCCAAATTGTACTCAACCTTTTCTGAAAACATAAATTACCTCATCCCCGAGAGATGAAAAAAAAGGAAGTGATGACAGCACATTTTCTAAAAATGTCACTAAACGTTTCACAAATCTTGATGAAATCTTCTCGGCAAGATAAGGTGGAAGAATTATAGCTAGCCCCTTTTTTTGGATTAGTTTAAACCTTTCGAATATTGATAATATTTCATTCGGAGAATAGTACTGAGATTTAACTTTCTTTCCCACCACTTCGACGTAAGTTGTTTCTCCTAAACGATCCCTTATCCTTTCGTTTTTACCCAAAATAAAGTAAAGTAGAAACTCACCCAAACACCTCCTGTTTCTAATTGAAAATATCAAAACGCCGTTGTTTTTCAAAGAATTGTAGATACCGTTGGCACTTTCTCGTATTCTGGGTTCAGTGTTTAGTGCTCCATTAAAGGAATATATCAAATCAAAGCAATCACCGATTAAGCCAATCTCAGAAGCGGGTCTCTTAACCGAAGTAAATTTATCAGAGATTCCTAACTTTTCCATTTTATTCCTTGCAAAATTTATCATTCCGTCTGAAACATCTAGACAGACGATTTCATTTCCAGTTTCACGTATAAACTGGCCCGCTTCCTCTCCGGTTCCACATCCGATCTCAAGCACCTTCATGCCGGTTTTGGAGTGCTTCAAAAGAATGCTCATTTCTGAGGCTCTTATATTGACGTTTATAAAATTAGACAGTATTTTTTTATCATAGATACTTGATGCTTCAGAAAAAATTTCATCAAGGCTTTCATAGTATTCTTCCACTGTAAAGGTAAGACAAATCAATCAATAACTATTTTTCTAATGCGATGAAAAGAAAGAACTCCCGGTTGCTCTTTACAGACAAAGCTCTAATTTTAATATTCAGATCCATTTGTGTTGACAGAGATCAATGAAACTTTCCCGATCTGAATTACTTGAGATTGCAAACCGTATAGCAAAAAAATCTCCTCTTAAACCGTTCCCCGAATCCTACATGAATGCAAAGGGAAA